>NZ_NPDS01000004.1 GCF_002811925.1 Leptospira barantonii
ATTGCTCCCATGCGTGACGCTCCTCCGTTTTTTCTAAAACTTCAACCCATACGGTTCCGAGTGACGTCACCTCGGTACCCATGACCTCGCGCGTGCAATGGGTTGCGACTCAAAACGCGGGAACTTCAATGTCAAAGAAATCAAAAAAATCATTCTCTAAAATCCCCAATCCGATTTACTGAAACAATCTATGTCTTTCGATCCGACCCAAATTCACACGATCGCCGTCGACTTGGACGGAACCCTTCTCAATTCAAAAAGTAGAATCTCCCCTCTCACCCATTCGGTGCTTCAAAGCGCGATCGATCAGGGGAAGAATTTAGTGATCGCAACCGGAAGAAGATTTTATTCCACGTTCGCGTTTGCGAAAGAGTTCAAGGGAGAAGTTCATGTCGTGTCCAACAATGGGCAGATTCTTAGAAAGTCTCCGAACGCCGAAAGAATTTCGGAAAGTTATCTGGATCTCGAGTTGGTTCAGAAAATTCTTCTTTTGGGAAAAGAATTTCATACACCACCGATTCTTCACGTAGACAAGTTCGAAGAAGGAATCGACATGCTCACGGAAATTCCGATCACGGACGGAGCGTATCACAACTATTCGGGAGGAGATCATTCTCGAACAAGATCGATCGGCGATTTTCTTTCCGCCGATCTGGAAAAGATTTTGGTGATATGTTTTCTTTCACTTCGTAAGGAAGATCTGGATTCTCTGGTTCAAAAAATTTCTTCGTTGCCGGAGGCGGCGGAACTGCGTTGTATTCTTACAAAGATCCCGGGCGTTTCTTACTGCGTAGAGATCATCAACGTTTCCGTTTCCAAGTGGTCCGGAATTTCCCGTTTTCTTTCACTCAAAGGGTTGGACGGAAAGGGAGTTATTTCTTTCGGGGACGAACGCAACGATCTTGAAATGCTTCTTCATAGCGGAGCCGGGTTTGCGATGAAGAATGCGATTCCCGAAATCAAAAATACGGCGAGACACGTTACGCGATACAGTAACGAAGAGGACGGAGTCGCTCTTGCTTTAGTGGAGAATGGGATCGTTCTTTTTTGAAGCGGGGGTTATGTCGCAGTTTTTGCAGGCGCCGTTGTAACAACCGAAGTCTTCTTCCGAGTTGTCGGACGGTTTTTTTGTGAATTCTCGGATCACCGAGATCAAGGGGAAAAACAAACGAATCGCGGTCGCGCTTACGATCGTATATACGATCCAATCCTGTGTTTGTATTTCCAAGTGCATAAATCTAAATTGAAAATCAGTCTCAATAAAGTCAACAGAAACTTTTTTTCTGTAGTGACACTTCTTTGACAATCAAAGCTTTAAAACTGGTATAGTTCTTTTATCGATATGTGGTCCACTCTGCGAGTTTATCATTCTATTCAAAAGGATAGAGAGAATGTAGAGATTCCGGGTTCTTATTCCTGGATGACTTGTATGCGTACGATCTGGATCGCAGATAGTCGGATTCATGGCGAACCTTCTCATCAACCCTCTACTTTAGAAACCTATGACGGTTACGAAGGATATCGCTTTTTGCTCGAAGTCATTTCCGGTCTTCATTCTAGACTTTTGGGAGAAACCGAAGTCCTCGCTCAGTTTCGAGATAAGTTCAAAAATAATTCTCTCCCCTCTTCCGCTTTCGGAGAATATCTCGCTAAGTTCAGAGACAGTTTGATTCAGGATTCAAGAAGCATTCGTTCTCGTTATCTTCAAAACATCGGCGAACAGTCGTACGGCGGTCTTGCCAATAAATATCTCAAGGATCAAAACTCCGTTTCACTTTTGGGAACGGGACAACTTGCGGAGAAAATTCTCCCCTGGTTGAAAAACAGAAACGTTACCCTCGTGGGTCGAAACGAAAAACGTTTATTAGAACTTTCTAAAGAATCCGGTTGTTCCACAAAATTGTTAAGCGAATGGAATCCGTCGGACGGGGAAGCGATCGTGATCGCGGCTCCTTTGGACTTGGATTCCTATATGAATTCCATTGTTTCGGATACGGTCGTCGTAGACTTCAGGGAAGTTCCTTTGGAAAAAAAATGGCCGGATCAGGTTTCTTACGTTTCCTTTGCGGAGATGTTGGATTCTTTGCGTGAAACCGAAGAAAGGGCCATACAAATTCGGGAAAGGGTTCAGCCCGCTCTCGACGAACTCGTGGAAGAAAGGGAACTCGAAGCGCAACAGTTCATTTTCGGTTGGGAAGATCTGAATTGTCCCGCGTTCTGAAGATCGGTTCCCGCAAAAGCGCTCTCGCAAGACTTCAAACCTACCTTGTACTCGGTGCCTTAAGGGAAAAATTCCCGGACCTTCCGGTCGAACTTCATTTTAGAGAAGCTTCCGGAGATCAGGATCTGCAAACCCCTCTTTGGAAAATGGGAACCCGAGGCGTTTTCACTCAGGATCTTACAAAGGATCTCGTGGAAAAAAAAGTGGATCTGGTGATCCATTCTTGGAAGGATTTGGATCTTGAAGGTCATTCCGGCACGACGATCGTGGGAGTTTTGGATCGTGCGGATCAAAGAGACGTTCTTCTTTGGAAAAATTCATCTCTTTCGAAATATTCTCCCGAAGAATTGAAAATTCAAACGTCTTCTCCGAGAAGAGAATATAACCTTAAAAAATTCTTAAGTAAGTCCCTCCCCTCCCGTTATAAAAATTCGATTCTTACTTTTTTGCCCGTCCGCGGAAACATTCAAACAAGGATCCGCAAATGGAGAGAATCCGACGCGGACGGACTTGTTCTTGCCAAAGCCGCACTCGACCGTCTTTTGTCCGAAAGTTTTTTGAATTCTGACGAATTAGAATATCAAGAAATACGAAAGTTCTTAAGGGGTGCTCTCGCAGAATCCACGTATCAAATCTTTCCTCTTTCGTTAAATCCCACCGCGCCCGCGCAAGGCGCGATCGCGGCGGAATCCCGAACCGAAGACTCTTGGGTTTTAAATCTGATCCGTTCGTTGAGCAACACGGAAGTGGTTTCCGCGGTCGAAGAAGAACGTAAAATTCTCAAACGATTCGGCGGAGGCTGTCATCAGAAGATCGGAGTTTCCATTCTTCATAAACCGTACGGAAAAGTTTTGTATCAAAGAGGACTTACGGACGCCGGCGAAGTTCTGGAAATCGAGGAACAATTTTTCGTAAACTCCGCGCCGCCTGCGGCGGCGCTCTCAAACGCCTACCCGGTTCCCGGCGAAGCCGTAAAACAAAAAAGAATCCCATTAGATTCTTTGCATGGGTTTACGTTGTCCGCAGACGGTAAAGAAGATCGGATGATTCTTCCCGAAGAATTGATCGCCAAAGATTGGCTCGTAACTCGGGGCAACGCGTATCCGAACTTGGACCCGGCCCTGCAACACAAAGGGCTGATTTGGACTTCGGGTTTAAAAACTTGGTTTCAACTCAGCGAACGCGATATCTGGGTGCACGGTTCCTTGGACGCGCTCGGTGAAGAGGAACTTCCGAAATATTCCATTTTTGGAAAGTCTTTGGACTTCGTGAAGTGCACACACGTCGGTTCGACCGAAGTCGCTTCGGGGATCGAACGTGTTCTTACGTATCAAACTCAGGCGATGGAAGATTATCCCGATCTTTCCGAAAAGACGCACCTCTTTTGGATGAGCGCATCGCAGTTCGACAAAGCGCTTTCGCTTTTTCCGCAGATTCGAAATCGATTTCACGCCTGCGGACCCGGAATTACTTCCTCTCATATCCGAAAAGTTCTGGGAGAATCCGCAAACCTATCCATCTTTATACACTACGAGTCCTGGCTTGAGAGTCTCGGACTCAAAGAATTCAAAGGAAAAGAGCTTGGAAACCAAACAGAGAAGAATCCGTCTTAACGCCCCGCTCCGGGATCTTGCGTCTTCGGAAAGTTTAAATTCAAAAAAACTAATACAGCCTCTCTTTATCGTGGAAGGACTTAAGGAAAAGGAAAGAATGGATTCTCTTCCGGGAGTTTTTCGGGACACCGAAGCTTCCGTTTTGAAACAGGTGGAATCGGATCTGAAAGCGGGTCTGAAACACTTCATTCTTTTTTTGGTTCCTGAGCTCAAATCCAATACTGAAATTCCGAAATCTTTTTACGAACGTTCCATTTCATCCTTAAAGAAAGAATTTCCCGATGCTTTTTTGTGGATCGACGCTTGTATGTGTTCCCTTACGACTCACGGACATTGCGGGCTTTTGCATGAGGACGGAAGAATCGATAATCCTTCTTCGGTGAAACATCTTTCTCAGATCGCGTTGACGTATGCGCAGGCGGGTGCGGATGGAATCGCCCCGAGCGACATGATGGACGGAAGAGTCAAAAGTCACCGCGAGATATTAGATACATACGGATTTTCGAATATTCCAATTATGAGTTATTCTACCAAGTTTAAGAGTAATTTTTACGGACCGTTTCGAGCCGCCGCGGATTCCGCGCCGGGGCACGGGGATCGTTCCTCCTATCAAATCGACGTTCGCAATCGGGAGGATTCCATTCTTTCCTCGATCCGAGACAAAGAAGAAGGCGCGGACTTTCTGATGGTCAAACCGGGAATGACTTCGATCGATCTCATCGGTCCGATCCGCGAAAAAACCGGGCTTCCCACCGGTGCGTATCAGGTCAGTGGAGAATACGCTTCGATTCATTATCTCGCACAAAACGGGTTCTGCGATTTCGACGCGGCCTTGCGTGAAACCTGGCAGATCTTTTCCAGAGCCGGATCGGCTTATCTGATTACCTACGCCGCAAGAAGAGGCAAGGAGATATTATCTTGAGTCAACACACAACCAATTCTAAATTGATTTCCGAATCCTGGAAAGGAAAGAACTCGGATGAACTTTTTGAAAGAGCGAAGAAGGTTTCTCCGGGCGGCGTACATTCTCCCGTGCGATCGTTTCGTTCGGTCGGAGGCACTCCCGTTTTCTTTGCGTCCGCAAACGGAGCCACGTTAACCGACATCGAAGGAAAAGAATATATCGATTATTGTCTGAGTTTCGGGCCTTTGATTCTCGGTCATCGTGATCCTGAAGTGGAGGAAGTCGTTCGTGAAACCGCGGGTCTTGCTTGGAGTTTCGGAGCCGCGGAGCCATACTCTCTCGAACTCGCAGAGTTTATCACGAGCCAAATTCCTTGGGCCGAAAAAGTTCGTTTTGTCAACTCGGGAACCGAAGCCGTAATGAGCGCGCTTCGCGTTGCTCGCGCGGCTACCGGACGTGAAAAAATTTTAAAGTTCGACGGATGTTATCACGGTCATCTCGACGCACTTCTCGTAAAAGCGGGCTCCGGACTTGCCGGAGAATCCTCTTCCGACAGCGCGGGGATTTCCGCTACGGCGATCGCAAACACGCTCGTACTTCCTTTGGATGATGAGAAAGCCGTTGAAAAAATTTTTGAAACCGAAGGGAAGAATATAGCCGCGTTGATCATCGAACCTCTTCCGGCGAACTACGGACTTCTCATCCAAAGAAAGGAATTTTTAACCAAGATCGTTGAAATCGCAAAAAAACACGGCACGTTAGTCGTCTTTGATGAAGTGATTTCCGGATTTCGTACCGGATTTCAAGGAATGGCGGGTTTACTCGGGATCAAGCCGGATCTCGTAACCTACGGCAAGATCATCGGCGGGGGTTTTCCCGTGGGATGTTATGCGGGAAGAAAGGATCTTTTGGATCTGGTCGCTCCTTCCGGTCCCGTTTATCAGGCGGGAACCTTGAGCGGAAGCCCGTTCGGGATGAGAGCCGGGCTCGCGACTTTGAAAAAGGCGCAAAGGGATTCCGTTTATTCTGTGTTAGACGATCGGACCAAAATCTTAACAACCGAAATGATCCGTCTTCTGGATCGCAAATCCAGTCAAGAATGGGAGGCTGTAACCCATTCTTCCCTATTTTGGTTTCGAAAAAAAACGCAAGAACCGGTTCGAAGAATCGATCAAATCCCCGAAGGACACAAAGAAGGATTCGCAAAAGTATTTCATGCTTTACTAAAGCACGGAATTTATCTGGCCCCATCCGGTTACGAGGTGGGATTTTTATCTTGGGCGCACGACGATCGAGTCATCGCAAAAACTTTGGAGATAGCGGACAAGGCTCTGAAAGAACTTTAATGTCTTCTCTTTGGAAAAATTCTAGAATTCTTTTCGCGATCGTTTGGCTTTTGGTCACCGTCTCGCTCGGTGTTTGGTGGTTTTGGCTCGGACTCAAACTCACGAACATCGTCGCGGGGTTGAGCGCAAAGTTAGACGCTTCTTCCGCGTCGGAAAGTCTTTTGGTGTTGGAAAGACAAAGTAGAATGATCAAGATGGAAGGAACATTCTTCCTTTTGATGCTTTTTATCGGCGGTGTAACGCTGATATGGCTTTCGTATCGGGACATTCGAAGAAACAAAATGATTCACGATTTTTTTTCCACCGTGACACACGAAATGAAAACTCCGCTCGCAAGTCTTCGTTTGCAAGCCGAAAGTCTTCAAGAAGAACTTCCGAATCGTAACGAAAGTAAACTGATTCAAAGATTGCTAATGGATTCGGTGAGAATCGAATCGCAGATGAACCGCGCGATGTATCTTGCAAGTCTGACAAGATCCGAAATTCTTTATATAGAAAAAACGAATGTGCCTGAGATCTTCCTTTCGATCGCCGAGGATTTTCCGGAATTGAAGATCGATCTTTCGCATCTCGAAAACGTTTCGGTGTGCGCCGATCGAAAGGCTCTCGAAAGTATTTTTAGAAATCTCGTCGAAAATTCCATCAAACACGGAAAGGCTAGCCTATTCGAAGTCATTTCCGAAAAACAAAAAAACGATCAGGTGTTGATTACCGTAAAAGACAACGGAAGCGGGTTTGACGGAAAACACCAAGCGCTGGGAGTTCCGTTTCAAAGACACGGGAGCACGAGCGGAACGGGAATCGGCCTTTATATCATAAAAGAATTAACCAAGAAGATGAAAGGTTCCATGCATGTAATTCCACAAAGCGCCGGCTTTCGCGTGGACTTGATTCTTCCTGGCTCGGGAAAAGAGGACGGCCGAAGATGAAAGCCAAATTGCTGTTAGTCGAAGACGATCGTTCTCTCGGAGAAACTCTGCAAGAACGTCTTCAAAAAGAAGGTTACGAGGTTCATTGGACCGTTTCCGCGGTCTCCGCAAAGAAGTTGGTAAAGGACGAAAGACCTCATCTCATTCTTTTGGATGTTCGATTGCCGGACGGAGACGGCTTTACGCTCGCGGAAGAATTGAAAGAAACAAAGGATTGTCCTCCGTTTCTATTCTTAACCGCACAAGCCGGAGCGCCGGAAAGACTGAGAGGTTTCGAACTCGGCGCCGAAGAATTCATACCCAAGCCGTTTCATCTCAAAGAACTTTTAATCCGAGTAAAACACGTATTAGAATCTCATAAACATTCCATAGAGGAAACCAGATTTTTTTATAAAGACTACGTCTTGGACTTTCAAGGATTTCAAATCAAAAAAGAAAACGAAGAATTCCCTTTGTCCAAAAGGGATTGCGCCCTACTCCACTTTCTCGTAAGCGAACGAGATCGAACCGTAAGTCGCGCCGAAATATTGGATAAACTTTGGGGAGAAGAAAGTTTCCCCACAAACCGAACCATAGACAACTCGATTGTAAGACTCAGACAAGCCTTCGGAGAAGAAGGTGAGAAAGTCATACGATCGGTGCGTGGTGTCGGTTATCAATGGATTGGAGAAATCAAAGATGTCGAATGAGCGGTATCAAAACGCTATCAACGGAATTGCACAAAAGATTCCACCCGTTTGGATGATGAGACAGGCCGGACGTTATCATAAACACTATCAAACCTTAAGACAAAAACATTCTTTCGAAGAACTTTGTAAGATCCCGGAACTCGCGGCCGAGGTTGCGTTCGGACCCGTGGACGAATTCGATTTCGATACGGCGATTCTTTTTTCCGATATTCTTTTTCCATTGGAAGCGCTCGGCATGGGACTTCAATATACGGACGCGGGGCCCGCACTCGGTTTTGCGATTCGATCCAAAGATGATCTGAAAAAACTCAAGTCCGTGGAAGATTCAATTTCCTTTATGCAGTTTCAAAAAGACGCGATGCGTTTGACTCGGGAAAAAATTCCTAAAAACAAATCCATCATCGGGTTCGTCGGCGGGCCTTGGACCTTGTTTACGTATGCGGTTTCTGGAAAACACGAGGGCAATCTTTCACTTCCGAAAACTCTCACCGATGTCAGAAACGAATTTTTGGAAAAGATCGTCCGATTTTTAAAAGCGAACATCCAACTTCAACTCGAAGGCGGAGCCGAGCTGATTATGATCTTCGACACGGCCGGAGGGGACCTTTCTCCCGAATTTTTTCGCGAGATCGTGATTCCCGGAGTAAAAACCTTAGCCGATAGTTTTCCTGGAAAAGTCGGATATTATGGAAGGGGAACTGCGTCTCCGCACTTCAATATGATCCGTGAGATTTCCAGCCTTGCCGGTTTCGGTTTCGATCATCGATGGGATTTAAAAGACGTTTTAAAAACCGAAAGAAGAATGGTCCAAGGAAATTTTGATCAGACCTTATTGTTTATGGAAAGGGAAGAATTTAAGAAAACCCTAATAAACTTTTTGAGGCCCTATCGCGATCTTTCTCCCGAAGAAAGAATCGGTTGGGTATGCGGGCTCGGACACGGAGTGATGCCGAAAACCCCCGAAGAAAATGTGAAAACGTTCGTAGAAATCGTAAGAGAGACATTTCAATGACAACCGCAAAAGAACTGATTGCAAAGTATGATATACCGGCGCCGAGATACACGAGTTATCCAACGGTGCCTTATTGGTCCGAAAATCCGACCACGGAAGAATGGTTGGACAAAGTAAGAAATCGTTTGAAACCCGAGAATTCTTCCCTATCACTTTATTTGCATATTCCATTTTGTGAATCCTTGTGTTCGTTTTGCGGATGCAACACTTCGATCACAAAAAATCATTCCGTGGAAGACCCGTATATAGAGGCGCTTTTGTTGGAATTCGCCAATTATCTCGAAGAGGTTCCCGAAATCGGAAAACGCGAACTGAAAGAACTTCATCTCGGTGGAGGAACCCCGACTTATCTTTCCGAAAAGAATCTGGAGTTTTTACTCGATTCTATATTAAAAAGAATGAATGTATCCTCCAAGCCGGAGTTTTCTTTGGAAGTCGATCCGCGCAGAACCAGAGATACACAACTCAAGATTCTTCACGATTTCGGTTTCAGAAGAGTGAGCTTGGGAGTTCAGGACTTCGATCCGGAAGTTCAGAGATTGATCAATCGCACCCAACCTTTCGAGATGACCGAACGTATCACGGAACTTTCCAGAAAGATAGGATTTACTTCGGTGAACTTCGATCTTATCTACGGACTTCCGAAACAAAATCTTGAAAACATGAAACGCACCGTGGAAAAAACTCTCGAGCTTAGACCGGATCGGATCGCGTTCTACAGTTACGCACACGTTCCTTGGATCAAAGCCGCACAAAGATTGTTTACCGAAGCGGATCTTCCTTCGGGTTCCGAAAAACGCGAGTTATACGAGGTTTCTAGAGAGATGTTTTTGAAAGCGGGTTATCTCGAAATCGGAATGGATCATTTCGCTTTGGAAACGGATTCGCTTTCCGAAGCCGCAAAAAACGGAACCTTACACAGAAACTTCATGGGTTATACCACAAAAACCACGGACATGCTTTTGGGGCTCGGAGTTTCCGCAATTTCGGATAGTTGGGATTGTTTTCATCAAAACGAAAAAATCGTAAAAAAATATCAGAAACATATCCACGAAGAAGGTTTTGCTACACTTAGAGGACATAAACTAGACGCCGAAGATTTGGAACAAAGAACGTTAATTTTGCAATTATCGACAACCGGAAAGGTTATAGTACCGGAGCAAATTTTGCGGGATGTGAGGCTGTATTTGGCCTCCATGGAAGACGATAATTTAATCAAGTGGGAAGGAAATCTTCTCACTTTGACCGAAAAGGGTTGGCCTTTTCTCAGAAACGTTTGTACGGGTCTGGACCTCAGATTGAGGAGAAAAAGCCCGGAATCGAGAGTTTTTTCAAGAGCGATTTAAAGGGCATTCGCTCCGTTTTCGGTCAAAATTTCGTCCAATAATTTATTGATAAGGAGTGGCGATTCTTGCTAGCGGGGGTCGTATACTTTATAGTAGGAAGGACCGTTTTGATTTCATACTTGAAAAACCTTTTTCTGATTTTCGCATTATTCTTTATCATCACATTCTCCGTTTTTTCGGAGACTGTACTTTTGCACGAGGGCGGAAGTTTTCGCGGAAAAGTAGTCACACAAAATCAAAAGACGATTACGATTCAAACCAAGGAAGGCAAACGAGTCGTACAGAAAAAAGAAATCTTAAAAGTCATCTATAAGGATATCGACGAAGAAGAGGAAGAAAGAATCCGCAACGCCGAAATCAAAAGAATGGAAGACGAAAAACTTTCCAAACAAAGAAACTTCGAACTTCAAAAACAACACGACGAGGAAGAACG
This sequence comes from Leptospira barantonii, assembly GCF_002811925.1. Lineage (NCBI taxonomy): Bacteria > Pseudomonadati > Spirochaetota > Leptospiria > Leptospirales > Leptospiraceae > Leptospira > Leptospira barantonii. The sequence goes on from NZ_NPDS01000004.1 coordinate 10,494, forward strand.
TCTTAGAAAGGAAAGAGAAGAAGCCGAAAAAAATAAGCCTCTTCCACCCGCTCCTCCTCCAAAACCCGCGGTATCAAAAACCGGCGCGCTTGCAAGATCGGCGATTCTTCCCGGTTGGGGACAATGGGCGAGCGGAAGACAATTCGCCGCGATCATCTATCCTACTCTTTTCTTAGCCGCGGGTTACGCGGTATATGAGAATAATCGCAAGTATCTTGCCGCTAAAAAAGACTACGAGGGTTACGGAAATCCGTATTCTCAGGATTCGATCACACTCGCGGCTCTCGGTATTGCAAATCCTCAATTGGCCCCCGCGCTTTCGGATCCGGTGGCGTTGTATGTTTACAACCAACAGTTCAGTCCGTATCAGGATAGAAGAGAAGCGGTCGATAAGGCTTATAAAAATCTTCAAACAAGCATCGGAGTGTTGGCGGGAATTTATCTGATCAACTTAGCCGATGCGTTTATCTTCGGCGGACAAATTTCCTCCAAGGTCGGAATCTCGGACGGAGCCTCTAAGGGATTGATCTTCGATTACAATCCGATGGCAAACTCGGGAACTTTCAACGGAGGAGCGGCATCCTCTTCGACTTTAGAATCCAAGTATACATTCGGATATCGATACCAATTTTAAAAAGATTGCTGATTTACAATCTTTAAGGTCTCGGCAAAAATAGATCCGTGGCCATACAACAACCGGATCATATCGTCGTCGGCGCCGGGTTCACCGGACTTCTTTACGCTACACTTTCCGTTTTAAAGGGAGAATCGGTCCTTCTCTACGAAAAGAAAAATCGTCCGGGAGGTTTGATACAATCCGTACAAACTCCTTTCGGACTTGTTGAAACCGCGGCAAACGGAATCTTAAATTCGTATCGGCTGGAAGAATTTGCGGCCGCGCTCAATTTAGAAATCATTCCCACCCAAAAAACCTCTAAAAAAAGATATATCTGGAAGGACTCTTCTCCAAAACGAATCCCTCTTTCTTTTATGGGCGTCTTACGCCTGTTATACGGACTCTTTTTCTTGCCCGCCGGCTTGCAAAGGGAAGAATCCGTACATCATTGGGGAACTCGCGTACTCGGAGAATCGGCCGTCCGTGACGTGTTGGCTCCGGGGCTCGCGGGAGTATATGCAGGAAATCTAAAGGAGATGTCCGCCGAGTTGGTAATCGGTAAATGGATCTCCTCGAACGAGCCGCTGTGGAAAAATCTGCGCGCGGCGATGCAAAAGAAAAAATCGGAACCGAAGGTTCCCAGACAAAGAAAAGGAACGGTGAGTTTTCGAGGCGGACTCGGAGAGCTTCTAAACGCGATGGAGGCTAAGATTCAATCGTCTCCCGATTCCAAAATTCTTCGATCGGAAGAATCCCCTGCCCTATCCGTTCTTCGAAAAAGATATCCGAAAGCAAGAATCACATTGGCCTGCGGTTTGGAATCGTCTTTAAAAATTTTAGCTTCGAGTATTCCCGTTTTTAAACGATACGAAAAGGTATGTAGAACTCTCGGAGTCGTAACCGCGACGAGGTTCGGTAACGAATCTCTGCTCGGTAAGAAGACCGGCTTCGGAATTTTATTTCCACCCGAAGCGGGTTTTCGCGCGAGAGGGGTATTGTTGAACTCTTCGATTTTTACGGGGAGGGTTACGGACGGTCATTATTCGGAAACGTATATTTTCGGCGGAGCCTTGGATCCTGAAATATCCAAAATGAAAGAACAGGAAATCGTTTCTATCTTGGAAGAGGATCGGAAAAAGATCACATCGCAAATCGCGACACAAAATTCCGCGCCTCTCAATCACTATGTTACGATTTGGAAATCCGCGCTTCCGGTTTATGACGCGGCCCTTCTTGAGTTTAACAAGGAGCTGGATCGAAGTCTTCCCGAAGGAGTTTTCGTGGAAGGAAATTTCCGATACGGGATCGGGCTCAGCGCGATTTTGGAAAGAGCTTGGAACGTTATGCGAAACGGCAAGGCATGCTGACGAAACTTTCTAATAATCGTTCTCTAAATTAAGAATTGATCGTACATTCTCCCGATTTAAAATCCGGTTTATGTCCGCCTAACTTCGCGCAAAGACATTCGTTTTTCGGCGCGAGGGTAGATTCAAGGCTGATCTTTGCCATAGCTTCTATGAATTTCGGATAAATCCCCGGCGCCGGAATTCTATGATATTCGCCGATTCCGTTTTCATGCGCGACTTCTTTGAGTTGTTCCCCGATCTCTTCCAGAGTTTCCAGATGATCGCTTACGAAGCTGATCGGATATACGGCTACCCTTTTTACTCCGTTCTTCCCCAACTCTTCGAGCATGTGGATCGTATTCGGTTCCGTCCATTTCGAAGGCCCTACCCTACTCTGAAACGAAGTATGACATTCTCCTTTAAATCCTTTTTCGCGAAGAAGTCGTTTTAAATTTTGCACATTGGTTTCGATCTCTTCCCTATAACGATCTCCTTTTTGGATGAGCCTCAGAGGAATTCCGTGTGCGCTAAAAACGAGCTCGATCGTTTCCCAGTTCTCTACTTTGCCGAATGATTCGGAATGTAGGAATTCGTTCGCGTTCAACTTACCTTGAAAGAAATCAAGAATCAAATCCCGAATCGCCTCCAAATAGATCGGAGAAGAATGAAACGGCGCCACCCAACCTTCTTTGTTTAAAGGACAGGTGCCGAGGGTTTGTTCCACGAGTTTAGCCGTGCTCAAAACGGTGGATCTTGAAAAATGAGGATATAAGGAAAGAAGAATGTTGTTTTCGGAAGGAGTAAGAGTTTCTCGTTCGAGTTTTCGAATATCCGGATAACCGCAGGTCATCGTGATTTGACCTTCCCATTCTTCGCCCGTAATTTTTTGAAGCTCCTTCGCGATCGCGTCCGCCTGTTTTGCCGTTTCGGATACGATCGGAGAACCTCCCCCGAATCCCATCGACTCATAGGTGCGAGCGACTTTCGGCGCTCTTTTTTTCGCGATCCATCGAGCCAAGGGTCTTCTGATAAGCTCGGGAAGAGGAAGGTCGAATACGAGCGGGTCTTCAAAAAGATCGATCAGAAACTTTTCGATTTCGGATGTGTTGCGGGGGCCGCCCAGGTTGATGAGAAGAATTCTTTTTTTCAAACCGGTGATTCCTTGTTAATAGAGAAAGCCGGTAAGAGACAGTTCCACGTTCCATTCTTTTAGGTTCATATAATTCTTATATTGTCCTAAGTGTTGGGAAAGAATGTCGTTGTAGCTGAGTCCGCCCTTCGTTGAAAAATGCCCGTCTCCGAAAAGTCTGTGTTCGTTGAGTTTTAAGAATAGAACGTAATTCCCGAAAATTCTTCCGGCTCCCATATTGAAGTCTACTCCGAAACCGGAAACGTCTCCGATAAAATTGAGAGCCCTTTGATAGTGAAAGTCGCGGAAGTGGCCGCTCCAGAAAATTCCGGAAAGAGAGGTTTCCCAAATCCATTCTCCGTTGGAATATCTGTAGCCGAGTCCCAATGGAAATTCATAAGTGGAATAGGAAAGACTCAAACCCAATCCGATTCGGTTTAAAAAAACCGGGTTTGCGTCGAAAAACTGAAACACGTCGTAGAGGACGTATTTCATAAACGTATATTGAAAACCACCGGTGAGATAAAGACCCTTTCCTTCTTTTCTCGAATCCGGATCGCCGTCTCCGAAATATCTTCGGAGTATCAAGGATTGTCTGTCCTGTTTCATCGAGAGACGACCTTTCCCGTCCGCAAAATTGCGCGATCCTATAAACGTGTACGGCGTGTCGTAATACGAAAATTCTCTCGTTGAAATTTTGGTTCCTCGTTCAACCGTCGGGTCGCCGAGATAAAAGTCTTCGTCCCGTCCCTCGCCCGCGTTTACGTATCGGCCGGTCGTTTTTAAGTTAAGGTCCGCTTCCCATTTTTTCCAACGAAGCGTGAACCCGAGTCCTCCGTAGTTGAAGTCCCTTTGATACGTGATTCTCGAGCCGCCTCTGAGTCCCGAAAGATTCGCGTATTTTGTTCCGGTTTCGAAGATGTTGTCGCCTCCGTTTCTTCCAGCAAGAACGGTAAAGGAGGACTGACGGATCAGCTTTTTAAAAAAGGTTTCTTCTTCGGCGATCGGCTTTTCCTTTTCGAGCGGAAGTCTTGGAGGTTCCGGTTCCGCCGCGTTAAAAGTCTGCGCTTGGATCGAATTGAAGAAGGAAGAATTTATGATGAAAAAAACTAAGGTGGTATTGACTAAATGTTTTTTTGTATTCATAAGCCTGTTTTTATTTTTGAGCTAAGGCCGTTTGCGAAGGGTGAAATCATTTCACCCTCAAATAGTCGCAAAAGCGGATCAAGGCAGAATAGCCGCCCTACCCTACTCACGCAATTCCGTTTTTTAGCGGTATGAAATCCATGAGACATAGTATTGAATTGACATCGATCCCGCATTCGGGCGATTCTGATTCGGAGAGTTCTTTCATGAGTTCCAAAACTCTAACAACCCGCCAGATTTTAGATGAGTACGAAATTTCGTCCGAGGAAGAATTTTTGTCGAAGGTCAAGGAATGGAAAATTCCTTCATCGGGAAAGGGTAAATACGATCGGGATACGATCGAAAAATACTTTCAGAAAGCGAACGAAGCCGTTTACGATTCCGCGATCATCGCCGTTTCCAATCAAAAAGGTGGAGAAGGTAAAACGACCGTTTCGGTTTGTCTCGCAGAAGCGCTTTCCAAATCGGCCCCCGTTCTTCTTGTAGACTGGGACGCGCAAGCGAACATCACTCAACTTTTTTTCGGCTCCGTGGAAAGATCCGTTTTTCATTCCCTCGGCTATCGAGGCGAGGAACCGGTTCCGGTAAAGGATCTTTTGGTCCAGCTTGCTCCGGGGTTGGATCTGCTTCCGTCGTCGATTCATCTCGCGAACTTTACGACTCCCTATGAAAGAGACGACTTCGAACTTCTCAAGGATGCGCTCAAACCGATTCGTTCTTCGTATAAATACGTCATCATCGATTGTCCTCCTTCTCTCGGCTTGATTCTTGAGAATGCACTGATCGCGGCCGATCACGTTTTGATTCCGATTCAGACGAGGGCTTTTAGCGTTCAAGGTCTCAAGGATCTTCATTCCACCATTCTAAAAATTAAGAAGAAGGCAAATCCTTCGCTCAATCTTCTGGGCGCGGTTCTCAATCAATACGAGGACGCGCGCGCACTCGCGGGGCTTGCCGACGCGATTCGAAAGTATTTCGAGGTTTTTAACACGGTCGTTTACAGAAGGGAGTCGATCCCACAGGCCCAGGCGAAGAAAAAACTTTTGGGAGAATACGACGGCAAGGCCATGCAAATGTTTTCATCGCTAGCCGACGAATTGATAGAGAGGATTTCAAATGGCTAAACGTTCCGATTTTGCGGGAATGGATCTTCTTACCGCGTTCGGTGAAAAAGAATCGGCCAAAGCGGAGATTCTTCTTTCCGATATTGCGCCGAACCCGACACAGCCGAGGGTTTTCGGTAAGGAGGAAGTTTCGGATTTAGTCGAGTCGATGAAACGTCTCGGACTCATCGAGCCGATCGTAGTCAGAAAGTCCGGCAAAAAATATCAGATCGTGGCCGGCGAAAGAAGATTTCAGGCGGCAAAGATTCTCAAGTGGAACTCGATCGCCGCGATCGAAACGTCCGCGTCCGAAGACAGATGTTTTGAAATGGCGCTCGCAGAAAACGAAAAACGAAAAAGTCTCAACCCTTGGGAAGTCGGCAGAGCGATTCAGTTCTTGAGAAAAGAAAAACGGAAAACCGCGGAGGAAGTCTCCAAGGTTTTGGGTTTTACCGAACGATACGTAAAACAACTCAGTTCGATCGCAAGACTCGATCAAAAATCCGTAGCCGATCTTATCAAATCGGGTAAGGACGCTTCCGTTAAAAATCTGGAAGAACTTTTAAAACAAAAAGAAGGCAGAGGGGGTGAAATGATTTCACCCCGGAAATCCGCGCCCGCAAAGGTGACGGTTCAGTTGTCGAAGTTGACTTCACAACAAAGGGAAAAATTCCTAAAGGAACTTTCCACGCTTAAAAAGAAATACGGAATCAAAGACTAATCGATTCCTCTAACAACGGAGAAAACATGAAACTCGCAATCATTGCCGGTCCACACCGGAAGGTATCCCAGTCCGCAAAGGTCGCAAAATGGATGGGAAACCGTCTCGAATCTTTCGGTCACGAGGCTTGGGTTCTCGATTTGGGAAATCATAAACTTCCAGTATGGGACGATTCCTTTTGGGACGGCGGGGAAGAATGGGATAAAATTTGGAAACCGATCGAAGCGGAACTCAAAAGCGCGGACGCATACGTTTTTGTTACGCCTGAATATTCGGGGATGGCTTCTCCCGGTTTGAAAAACTTCATTCTTTATTGCAATACGGGCGTGGTCGGTCACAAACCAGTTTTGATAAGCGCGGTTTCAGCCAGTCGAGGCGGAGCTTATCCGGTCGCGGAGTTGCGCATGAGCAGTTATAAAAACACGAAACTCTGTTATATTCCGGAACATATCATCGTTCGCGACGCGGAACACGTTTTGAACGGCCCGGAATCGACGAGCAACGAGGATTCGTATATCCGGAACAGAATCGATTTCGCTCTGAAAATTCTCGTGAGTTATGGAGAGGCGTTGAAGACCGTTCGCGACTCGGGTGTGACGGTTAAAAAAGAATTCTCAAACGGAATGTAATTCGAAAGTGGTCGGAACCCCGGCCACAGTTCTAACTCGCAGAGTTCCCGCGTTTTCCCGGTTTGAAAACCGAATCCAACACTTTCGTAACGGCGAGCCAAACGCCGAGCGGGAGCGCCACGTTGACGAAGCCGACAACCGGAATCAAAAACCAGGCGTAGTTCCGACCCCATTCGAACGGGCTCCAAGCGTGCATCAGATGAATCAAAATCGGATGCAGAAGAAAAATTCCCATACTGTTTTTGCCCACAAACGCAAAGGTGTGGATCCAGTTTTTATGTCGCTTTTGTTCCTGGACCTTTTCCGCCCAAAAGAAAAGAAACAGAAAGGCCGCGAGAGGATAAAAGATCAGGTGATTGGAAGAATCGAACTTCCAGAGATAACCCGCCACAAAAACCCCGATCAAATAGATCGAAAGGCCGAAAAAAAGAATTCTTCGAAGGGAGTAGGGGAGGGGGGACGACTTCTCTTCCGAAAGAATCAGAAAATTTTTCGGTTCTTTGAACCACTTCCCGGCTAACAAGCCGAAGACGAAAAAGAAAATAAAACCCGTAAAAAGAATCGGCTCGATCGTTTTGATCCAAGCGATGTCCGAATAACGAAATACGTGGTTCGATACGAAGTTCAGTATAAGCGCTATAAATAAAAAGTATAAAACCGCCTTTTTCGTGTTAAACTGGCCGAGAAAGCGGTCGCAAAAAGGGAATATTACATAAAACGAAACCAAAAGGGGAACGAAATAATAGGGCGCGCACCAGGTTCCCAAGGCGATTCCGATTAAAAAATCCCCTATGTCGGGTAGGGTTCCGAGTTTTACATAGGCCGCTAAAAGACTTACGATGAAATATGGAAGTAGAAGTGAAAGGAACTTGGGTTTCCAGTAGTCTCTAAGGTTTGTAGGCTTTAAAAAAATTCCGGAAGAAAGGATGAAGGCCGGAACTCCGAAACGGGAAAGATTGGATAGCGCGAGGGTCAACGCGGACGCGTTTTCATTCGGACCGAAGTATTGATAATAGGAATTCACGTGGATAAAAACGATACCGGTGATCGCAAGTCCCCGAATGAAGTCCACTGACTCGCTTCTCCCACCCGGAGTTTGATTTTTCGGAGGAGATGAAAAAAGAATCCGAGAAGGTTTATCGGAAACAATACAGGCGAGAATCAGGATACAAAGTCCGAACGTATCCATAAAAAGAGAAAGGTTGAAAATCATAAAAGAGTGTACTTTTCCGGGGTAGAATTAATATTCATCTGTCAATATGCGATTTTTTGGTAAAGAAGCAAATATTTTAGGTCGGTTTAAAAAATGAACAAGGTGCAGATCCCGGCGGGCGGAATCGTTTTTAAAGAAGGTGAAACGAATAACGCGATGTATGTGATTCTTTCCGGTTCGGTCGAAGTCTTTTTTACGAGAAAGAACATCGTACAACGTCTTGCAGTGATGAAAAAAGGGGATTTTTTCGGAGAGATGGCTTTGTTCCGCGCGATGCCGAGAACCGCAACGGCGAAGGCGATCTTAGATTGTCAACTTGCGGTGATCGAAAGCAAACAACAACTTGAGAAATTTCTAATCAACAACCCGGACTTTTCGGCTAAGATGGTTCGTATTCTTGCGGATCGATTGGCGAACACAAACGCGATTCTCATTTCAAAGTTGGAAGAATATTCAGGAGAATACGAATATAGGGTTCCCGAAGATTGATCGAATCATCGATCCACGTTTGATCGTTCTTATAGATCCGGCGAAAATACGAGGAACCGATCCTTTCCCGTTTTTTTCGCCTTGTAAAGAGCGGCGTCCGCGTTCTTAAACAATTCGTTCGTATCCTTTCCGTCCTCTGAAAATCTACAGATTCCTCCCGAAACCGTTACAGCCAAACCGTACTGACTCATGGACGCCTCGAGAAGATAATTCCGAAAACGATTCGCCGCTACGAGCGCGTTTTCCTTCGGAGTCTCGGGAAGAATCACCGCAAATTCTTCCCCGCCGATTCTGCAACAGATGTCTTCTTGTCGAAACGAATAGAGCATCGTTCCCGCGATCAAACGGAGAATGTCGTCACCGAATCCGTGCCCGTATGTATCGTTGACGATCTTAAAATTGTCCACGTCGAAGATCAAAAGACAAAAGTCCCTTTGGTATCTCGCGCTTCGGTTGATTTCTTTGTTGAGAATGATGTTGAAGTATCTTCGGTTGTAGATTCCGCTCGTTTCGTCGATGACCGTGTTTAGGATGATCTCTTCGAAGGAATAGAGTTCCACGATCTTCGGGTTTTCGATGATTCTATTTTTACTAAATATGTAATCCAACATCGACACTACGAAGTTCACGCTTCTTCCCAGGGAAGAACTCATGTTTTCGCCGTGATTGTAAATTTCGTCCCAGAGTTCCCGCGCTTCGTTCTCTTGGATTTCGAGATGGGATATTATTCTGAAAAAGTCGGAATAGAAAAAAGGATTGTTGGCGGAAAGTTCTCGGATGCGGATTTTGAATTCTTTCAAACCCGATTCCTGGTCGTGTAACAAGGATATGACCTTGGTTTTGAGATCGGGACCGATGTTTCGAATGGCTTTGAGCTGTTCATTCATCTTGATCAGTTCAAGCCTCGCCATTCCCGCGTTGTTCTCTTGGGCTTCGAGAATTCTTTCGGCCGCTAAAAGTTCACTTTCGCTGAGCCTGGAAATTCTTTCGTAAAGTTCCACCAAACCTTTGAGTCTGGTAATTTCATCTTGCTGGTTCAGGTCCATAACCTTACCACCTTCTTTTTCGCACGGCCTCCCGGAAGAGGCTTATTTTACAAACTTAAGGTTTGAAGGTTTTTTCAGTAAACTAAATAAACGCGTCCTGAGCTGAAATTAATGTTTGAAGCAAGTTATAATCTTACACTAAGTTGTCCTTTATGAAAAATGTAATCATCACAGGTGCAAGCTCCGGAATCGGTAAAGAATTGGCGAAATTGTATGCGTTAGCTGGGGCCAACGTGGCTCTTACGGCGAGAAGAAAGGATTCTTTGAAGAAGATCGCCGAAGAATTGAAGTCAGCCGGTGCGAAAGGGAAGATTCTTTTTGCTCCGCTCGACGTTTCCGACACGGATCAGAATTTTAAAGTGATACCGAAACTCGCAAAGGAACTCGGAGGTTTGGATCTGATCATTTTAAACGCGGGGATCTCAACGACTTCTTCTTATGGAGGAAGAAGTTTCGAAGCGGATCGCGCGGTGATTGAAACGAATTTGATCGGAGCGATGGCCGGTGTGGAAGCGGTTCTTCCGATTTTTCAAAAACAAAAGTCGGGTCAGATTGTTGCGATCTCTTCCGTCGCTTCTTTTAGAGGGCTTCCGGGTTCCGCGAGTTATTCTTCCTCGAAGGCTGGACTTTCCACATATATGGAAGCTTTGAGAGGTGAAATAAAACGTTTTAGAATTTCGGTGACTGTGATTCATCCGGGTTTTATAGACACTCCGATCAACAATCAGATGAAGTCGCGGCCATTTGTCGTTCCGGTGGAGAAGGGTGCACAAAAAATTTATAAAAGAATTGAAAACAATGTTTTATCGGCTACAGTTCCTTGGTTCCCATGGGCCTTCGTGGGATATCTTATGAAATGGATTCCTGAGTTTTTATGGTCGAAGATCACTCTGAAATAAATCATTCTTTTGAAAAACAAAACCCGCACGGAGGAAATCCGATTCGGGTTTTATTCGTTTGTCTCGGAAACATCTGTCGTTCTCCCGCAGCAGAGGGCGCGTTCTTGGATTTGATTCAAAGACGTAACTTAGAATCTTCCTTTTACGTGGATTCCTGCGGTACGTCACGCTATCATATCGGAGAATTGCCCGATCCGAGAACGAGACAAGCCGCGAGAAAAAAAGGAATCGAACTCGTTCACAAAGCGAGACAGTTTCGAAAGGAAGATTTTCGAGAGTTCGATTACATTCTCACCATGGACAAATCGAATCAAAAGGACGTTTTGTATCTTACGTCCGCGGACGAAGAAAAAAAGAAAGTTCAACTGTTTCGTTTTTTTCAAAAGGATTCCAAAAAAGATTCCGAAGTTCCCGATCCGTATTACGGAACCTTGAAGGACTTCGACGAAGTGCAAAATATTGTGTCGGATACCGCAGAAGACTTTCTGGAATTTCTCCTCTCTAGAAAACTGGATTTAAAAGCTTAAATACAGGAGGAATTTCCTCACACATGAGCGAATCCAAGAAAAAGAAAGTAGTCATCATCGGCGCCGGTTTCGGCGGTTTGCAAGCCGTTAAAAAACTTTCCGAGAACGCCGATCTCGAGATCACGGTCATCGATAAAAAGAATCATCACCTCTTTCAACCCCTACTCTATCAAGTTGCAACCGCGGTTTTGAGTCCCGCGGACATCGCGATTCCCACCCGTTCTTTGGTCGGGGAAAGTAAGAATGTAACCGTGGTTTTGGGCGAGGCGACTAAAATCGACCCGGCGACTAAAACGGTCTATTATCAAAACACTTCAACAAATTATGATTATCTAATATTGTCAGCCGGTGCAAAATCCAGTTATTTCGGAAACGATCACTGGGAAAAACATACGATCGGTCTGAAAAATCTCAAGGACGCCCTGAAAATTCGTCATAAACTTCTGATTTCCTTTGAAAAAGCGGAATTGTCCGGAGATCCGGAAGTCGTTAAATCGCTGTTAAACTACGTAATCATAGGCGGAGGACCGACCGGAGTGGAACTCGCGGGTTCCATCGCGGAACTTTCGCATCAGATCATCCGAGACGAGTTTCATACCATCGATCCCGCGTTGTCCAAGATCACTTTGATCGAGGCTTCTCCCCGTTTACTCATGACCTTTGACGCGTCTTTGGGAGAATTCACCAAAAAACGTCTGGAGAGTAGGGGAGTGGAAGTTCTTGTCGGAACTCGCGTGATCGACATCAACGAACACGGGGTTCAGCTGGAAGGAAAAACGATTCCCACTCAAACCGTGATCTGGGCGGCGGGTGTTCAGGCGAATACGATCGCAAGCACGTTAGGCGCCACCTTGGACCGTTCCGGAAGAGTGATGGTGGACGAATTCTGCAATATAGAGGGTCATCCCGAACTTTTTGTGATCGGAGATATCGCCAATTATTCGAAAGGATTGGAACGTCCTTTGCCCGGAGTTTCTCCCGTTGCGATGCAACAAGGAAGATATGTCGCGGCCTCGATTCAAAACGATCTCAAGGGCAAAAAAAGAAAACCGTTTCATTATATCGACAAGGGCGCGATGGCTACGATCGGAAGAACGGACGCGGTCGCTCAAGTGGGCGTGCTCAAGATGAAAGGTCTTTTCGGTTGGCTTGCTTGGCTTTTTGTCCACTTGTTCTATCAGGTGGGATTTAAGAATAAGGTTACGATTTTAATCACATGGGTTTGGTCGTATATCGCGTTCCGTGCGGAAGCGAGAGTGATTCAAGACGAGGTCAGCGCAAACGACAACGGATCGGCCTAACTTACTTTAGACGATCAGTTTTAGTTCGGTTTCTTTTGCGATTTTGGAGAAGATTTTATCTTCCGTGATTAAGGATCCGTTTAATTCGAGCGCGCTCACGGTCCGATAAACGTCACGCGTTCGTAGCAAAGCCGCTCTGACGCGCGTAAAAAAATTCTTGAATACTTCCTTCTTGCGGGAAGAATGCTCTGTGAAATGGACCCTTCCTTCTGGACAAACAAGACGATCGTAGTCACCGGAGGTTCTTCGGGAATCGGAGAAGCCGTTCTCGAGATCCTTTCCAAACTGGATTGTACATTGGTCAATCTTTCCAGAACCGAGCCTGCCTTGTTAAAGCGAAAAGGAAATATCGCGGCCGATCTGATTCACATTCCGACCGACTTGAGTTCGGAAAAGGAAATCGATAAGGCGGTTAAAAAAATTTCGAAAGACCTCAGAGGTATCGACGTTCTTTTTGCGAACGCCGGCGTCACCACACATTCTCGGTTTGACGGAACCCGCATCGAAACCTTTCGAAAAACCTTCGACATCAATTTTTTCGGACCGATCTATTTGATCCAAAGACTTCTGCCTCAGATCAAATTAAACCGAGGTTCGGTGATCGCGACTTCCACCGTGAGCGGGCTCTACGGCATTCCGGGTCGAAGCGCGTATTCTTCCTCGAAGTCCGCGTTACACGCCGCTTTGGAAGCCGCAAGAATCGAACTTTCCGAAGACGGCTTGTCGTTTATCATTTTTTGTCCTCCTTATACAAAAACGAAATTGCGCGCATCCGGTCTCGACGGAGACGGAAACGTTTTGAACGAGGCGCAACATTCGAGTAAAAAAATAAAATCTCCGCAAGAAGTCGCGCTTAAGATGATCGAAGCGGTGGAAGATCCGGGTTCGAAACTCGTCATCATGGACAGCTCCGGATTCTTTTTAAAATGGTTACGCAATATTGCTCCGGGATTTTTGGAGCGAACTCTATTCAAAAAACTTTATAAAGATTTTCACTAGAAGGGAAGCATGGAAACGAGAAGTGTTGTAAAGGAATTTCAGTTCGACTATCCTTTGATGAGAGTTTGGAACGCGGTCACCGTGAACGAAGAATTGATTCACTGGCTCGCGGATAAGGTAACCGGTCGTCCGAAAGAAGGCGCTAACTTTGCCTGGACTTGGAGACTCGGAATGGAAGGCGATCTCACAACCAACGGTATTTATAAAAAGATAATACCGTTAAAAGAATTGATACTGCTTTGGCAGGATCATCCCGCAGGCGATATCGAATTGAAACTGGAATTTCATTCTTTGAGTGAGAATTCTTCCAAGTTGGTCGTAACGAATTCCGGTTATCCCCTAGGCGATAAGTACGACGTTTGGATCGAAGCGGCCTCCGAAGGATGGGATGAAGAAGGAAAACATTTGAGAGAGTATCTCAAAAAATCTTGAACGTGCAAGGCCTCTAAAAAAAATGGTAAAAGGAACCTATAGGAACGGTGATTTTACCTGTGGAACTACCTGAATTAGAGACTTACTTTCAAACCCTCACAGACCTCACCGATACGATCGCCGTCGTCAATTCTCCTTATGAATCGGACTTCGAGCAGGACATCGGTCAGTTAGAACAGTATTTTACGGACATCGCTTCCAGACCTTGGGAAACTTCCGATCGTGAATACTTCAATCTGTTTTCCAGTCACTTCACATTTCACGCAAAAATCGTAGAAGAGATCATTCATGAAGCAAGACGCGTTCTGATTCCCGAAAGAAGAATCTACGTGAAACGTCTTGTCGCTTATCATAAGCACGGGGAAGAATGGTTCGCGGATCTTCAGAAGAAACGCAAACATTCCCAGAAAGACATGGTAACTGCCTGATTTCATTTGACAGCTACCCGCTTCTCAAAGAATCTGAGCCGGTGTCTTTACCGGCTCTTTTCATATTAACTTCTTCGACCGGGAGAATCTCTTGAAGTCCAAGCCCTTTCTCTGGTATCCAGTTCTTCTCTTTTTCGCAATCTTCCTATTCGATAAAATTTTCTTTTTGGATAAGGTCCGGGACTACGTAAAACAAGAATTCACTTACATCTACTACGACGTCAAAAAGGAACTTCTCCAGGAGATCGTTTCCAAATACGGTTCCGAGGGAGAATATTCCAAAAACCCGGAAAAGAAAAAGAAACTCATGATTCTCATGGGTTCTTCCCGGATGCTTTACTTTCAGAACTCGGATCTTCAGGCGTTTTATCCGGATTGGGATATCTACAATCTTTCTTCCGCGGTTACGACTCCCGCGTATTATCTCTACTTTCTGGAAGGTCTTTCCAAGGGCGGGGTGAATCCGGATCTGATCGTGATCGAAAGCGATCCGTTTCAATTCAACAAGAACAGCACTACATTCAAAAAATCGAATTTAGCAAACAGCTTCGATCCGATCTTCATTCTAAAATACGCATGGACATTGGGTAAGGAAAACGTAAACTATTACTTCGCGAATTTTCTTTTCGGTGTGAGTTACAACAAACCCTATGTCGGAAACGTAATCAAACGTCTGAAAAACGAGAATTTTGAAATCGGCGAGATGTTGAAGTCTATGACGATCGCAACGCTCAAAACCGATAAGGGAAATTCGATTTCTCCCGCGGGCGCGTATGTCGAAAAGGATTTCGGTAAGATTCAGGAGTCGGCGCGTAAAACGGTGGGTTGGATTTATCCTTCGTATGCTCCATCGGAAATGCAGTATTCTTTTTACGGGAAGATATTGGATCTGCTTCGGGAAAAAAAATGGAACGCTCTGTTCGTAAAACCGGGTGCGTCTGCGCCGATGGAAAAGGTCTTAAACGAGTTGAACATTCCCGAACCGTGGTTTGAAATCGTTCGTCCTCTTCACGAAAAGGCTGGGATTCCTTTGGTGGATATGAGCAAGGATTCTTATTACGCTTGTAACACGTATGCGGACAGCGGCCATATTTCTTTGGATTGTTATAGACCTTTCATCCGATTCATTTTACTCCACTACTATCTCGACAAAAAATAAATTTCACGGAGCCGTTCGATTCTCGGCTTCGGAATTTCTTGACTTTTGAATTCGGCTCTTTAACGTTTGTGGGAAGTTTTCAAAACTTACAAGGAATAATCATGAAACAACTCTGCTTGTCTCTTCTCGCAGTCGTGGCCGTTTCCTGCTCTACGATTCCCGGCGTGGAAAATAAGGGCAAGGATCAGGAAATTCAAATTCTCCCTCCGAATATCCGTGTGGAAAAATATAAGGAAACCTTCAACATGAAGGCCGAAGGTCCGGTCGTTACGGATTGTAGCGGCAAACCCTGTACTCCCGAACAACTCGACGGTTTAAAACCGGATCAGATCAAGAAGTTCAAAAAGAACGGAGCTTGGAAAGAATATCAGGAGAAGGAAGATTCCGCGACGAAGAAGAAAGTCAGCGTTCTCATTCGTACCGGTGAATACAAGGACGACAAACGCGAAGGTTCTTGGAAAACCCTGTATGAAACCGGAGAAGTTCTTCGTGACACTCCTTACGTCGGCGGCGTGAAGGAAGGCGAAGAGAAAAAATTAAAACGAGACGGAACTCCGACCGAAAGCACGGTTTACAAAGCGGATAAGAAGAACGGACCTTATTGGAAAAAGAACAACGAAGGTCTGATGGATGAGGAGGGTTCTTACAAAGACGATCAAAAAGACGGTCTTTGGACGGAATACTACGCGGAGCCCGGACAAAACGGAGCTAAGAAAAAAGTTTCCAATTACTCAAACGGACAGAAACAAGGCGCGGAAACTTCCTATCATAAGGACGGAAGCACCGTTCAAAGCGAAGGTTCTTACAAGGACGATCTGAAAACCGGAATTTGGAAAACGTATTACGACAACGGATCGATCCAGATGGAAGGCGGTTACAAACCGAAACCGGCTCCGGCGGACGAAAAGGAAAAAGATCCGAAAGAAAAGAAGGCTCTTCGTTCCGGCTATTGGAAAGAATATTATAAAAACGGAAACGTCTTCGCCGAAGGTCAAAGAGAACATACGCGCAAAGGCGTTTGGAAGTTCAATTGGAACAACGGAAATCCCGCTTACAAAGGCGAGATGATGAACGAGTTTATGATGTCCTCCGCGGAAGCGTATAACAAGGAAGGACAACTGATCGGGAAAGGAAAACTTCAATTCTCCATCATGAACATAGATGAGGCGACTAACGAGCTTAAGGCGAGTTACAAACCCGATATTCCGTTTACGTATTACAAAAACGGAAACAAACAGTTCGAAATCGTAAGCGACGCAAAGGCGATCGAATACGACGACAACGGTTCTAAAGTGGGCGAGGGTCCGATCATGGTCGGAACGAACAAAAAGAACGGTTGTTGGACTCTTGCTTCCGGTAAAGTGTATTACATCAACGGAAACGAAAACAAAAGAATGGGAGAAATGCAAGGCTGTAAGTAATCCTGCAAATTTTCCAGTGTCTCGCCGATTCAGCTAAGCTGAAGAGCGATAGATCGAAAGCGGAAGGTTGCCTTCCGCTTTTTTGTTTTCCGGTATGAATGCTTTTCGAAATTCTCCGATAATATCGTATGAGCATTGAAAATTCTCCGCGATCCTTTTGGAAACGCGACCTTACGATTTTTATTCCCACCGCGATTTTGTTTTTTATCATCGGTTATCTTCTGAGAAACTGCGGCCCCGGTTCGGACATCGGGAGAACCGCGAAGGTCACGTATAGCGGATCTTTTACACAAGGTATTCTCGTTTCTATGGATCGTAAATTTGTAAAGATCACCGATCCGGATCAGGAGATCCCCACGGAGTTGGTGGAGAAGATAGAATTCTTAGCCGAAGAAAAACCTTCGGACTCGGCCGAACTTTCCGCAAACGATAAACTTTTTGTGGGCACGTATCAACTTACCGTCGGTCCGCACAAGGGCACTCTCCAGTTTTTCGGAGGGAAGAACGGAAGACTTTATGGAATTCTAAAGTTCTCCAATTGGGGAAAAGGAAAAGCCGAATCGCTCGGAGGAATTTTTACGAAAGGAAATCAGATTCAATTCGTTCGTTCCTGCGTCGGCGTGAAATGTTCCGAGATCGGTAGCAACGTCCCATTCTCCCAAAAATATTCGGGCGTTTTGGAAGGACGTTCGATCAGCGGAACGTATCGAGGCAACAATAGCTCGGGCAATTGGGACGCGAAACGTTAAGTTAGGTCGGAACCTCGGCGCGAAAAGTCAGGCTACGGAATGTTTTTTGATCTTGGAAAGTTGATTTTGAATTTTTCTTTCCGCCTGCATAAGATCGTAGTCGTTTTGCAAACCTAACCAGAACTTGGGGGGAAGATCGAAATACTTTCCCAACTTGAGCGCGTATGTCGCGGATACGCTTCTTTTCCCGTGAATGATTTCGCTGATGCGGGATTGCGGAATTCCGGTATCCTTATACAATTGATACGCGCTTAAGCCCAGCGGTTTGAGAAATTCTTCGTTGAGAATGTCGCCCGGGTGAGGGTTTTTAATCCATTTTTTCATGTTCTTTCTTGATGACGTTTTGTGTTTTCAGGGTTTCAGTGATAATCCACGATTTCCACGTCATGCTCTCCTTGCTCATTCCAACGAAAACAAATACGCCATTGATCGTTGATTCGAATGCTATATTGACCCTTTCTGTCTCCGGAGAGAATCTCGAGTTTATTTCCCGGCGGAGATTTTAGATTTTCCACGCTCGAAGAGTTGTGGATCATCCTCAGTTTTCTAAGAGCGATTTCCGAAATCTGATTCGGGATCGATCTCACGAACAAACCTTCCCAGATTTTTGCGGTATCCTTGTTTTTAAAACTTTGGATCAACGAATTAATGCTTACACAATTTGTAAGTATTGTCAATGGAGAAAAGGGAGAATGTAGAAAAAACCTAAATCTACAAGCGCTCGGAGCGTTTCTCTTTTCGAAGAATGCTTGAATCGGATCGCAGGTCGTCCGATTCTTACCCTATGGAAAAAGATCTGCTTTCCGCAGAAGACGTGGAGTTTGCCAGAATCAAACTGGAAACTCTCAAAAAAGAATTGGGAAAAGAAATCACGGGACAAGACGAAGTCATTCGCAACGTCCTGGTTTGTCTCGTATGTCAGGGTCACGTTCTTTTGGAAGGAATGCCCGGACTTGCAAAAACCTTGCTCGCAAGATCTCTCGCGGGCGCTCTCGATCTGGACTTTAAAAGAATTCAATTCACTCCCGATCTTTTACCGGCCGACCTCGTCGGAACAGTCGTATTCAATCCAAAAACAACGGAATTCGAAACGAGAAAAGGGCCCGTGTTCACCGGAGTTCTACTCGCGGACGAAATCAATCGCGCGCCCGCAAAGGTTCAATCCGCTCTTCTCGAAAGTATGGAAGAGAAGACGATCACGATCGGAGATAAAACGTATAAACTCGATAAACCTTTTCTTGTGATCGCAACTCAGAACCCGATCGATCAGGACGGAACGTATCCTTTGCCCGAAGCGCAGATGGATCGGTTTTTGATGAAAGTCAACGTAAGTTATCCCGCATTGGAAGAGGAAGTCGCGATTCTCGATCAACACGGAAAACTCAACTCCGAAAACGGAAAGATCAAAAAGGTAGTAACCTCCAAAGAGATCCTAAAACTTTCATCCTTGGTGGACGACGTATTCATCGAAGAGAAAATCAAGTCCTACATCGTTCGTTTGGTTCGTAATACAAGACCGGAAGAAAGAACCATCCCCGAGTTGATACCTTATATCCGTCACGGAGCTTCTCCTCGGGCGTCCTTGAGTATATTAAAAAGTTCTAAAGCGAATGCGCTTTTAAACGGAAGAACGTATGTCATTCCCGAAGACGTCAAGGTTTCGCTCGTGGAAATTCTAAGACATAGAATTCTTCTTACGTTCGAAGCCATCTCCGAGGAATTGAACGTGGAATCCCTGATTCAAACCGTTGTGGAGGCGACTCCGGTTCCTTAAACGCGAGTTTGCCGGACGATTCGAATGATCCGCAAAGAATTTTTATCGATTCTCTCGAGCCTGGAGCTCGGACGCAGGACCCGTTCTTTAAAGGAAAAGACCGGAAGCGCGGAAAGTCCCAAACGGGGAAGAGGCCTCGACTTTAAGGACGTTCGTCTTTACAGTTTTGGAGACGATACTCGTCTCATCGATTGGAATGTAACCTCCCGATTCGGAGAACTTTACGTTCGAGAATTTTACGAAGAGAAAGAAAGACAGGCCATTCTGTTTTACGATATATCCTCTTCGATGGAATGGGGTTCCGGAGAATTTTCGCGGGCCGAAAATGCGTTTCAAGTTCTCGCGCTTATTTCGCTTCTTTATGTTCAAAAAGGGAATCGTGCAAAGATCGTTCTTTATTGCGACAAGGTCGAATGGGAAACCGATTTTCTAAAATCAAGAGACGAACTACTTCCCGTTTTAAAAAAGATTTCCGTGCGAGATCTCGTGTCGCGTCCTTCAAATCCTCTTTTGCCGTTTCAATATCTAAAAAACCGAGTTCATAGACACGCGGAAGTATTTTTGTTAAGCGACTTCATCGGAATCCGGAATCTAAAAAAATATTCCGGTTTGAAAAAACATTATTCACTGCACGCGATTCGATTCAGGGATCCTCTTGAAATCGATCCTCCGAAATCTATGTTGTCCTTTTTTTATACCCGTGACCCCGAGGAAAAAGCCGGAGGGCTTTTGGGTAAAAGTTTTTCTCCGGAATTCGAACTCAGATCCTTACGGTCCTTTTTTCAGTCCTCTCTTTTGGATCTGACCGAACAGGATTTGAAATCCAAGGGCCTGATCCGGTATTTTTCAAAATGAAAAAGAGAATTCATATTTTATTGTATTCTTGGATTCTAATATTCTACGCTGGGTTCGGGCTCGTCGCGGATCTGAACGCCGGAACGGTCGAATCGATTTCGCCGCAGAAGGCTTTGATCGGAGAAAAAATCCGTTACGAACTCAAATGGACCGGAGCCGATGTGAAGGACGTTCAGTTTCCCGAAGTAGGATTTCATTTTTCGGAAAACGCACCGGATCTTCCCTGGTTCGAGGTTTTATATTCCGAAAAAAAGGAGAATTCGCTTACGGTCGACTTCGCATATTACGTTACGGGGGAATATTGGATTCCCGTTTCCTGGACCGACTCGAACGGTAAAAAAGAATTTTCCAAAGAGAAAGTGCTCGTGGATTCTTCGATTCCGGATTCGGATACCGGGCCGGCCGATATCATTCCTCCTATGACTTTTTCGGGTTCTTATTTGGGAAGACTTCTCGTATTTCTGATCCTCGGCGGTTTGTTGATTGCCTTCGGGATCTACGCGTATCGGATTTATTCTTCCGAAAATTCTCCGTTAGACGCCATCATTCAGGCCGAGCCGACCTTGGAACGAATCGAAGTTTTTGAGATTCGATTGAATGAACTTTTAAAAAAAGAACCGATTCCCGCGCGGGACTTCGCTCGTTTGTTGTCCGGTTATATCCGCGAAAAATCCGCGAATCTTTCGGGAAGAAAAACTTCTGCTTTCACGGAAGTCGAATTGTTCCGTTTTTTATACGATCAGTTTCCGTTCGAGGAAAAGGAGCTTCAATCCTGGCGGAAATTTCTTACTGAAAAAAAATTCAGACCGGGAGAGGCGTTTCTTACTAAGGAAGATGCAGAGGATAAATTCTCGCATTGGAAAGGGATCTGGGATAAAAAATGAATTTCGAATATCCTTACGCTCTTTTTCTGCTGGCTCCGGTTTGGATCTGGGCTCTCATATATTATAAAAACAAAATGTATTTACGAAGAATGGAAGTCCGCCTCCCCGGTAGAAGGGAAGGGGTCCTTTCTAAGTTCGAAAATCTCGGAATCTTTCTTCCGTTGTTACGTCCGATCGCGATCAGTTTGATCGTTGTCGCGCTCGCGGGTCCGGGTAAAAAAACCACATTCCTTCCCGATGAAAAAGAAGGAATCGATATCATGATCGCATTGGACGTTTCCGGTTCCATGTCGAGAAGCAGGGATTTTCTTCCGGAAACAAGGCTGGGTGTTTCGAAAAAACTTCTTCGCAGATTTATCGAAAAAAGAAAGAACGATCGGCTCGGTCTTGTCGTGTTTGCGGGCGCGGCTTATCTGCAGGCTCCGTTGACGGGGGATCGAGAATCTCTCAACGAAATTTTGGGAACGATTGAAGAAGAAACCGTGGAGGAACAAGGAACCGCGATCGGCGACGCGATCATTCTTTCCACATATCGATTGAGAACTTCTCAAGCGAGATCCAGGTTGATCGTTCTCATCACCGATGGAGTTTCCAATACGGGTAAGATCGATCCGGTGACGGCGACCGATCTCGCGGAACATATTGGCGCGAAGATTTATTCGATCGGAATCGGAAAGGAAGACAGTTCTTACGAGATCAATTTCGAAATTCTTCAAGAGCTTTCCGCAAATACGGGAGGTCAATTCTTTCGCGCCGAAGATCCGGAAGAGATGAGGGCCGTACTTGCGTCGATCGACACTCTTGAAAAAGATCCTTTGCAGGCTCCTCCCAAGGAAGTCCGCGAAACGGAATACGAGATCTGGCTCTACAGAGCGCTCGCGGTTCTGCTGTTGGATCTGATGTTACGTTCTTTCTTTTTCAGGTATTACGTATGAACTACGAATTTTCCTCGTATCTGAAAAGCGTATTCCTCGCCGTGACGGTCGTCTGGATAATATATTCCATTCTTAGAATATTCGTAGTTTATAAAATAAAGGAATGGAGAATCTTTTATCCCGGTCTCGAACGGGTTTCTTCCTTTCCGAATACGCGCCTCGTTTTGGCGAGAGTTCTTCTGATCTTTGCGGTTTTGACCTGCGTGTTCTTTTCCGGTTTGAAAACCGATTATAAGGACGAAAAAAGGGAGGAATCTTTCAAGGGAGTCGATATACTCTTTCTTGTGGACGTAAGTCTTTCCATGCAAGCAATCGACAGTCAGCCCAATCGATTGGCGAGGTTTAAGGAAATTCTATTGCGTATGCTTCCCGGGTTTTCCGGGAATCGATTCGGTATGATCGTGTTCGCCGCCAGTCCGTTTTTATACTGTCCGATGACCTCCGACATCTCCGCGTTTTCGGATTACGTTCGCGGTTTGGACGTGGACATGGTGGGAGATCGGGGCACGGATTTGAATAAGGCTTTTTTAAAAGCGGACGAATTGCTCAAGTCTGAAAAGATTTTTCGGAATCGGATTCTGATTTTGGTTACGGACGGGGAGGATCAAAACGATCCGGAGCCGATTTCGTTTCCCGCGAATTTTCAAGTATGGGCCGCGGGAACACCGGAAGGCGGACCGATCGCATACAACGACGAGGATTCGGGGCTCAGCGGATTTCTTTTGAAGGACGGAACTCTTACGCCTAACTTCAATTCGCCGGGGATCATACACTCCAAAATGAATCATAACTTCTTAAGAAATCTTGCAAGTAAGAACGACGGATCTTTTTATACCTTGGACGGAAATCCTCCCGATCCGGAAACGCTTAAAAAGGAGATTCTTACTTTGGAAGAGAACTTGTATTCGAGAAAGAAGGATCTGAAACGCGCCGAAGGTTCCGGAAAATTTCTGTTCGTAGCAGTTCTTCTTCTTTTGGCGGATTGGATTTTCGTGGAATACTTTCTGTTTTCAAAAAAGAAATCGGGAACGGCCGCATGAAACGAATTCGTACATTGAAATATTCGACTCTTCTAATGTTCCTGTGTTTCTGTTTTGCGGGTTCCGCCCACGCAGTAGAGTTGGATCCGGGAGGAAACCGGGTCGGCGAGGGTCTCGAACACTACAATCAGGGAGAATATTCGGAATCCTTGAAAATGTATCAGGAAGCCGAGTCCTATTTTCCGGAGGATTCAAGACTGGAATTCAATCGGGGTTCCGTAGAGTTTAGATCGGGTAACGTCGATAAGGCGATTCGACATTTTGAAAAATCGGCAAATTCTCCCTCGTCCTCTCCCGAGGTTCAATGGAAATCCAGATTCAATCTGGGAAACAGTTATATGCGTATGGGAGACCGTAAAAAAGCCGCGGAAGAATATATCAAAGCCCTAAAACTCAATCCGAATCTTACCGAAGCGAGAAAAAATCTGGAGTATCTGAGAAGAACACCTCCGCCTAATTCGGGTTCGGCGAACTCCGGTTCTCAAAATCAACCCAAGAATTCGAAAAATTCTCAGCCGCAAAACAATTCTCCGCAGAGCGGGAGCGGAACGTTTTCGGGGAACGGAGATTCTCAAGAAAAGAATAGTAAAGAACACGGTTCTCAGAACCCAAGAGATCGTCTAACCGATGAGGAAACAAAAAGGATCATGGATTCCCTGGATCTGAACAAGGTGCGCAGAAAAAGTAGAAAGAGCCGGGACAGAGAGGTTTTTTGGTGAAGCACATTTTGGTTTTATCCTTTTTGGTTTGTACGTTTCCGATTTTTGCCGAGGAAACAAAATTCTACGTTACGCGAAACATGTTTCATCTCGGAGAAGAATCGTATGCGGTTTTCGAGATGGACATCGGAGCCAAATTCTCCATTCCTCAAAATTCCGTTTCCAACGGGGACGTAACCGTTTTTTACGCGGGTTCGGAAGAGAACACCACGATCATCAACTTTCAAGTTTTTAGAAAACGTCTTTTAAAATTCAGAATCAAGGCGATACGACAAGGAGTGTTTTCGCTTCCTCCGGTCAGCATAGAAGTGAACGGAAAAAAATTCGTTCCCGGTCCTTTGCAGATTCAGGTTCTTGCAAGATCACAAACCGCGAAGAGTAGGGGAGGTTCCTTCTTCGATCGATTCTTTCAGTTTGAAGGAGAGGATCTTCCCGAAACCGCGGACTTAAAAGTGATCTTTCAAACGAGTAAGAAGGAAGCTTGGATCGGCGAACCCATCATCGGTTACTTTACGTTGTATTACAGGGACGTTCGTAAACCGTACTTCGATCGAAATCCCGCGGACTCGATTCAGTTTCCGTATTTTAGAAGCGAGATTCTTACGGGAGTCGCCGTGAAAATTCCCGATCAGGTTTTATACGAAGGAAACATCTACGATATCGCAGTGTATAACAAGGAAATTTATTCTTTAATACCGCTTCGCGCGGGAGAATATCATCTCGGTAAAACTACGTTTTCACTCGAAGGTCAACTTCAATCCTACTTTAACGCGAAAACGATTTCCACAACTCCGAATAAGATTCAGGTAAAGGAACTTCCTAAATTCGCGGGAAACTTCAGCGGCGCGGTCGGAAAGTTTAAGGCGAGGGCCAGAATCAAAAACGATCCGAGTTCGATCGAAGCGGACGATACCTTGTATGTGAGCGTGACGATAGAGGGGGAAGGAAATCTTTCTTCGGTGAAGGAACCGCTTCCGGTTTGTGCCGATGAAAAGAATTGTTCCTCCGGAATCACGTTGTATGACACTGCGAGGACTTGGAAATTCACGGAACTGGAGAACTCGGGTTACGGTTTTTATTCCACCGCAAGATTCGAATACGGATTTCGAATGCGTTCGATCGGAGTTTGGAAGGATGAAAGACGGGACTTCGTTTTTTTCGATCCCGACGCGGGAAGTTATAAGACCGTTTCGTTTGAAATTCCATCCGTAAACGTTCTACCTCCGACTCGAAACAAAAAACGTTCTCAGGAAAATAATTCGATCCGTCCGATTTCGGAAGAATGGAATATTCAAGTTTTATTGATTTCATCGGCGGGTTTGTTGTTCTTCTTTGTGGGGATTCTTACTTGGTTGCGTTTGAGAAAACCGGACGCCGAACTCGGCGCGATCTTATCGATTCCGATCCTATTTCCGATCTGGGGAATTCTCATTTTAAAAGAACTTGACCTGCGAGTGGGAACCAAAAGAGGCTTGGTATTAAGGCAGTCCCTGCTTGCAAAAGGGGTTTCCGAAGCCGACGTTTCCTTTTTGGTGCAAGTCTCCAAGGGAGAATCCGGTTTTGCGGAACTTGCTGTTCGGTTAAATTTTCAAGATCGAAAACATCTGATCAATGCGGCAAACCGCCTTTTGAAAAATAGAAAAGAGGAAGATCTATGAGCGAAGAAATCAAAGGCAGAATTTCCGTCGAGACGGAGAATATTTTTCCAATCATCAAAAAATGGCTCTATTCCGAAAAAGATATCTTTATTCGAGAACTCGTATCCAACGCAAGCGACGCGATCACAAAGTTAAGAAAGATCGCATTCTCCGAAGAATTCGAAGGCGGCACCGATTATAGAATCGATCTAGAATTCGATCAGGAAAAAAGAACTCTTACGATCGAAGACAACGGAATCGGTATGAGTTCCGATGAGGTTCAGAAATACATCAATCAGATCGCGTTCTCCAGTGCGGAAGAATTCGTAAAAAAATTTCAAGGGGAAGGGGCAAAACCCGAGATCATCGGTCATTTCGGTTTGGGTTTTTATTCCTGCTTTATGGTTTCCACGAAGGTGATCATCGAAACCAAGTCGTATAAAAAAGGTTCGACCGGCGTCGTATGGGAAAGCGAATCCGGTACGGAATTCTCCTTACGTTCTTCGGACAAATCTACAAGAGGAACCAAAATCACTTTGTTCCTCGACGGAGATTCGGGAGAATATCTGGATCAGTGGAAACTGAAAGAACTGATTCGTAAATACTGCGACTTTTTACCGGTTGCGATCTTCGTAAAAAACGAACAAGCCAACAAACAAACTCCTCTTTGGTCCGAAACACCCGCGTCCGTTACCAAGGAGAAATACGATGAGTTTTACAATTATCTTTTTCCGTTTTCGGGCGAACCTCTTTTTCACGTTCACTTAAACGTGGACTATCCGTTTCGTCTCCAAGGAATATTATATTTTCCTAAACTCAAACACGAATTGGACGTAAACCAATCCGGTATCAAACTCTATTGCAATCACGTGTTCGTAAGCGACGACGCGAACGATCTGGTTCCGAAATTTCTCACCGTTCTCAAAGGAACGATCGACATTCCCGATCTTCCTCTCAACGTTTCTCGTTCTTATCTGCAAAGCGATCCTTTGGTGAAGAAGATATCCTCGCATATCGTAAAAAAAATCGCGGATCGTCTGAACGAAGAATTCAAAAAGAGCGAAGAGGACTTCACGAAAAACTGGGACGAAATTTCGATTTTCGTAAAATACGGAATGCTCACGGACGACAAGTTCTACGACGCGGCAAAAGATCTCGTGTTCTTCAAAACTTCGAACGGTGCAATCGTACGTCTCGAAGATTATTGGAATAAAAACAAGGATAAGAACAACGGCAAGGTCTTTTACGCGAACGAGTCGGAGACTTCTTCCGTATATATGGATCTTCTAAAGTCTCAAGGACTCGAAGCGATCCTCGTGGATACAAGAATCGATTCTCACTTTGTTCAGTTTCTCGAATCCAAAAATCCGGACATGAAGTTTCAGAGAGTGGATTCCGAACTCGCGGACGGAGTAGTGGATCAGGAAAATTCTTCCCAAATCGTCGACGGCGATAACAAAACCGAGTCCGATCGTGTGCGTGAACTGTTCGAGAAGACCTTAAAACGAGACGGTTTGGAAATCAAGGCGGAACCGCTCAAAGCGGAGGGTGTTCCCGCGGTCGTTCTTTTGCCCGAACAATTGAGAAGGCTCAGCGAGATGAACATGATGGGCGGTCAGAAACCTATGGATCTGCTCAAGAATCATACCCTCGTGATCAACACGAGATCGTCTCTTGTGAAGAACATTCTTTCCTTGTCGACGGGGGTAGGTTCGTCTAAGGCCGATAAGTTGGTCCGTACGGTATACGATATGGCCCTTTTATCCTCCAAGATTTTCGGGGAAGCCGAGTTTTCGGAATATCTCAAGCGGACCACGGAGACTTTAGAGGAACTGAGCGCCTCCTAAAAACCGGAAAAAAGACTTGGAATTCCGAAGTTGGTCCGATACATATACTGTGCGTTTTATGGATCGACTTCGGACAAAACTTTTTCTGATTCTACTCCTAACTTCGGCGAACGTTTTAACCGCTCAAACCACGCCGACTTCCGCCCCCGTTTCTCAACCGGCCAATCCGGAGGAGAATGGAGACGTTCACAAAAAAGACGCCGCCACACTCGATAAGGAATACTACGAATATTATTTCCGTACGATCCCGGACATCGACGCACTCGAAAAGGCAAAGTTAGAATACAACCTCATCCGTTCCTTTAAACTCGAACTCAGAAGAAGAGAACCTTCCGTTACTCAGGAATATCTCAAACAGATCAAAGCGGCGAGCATTCGCTACGAAAGGGTTCAGGGGAATTCCATCTGGATGCGAGGAATTCGGAATCAAATGCAACACATTCGATTTCAGGAATATATGTATATCGTAATATACGACAAATACTTTCTGTATATATCCTACGAGATGAATCCTTCTCGATACGTGATGGAACCGTATCAGGTGCAGTTGATCTTCCAAAAGGAAAATCCGTTTTTTATCAAGCTACCTGACCCTTGAAGATCCAGTAGTAAATTCCCGCAGACAGTATAAGCCCGGAAAAACAAAGTCCCGCCATCGCGAACATCTCCAGAAAGTCGAAGTCGTTGATAAAGAGGGAATTCTTTTTGATTCTCGCCAAAACTCTGGTTTTGCCGAACGTCTCGAAGGTCAATCGACGCACTTCGATACTGTCTCCCACCCTAAGTCTTTGGTGAAGATTCTCGTCCACTTGTTCCGTGATTTCGTATAACTTTCCGGATTCGTCCGGAACACGATACGAAACGAGATAGGCTCTCTTTCCCGATTTTTCCACACGCACGGATTCCGTGAGCGTTCCGAAAACGGTCGGGCCCGGTTCTCTTAGATTTTGATAGACTTGACCGAGATGTTTGTTTTCGCCGGAGACGATGAGATAAAAAGGAAGAAAGAAAAGAATCGAACCGAATCCGATCGTTAAAAGGATCTTGTAAAACGGAGTGGTGTATGACGAATTCATGTATAAGAACGATCCGGTTCTAAACCGTTAGTTTTCCAATCCTTGCGATTATTACAACCAGATAAAATGGAATCAAATGCGGAATTTCAGGATGGCGACGTTTTTCAATCCTGAAAAGTTCGACGTATGAATCTCTCCAGATCCCAATTCTTGCGATACTTAGGGAAGGGCGCGGCCGCGTTAGCGATCGCAAAGTCGGGCGCTCTTCTTAGCTCGACAAAACCGGGAAAACAAAAGTTGGAACCGTCCGTTCCTTCTAAAAAAAATTCTTTCCCGAAATTTCAACCGATCTCTTCCAGCGAAAGTGACGCGGTGATTCTTCCCAACGGTTATAAATACAACACCATCGCTCTTTACGGAGATAGAATCAATCCGCAAGGGGATACGTTCGGATATAACTCCGACTTCAATTGTTTTCTTCCTTTTGCAAGTAAGAAGGACACCGGTCTTCTTTGGAACAATCACGAAACCCTCGGAACTTTGGAATATTACGTAAACGGATACGACGTTCTCAAACCCGGACCGAACACAAGAACGGACAAACAGATCGAACAATATCTGTATTCTCTCGGCGGTTCCGTGATTCGAATCGCGAAGAACAACGGAGAATGGACCTTGTCCCCCGATTCTAAATACGGAAGAAGGATCAACGGTCTTACGGAATTTCGTCTAACGGGTCCGGCGGCGGGAAGTCCCGCGATGGCGAACACAAACCGAGTTTTCGGAACCTTCGCCAATTGTTCGGGCGGAGTCACGTTTTGGAACACCGTTCTTTCCTGCGAAGAAAACGTGGAATGGGTCATCGAACCTTGTAAACTTCCGCACGAGACTCATTACGGTTGGGTGATCGAAGTCGATCCTTTCGATCCGAAGTCCATGCCGGTAAAACACACCGCACTCGGAAGATTCGCACACGAAAACGCGGCTTTGGTTCTATCGCCTTCCGGCAAACTCGTGGTTTATATGGGAGACGATTCAAAAGACGAATACGTTTACAAATACGTTTCCAAGAATACATACGACGCTTCCGCGGGCGCGGCAAATTCCTTACTTTTGGAGGAGGGAACTCTTTACACCGCGGATTTCGATCGCGGGATTTGGATTGCTCTGGATTTAGAAACCAACGAAACATTAAAGAATGCTAAAAAAGAAAACGGTGATAGACGTTTTCAAACCCAAGCCGATGTTTTGGTTTATTGTAGGGAAGCCGCAAAAGTTTGTGGAGCGACTCCTATGGATCGTCCCGAGGATATAGAAATTCATCCTTTGGACGGAACCGTTTTTATCGCAATGACCAACAACGACAAACACGGAAATTTATTCGGACAGATTCTCCGTATCCAGGAAAAATCGGGGGATCACGCGGGAATTGAATTCGATTTCGAGGTGTTCGCCGCGGGCGGAAAGGGTTCGGGTTTCGCTTCTCCCGATAACATGGCCTTCGACTCGTCCGGCAATCTATGGATGGTCACCGATATCTCTCAGAAACACTTAAACAGATCCGTATATAAGAAATTCGGCAATAACGGTTTGTTCGTGATTCCGACGGAAGGAGAGGACGCGGGTAAGGCGTTTCAATTCGGTTCCTCGCCGACGGGAGCGGAGTTTACGGGACTTTGGTTTACTCCGGATCAAAGGGAATTGTTTCTTTCGGTTCAACATCCGGGGGAGAATACGAAGGACTATCAAAACCCGACGAGCCATTGGCCGCACGGAGGGAATTCCATGCCGAGGCCGGGAGTAGTTGCAATTTATCTAAAGTGATGTCTGCGGCCTTATTTGGCCGCTACTTCGATGGCTTCGGCTTCCGTGGTCAAATGAGTGAACGGTTTCCAAAGTCCTAAAAGATTGAAGATTTGAATCACCTTCTCGGACGCTTCGGTAAGAATCAGTTTTTTACCGTCGTTGGTAAGTTTGTTTCTGAGCTCGAAGATCGCGCGGATTCCCGAGCTGGAAATGTATTTGAGTTCGTTCAGATTGAGAATCACGACTTCCGGGTGAGGGGGATCGATGATCTCGCTTTTGAAATCCGTAAAACTGCTTTCATCCAATCTTCCGTCGAGTGAATATACAAAAACTCCGGCCGAGGTTTCTTTCTTTTTGATGTTCAATTGACTCATAACTTACGAACCACTACGTGTAATTTTTTTTGGGAGAGGCTAAATTCAGCTTTTGCGCCGGGTGGAAAATCGTAAATCGTTTCCGCAAGCGAATCGATCGAAATTCCACCTTTCATTTCGGAAATCAAACTAAAAGTATCTGCGACCGTAAAATGATCCAGAGTATACCGAGTATGTTCCTTTTTTCGAAGCTCTCTACAATAGACTTTAAAAAACGGAGATTGTTTGTCAAAACTTGTATCCGTATTCTCACAGGACATAACCCAACCCGTGGAACCCGCTCCTGTATACACGAGAAGCCCCGAACATTTCTGTTCTTCCATTTCTTCCCCGTGACAGATCAGAAAACGGCTCGTTAAATCGGGGCTGTTGTTTCGAATCGAAATTTCACTGATGCCTTGTAATGTGCTGACCTTTCTCCCGTCCGGATAATGGATCTTCACTTCGATCAGCGGCCATTCTTCGATGACCGCATTCTCCCAACCGGTTTCCAGGGCCTTTTTGATGTCCTCTACGTGAAAGGAAAGAAGCGCTCCTACCGACGTGGGCGGGTCGGAATTACAACCGAGCACCAACGTATCCACGGCGTGGTGCGCTACGAATGTGAAATGATTGTCCCCGCCGAGTGCGATCACGAGATCGAAGTCGGACGGAGGATGTTTGTCCATGTCCTTTCTAAAAATGAAGGTGCTTTCGGGAAAAAGTTTTTTGAGAGTTTCCCGGTTTTCCAGCTGTCTCAGATGGGATTCGTGGATTCTCGGGAAAGAATCGTTTTGAATCATATAGATTCTTTGGATCGTTTCGAGAGAACCCCATTCTTCCATATCCAACTCGAACTTGGTTCTTTTTCCGAGGATCAAAACCCGTTTGGCCGATTGTAGACGTTCCAAGGTCATTGAATGATCCAAATACAAGATCGGTTTGAAAACAGAAACCCATTTTTCGAGCCGGAAGAATTTTCAGCGCTCTAAATTTTCGTTTAAGCGTGAACCGGCTCGGAGGAAACGTCCTGATCCCTGTCTTCGTCTCTGGATTCTTTTTCGGCTACGATGGCTTTTAAAGTCGCCATGATCATCCGGAACTTGGAACGATTTCCGACGAGACGATAGAGTTCCACGAGATGTTTTAGATTTCGGATATTGCCCGGTTCTCTCGAACGAAGACGTTCCGAATATTCGATCGCTTTGAAGTATTCCTTCGTTTTACGAAGCGTAAAAGAAGTGTAATATAGAAATTCGTTGTCGAACGGAAACTTCGCGATGTAATTCTCCGCATAACCCGCCGCGGTCGGATATTCCTTTTGATGGATGCAGATTCTTGCAAGTTGTTTGTATAAACCGGGATCGGACGCGCTGATCGCCAATGCCTTTTCGAATAATTCTCTTGTTTGGGTGAGATTTTTCTTTCGAATCTGTTGAATCCCTTCCTTAACGAGAAGATTGTATTCGTCGCCCGCGGAAGGAATTTTCTGAAGAGGAAGTTCCGTCGGAGTCTTATATGCAATTTTCATAATGGAAAGATCGTCCGTTACTTCGCCCGCGTGGCTCAGAAGTTTTTCCAGATCCTGAAGGTCTCCGTTTGCGAGTTCCACAAGTCTTAGAAAAAGGGTTTCGTCCTCGTTCATAAAGGATTCTTCCGAACCCGGTTTGCGGAGAAGAATGTCGTCTCTTCCGTCGGAACCGATGAACAAAAAGTCGTTCGGTTCGAGTTTAAAAACGCGGATGACCGGCTCGGACGCATTCTCCGTAAACCCGATCTTACGAAGCAACAACTCTGGATCTAAGAACGTAGCCTTTCCATCCCGATAAAGAACCATCCAAGGATGTTCCGCGTTGATGGAATACAAGGCTCCCGTTTCGTGATCGATGAGCGCGATCACCGCGGATACGAGCATACTTCCGTCGAACGTTACGAACACGTTTTGAAGCTCCGTATAACAGTCCTTCAACCATTTCTCGGGAGTTTTTTTCTGATTGGAACGCGAAAGCTGAGTTCTCGTCACGATCGCTTTGAAAACGGTTCCCATCACGAGCGCACCACCCGCGCCTTGGATGGATTTACCCATCGCGTCCGCGTTTAAAACTACGAGATAATTCTTACCCATCAAAGTGATCTCTTGGATGGAACAAAGATCCCCTCCGATTTCGGAGTTTTTGGTTCTAAACCGGAATTCTTTTTTTTGTTTGAGAATGGATTCGATTTTTGTGTTCTCGTCCGCGTAACGAAGGGAGGTCAACGGCTGAATGAGTAGGGATGTGAGATAATAATCCCCGTCCTGCTTTTCCTTCAGCGCTTGGACTTCGTTTAACGTTTCCTGAAGCTCCTGAGTTTTCTCCTCCACCTTTTTTTCCAGAGAAAGTTGGTGATCGAGTAGTTCCTTCTTCATGTTTACGAAAACCTCTCCCATCTGACCGAGTTCGTCCGTACGGTCCAAATCGATGATGGTCGTTTCGTCTTCGGAAGGATTTTTCATCGCGAAGTTCAACGCTTTTACCGCGTTGATGATGTCCCTTGAGAACAGATAAGAAACGAGAAGAATTCCTATAAAGATCGAAAGCGCCAAAAGACCGCAATAGATCCAAAGATTCCGGGTCGCGTTGTGCAGATCCGTTTCGTCGATCAAAAGGAGAAATTCGAGGGCGAGATTGGTCAGTCCCTTGTTCTCGTACGGAATTCGAGTCAGATAAAAATACTTTCCGTTATAGGAGAATCGAGATCCGTTCTTCAAGGTTTGGATCGGATGATTCTTCATATATTCCTGAATCATCGGACCGGAAGTGGAGATCTGTTTTTCCTTTTCATAAATCGCCATGTGAACGTCGGTCGAGCCGGTGATGTTCTCGGTGAATTTTTGATCCACAACCTGGCCGACCAATACCAAAGAACCGTTTCTCAAAGGAGAAGTCACTCGAAGGCCAAGGCCGCTGTGACCGAGTTCCAAAGTGGAAGCGATCTTTCCGCTCAACGCTTCTTGAACGATTTTTTGTTTGGACTTATCGTCCCCGAAATCTCCGGGTCTATGAAAACGATAAACCACCTTGCCCGAAGAGGAGATGACTTCGAAGATTGAAAGGTCGTATTGTTTCATGATCCCGAGAAAATATTCTCTCTGAGAATCCAAAAGACCTCTACTGCTTGAACCCGCTTCGAGAATCGAAATCGTTTTTGAATTTCGTTCCAGCTCTTTGAGCATAAAGCGGATCGTTTCTTCTTTATGCCTGAGTTCCTTTTGAAAATCTACCGATTTATCGAGAGCCCGTTTATCCTGCGGCTCGTTTTTGACCCGGTCGATCATCTGGATGAATGTGATCGCGAGAATCAAAACCAAAAACAACTGACTTGCACTTAAAATTAAAAATATTTTTTGACGAAAGCTCATAAACACTCACTGGGATTTCAGATGTCATCTTGAATAGGGCATCAAACGATCTGTATTTTTTTCGAATACGGCCCGGACCGAAAGGTTCGTTTTGTTTTTTCAGCATGAAAAACGAATTATCACTTGAACCCATAGCATTGAAAGGTAGTTTAGAAATCCCCCGGTTTTCAGATCGGGAATGTGAAAATCTCGTTACAGAAATAAAGAGCTTTATGTCCCCAGAAGAGAAACGAATTCAAGAATTAGAAGATGAAAACAAAAGACTCAAACGGCAAATAGAGAACACGGCTCAGTCCCCCTATCTCAAAAGGGGAATGGCGAGCGTGCGTTATTACGCCAGAATCTTTCGGGAAGAAATCGTAGAGAACGAAATCCGAGGAAGAATCGACGAAAGTTTGGGAACCTTATACGAGATCAAAAACTTCGTACACCGTTATTCGTCGTTAGCCGGTCTTGATCCGGACACGATCCGAATCATAGCGACCGAAGCCACGCAGAACATCGTGGAACACGGTCAGGGAAAATACGCCGAAATTGAATTAGAATTACATAATGAAGTTGTGAATCCGTTTTTTAAGATGTCCTTCAAACACGAGATGCAACCCGGGATGAAATACACCCTATCGCAGATCAACGAAAACGTAAAGAAGGGCGACTTCTCTTCCGAACTTTTCGACATAGAAAGTTCCAGGGGCAGGGGAGAATTCCTCATGAAGGAACTCGCCGACGAAAGACGCGTTTTGAACGGAGTGGAGATCACACCCGAAGGCAACAAGGTCCATTACTTTAAAAGGGTCCTCATCAACTACCGCGATCCGAAGGGTCCGAGAGACGTTACGAGTTTCGACGAAATCAAGGAAGAGATCGATCGTCTCGATCCGGAAGAGGCTCTTTGTTACTTTCACATCGATCATAGAAAGAGTAAGTTATCCTCGGTGACGATCGTGATCGCATCCTCCCGTGAAACCAAACTCAGAACGTTGATGGAAGAATCCGGTTTTTATCTTGTACACAAGGACAAATACTACAGAGCCGTGTTTTGTTCCTTCGAACCTACAAAAGAATTCACTCCATCCGAGCTTGAGAACCTTTTTGAAAAGGTTCGTAAACAAGTGGAGATCGAAAAGGAATGAGTTCCGATTCCGCATCGGGTAACGCAGGCGGAAGTTCGGCCGGATTTCCGTTTCATCCTTTTCAGGATTTTTTGTTAGGCGAAGTGCTTCTCAAAACCTTGAAGGAAACCGGCGTTTCCGTAGAGTCTGCGGAAGAGGCCGTGCTTTCCCATCTTCCTTCCGATCAAAAGAATTTCGTATTCACTCCCAACGCAAAAAAACAAACCTTACTCAATCTTTATCCGGAGAAGATCCGTAACTTTTTGAAAACGGGTAAAAAAGAGGAAATCAAAAAAGAATTCAAAACGATGATCGCGACCGAGGGGAGAATGGACCTCGCTCTCGAACTTCTCGAATGGTTGTTTACCGGGTTCGATGAAAAAGAATTGTTAAACGAATTGTTCACCCTCGTTCTGAACGATCGCATTTCTCTTGCGGAAGATTTTTTAAACCGATTGAAAAAGAATTACGAAGACGAAGTTTTAAAGGATTTGGAGAATCTGGATTGATCGGAGTCGGCAGTAGTTTCCGAGTCAGTGAAAAAGCCCGCTTGTTTGCGGGCTTTTTTGTATATTAGGAGTTTCTAAATTTAAGCGGCTACCGTGGAAGTCGAGGTCGGTTCTACCAGGACGTCCGAACCGCGAAGAACTTTCTTTCCCTTTTCGGTCCAAACGGCTCTTTGGATTTTGATGATTCTCAGCATATGAAGAATTCTCATCACCTGATAGGTCATATCCAATTCGAACCAACGGAACGCAAAGTTCGGGGAATTCGGATGCGCGTGGTGGTTGTTTTGATACAATTCACCGGCGATCAAAAAGTCCACGAATAGAGTGTTCTTCGAGTTGTCCGGATTCTCTTTATGATTTCTATAACCATACATGTGACCGCACCAGTTCACGATCGCTCCGTGGATCGGTCCCATCAGCCAATGAACCGGAAGAAGAAGATACCAACCGTATTGACCCGCAGGAACGAAGTAAAGATAGAATAACGTGTAAAGGGTTCCGAACGTAAGTCTGAACGTCCATGAATTGCTGAGAGCGTCGATCGCAGGCCATTGCGGATAGTTGCCTTTGAATTCTTTTTCAACGTTAGCCGTTTCTTCCAGGATCGCTTCGTAATTCAAAGCGGTCTTCCACATCATATCCAAAAATCCTTTGGAAGCGACCGGAGAATGAGGATCCTTTCCGGTATCGCTATAGGCGTGGTGTTGTCTATGCATGATCGCATAAGCGCGCGGATTCAGGAAGGAAGAACCCTGAGCCACACAAGTAAAGATGTAAAAAAACTTTTCCCAGAACTTGTTCATTTTGAACATCGCGTGCGCCGCGTATCTGTGAAGGAAGAATGATTGAGCAAAAGCCGATAAGAACCAATGCGCAATGAAAAACGAAAGAATGATCGCCATTTAGTTAACCCCTGTTGAAAAATAGGAGCGAAAGAATCGGGGTAGGTTGCAGAAAAGTTGCGGATGGAACGAAAAAAAATGAGAACGGGAAAGTTCGGAACCGTTTTCGGGCTTGTAAGAATTCCGAAAACAAGGGCGAGAATATGTCAAAAAACCGAACTGGACGGCAAAATCCGCGTTCGGTTTTTTGATCATTTAGGAAAGAATCAAACGATTACTTACCTTTGTGAACCGGTTTCACGGAAACGCGGATCGCATCCACCTTGATTTTATAACCGCCGGAAACGGTTACGATTCCTTTGTAAAGATCGGAAACGTCCGTGATCTTAGCGATGAACCAAGAACCGTTGCGGGATTCGTCCTTGTTCTCGGGAGCGCGATAACCGTCTTCGGTTCCGATATCGGCCATGATCACCACGGTTCCGATCTTAAGATCGCTCGGTTTTGCAATTTCGGTCGCGTAATAGAATTTCGTCCAAACCTTGTTGCCGTCGTGAACTTGAAGAAACTCGCCTTCGTTTTTCGTTTTGACGGAAGGCGCAGTGAGTTGTTTTGCAAGATGAACGTGAATCCAAGCTTGATTTTTGAATTCTTCCTTAGTGATAAAGAAATCGTCCGGTTGGATGTAGTGCGCGTCTTCTTCCGCAAAAAGATAAGAAGGTAGAAGGCTGATGCAGAACGCGATCGCAAACGTCGCGCTTACAGAACGGAAAGTTGTTTTCATTTTTGACTCCTTGTCAAAGTTTCACTCTTAATTAAGGTTTTATGTAAAAGACCGAACGTGGCCGATCGGATTAAGGAATCAAGATAGAGTTCGTCCCGATTTAGGAAACAAATATTTTCATAAATTTCGCGATAAGGATTCGATATTGTCCGTTTTATCGGGTCGGGCGCATATAAAAATAAAAGCCGAATCTATAAATCCTGTTTGATCGTTTTCGGACGAATCTTTAAGAATTGTTTCTGGAGAAACATCATGAAAGGAAAGAAGATCGGAATCTTGGGTTCCGGCGCGGTCGGTCAAACGTTGGCGAACGGCTTTTTAAAATACGGAGCAGAAGTAAAGATCGGAACCAGAGATCCGGCTAAACTCAAAGACTGGTTGTCGAAGGCAGGAGCGTCCGCGTCCGTGGGAACGTTCGCCGAAACCGCGAGTTTCGGAGAAATTTTAGTTCTATGTTCTAAGGGAAACATCGCTTCCGAAGTTTTGAAGTTAGCCGGAATCGATTCTCTCGACGGAAAAACGATCATCGATACGACGAATCCGATCGCCGAAGAACCTCCCGTGAACGGTGTCTTGAAGTTTTACACGTCATACAATGAATCCTTAATGGAACAACTTCAGAAGCAGGCGCCGAAGGCTCACTTCGTAAAGTCTTTCAATTCCGTGGGGAA
This sequence comes from Leptospira barantonii, assembly GCF_002811925.1. NCBI lineage: Bacteria > Pseudomonadati > Spirochaetota > Leptospiria > Leptospirales > Leptospiraceae > Leptospira > Leptospira barantonii. The sequence goes on from NZ_NPDS01000004.1 coordinate 48,031, forward strand.
CGGCGTAATGGTAGACCCGAAGTTTAAAGACGGAAAACCGAGTATGTTCATCTGCGGTAACGAGGATTCTTCCAAAAAAATCGTATCAGATATTTTGAATACGTTTGGATGGGAAGTGGAGGACATGGGGAAAGCGGAAGCCGCAAGAGCGATCGAACCGCTTTGTATTCTTTGGTGTATTCCCGGATTTTTGTCGCAATCTTGGACCCATGGGTTTAAACTTCTGAAGTAATTCTTCCGCGCCCGCTTAAGGTTTTTCCGGTTTCGGTTTGATCGACGCGGATCTGGACTTGGTTCCGCCCGCGGCTTCGAGTAGGGGAATGATCGAAGTTCGTTCGTACGCTGTCGCCAGCGAAAGTGCGGTAAATCCGTCCACTTGATAGTTCGGATCGGCTTTTTTATCCAAAAGAAGTTTGGTAAGTTCGGGAAGATCAAAATAGACGGATAGATGAAGAATTCTCCATCCCTTACTTTCCGCGTTCGGATCCGCGCCTTCGTTTAACAATTTCGCCGCAGTTTTTAAATCCTTTTTGTAAGCCGCCTTGATCAAAGCGTTGTTTTTTGCGCTTTGTTCTTCGGGGCTTAACGTCGTCTGCGTGTTGTTAGTTGCTGGTTGAGAATCATCCTTTGCGGGCGATGAGGTTGAAATTTTTGCGTTCGGGTTTCCCGCAAACGCGTAATCAAAAACGACTTTTGCGTCTTGTTTTCCTTTGTGAAAGAATAACTTTCCGTTGGAATACGTCGGGTGATCGATCTTAGTCACTTCGGAAAGATTCGTTTGAGAGTCATAGATGGAACCGTACGATTTTCCCGTAAAAAGTTCGGCGACCAGACTCTGAGCGGTCCAAGGAGCCCATGTCGCATAATAACCTTGAAAGCCCGCTTTTAAAAACGGAGCGGAGTACATAGCGATTCTATGTTTGGTTTCTTCCGCGTCGATCACTCCCATATCGTACGCCATATTGCCCGCGGTAAAACAAGCTCCTAAAAACAATACCACGGCTCCGGGCGCGGGTTTGAGAACATTCTCAACGTCGTCGTTCGAAACGAATTTTCCCTTCAATGCAAAACCGCCCACATACTTTTGATGATAAGGAGAATCGTTGAGATTGCTTCCGACTCCGTGTCCCGCATATAAAACAAGATTGGCGCCTTTGATCGATTCCTTGATTTGATCCCATGAATTTTTAGGACTGTAGTATTCCGTAACTTGAACTCCTCTCGCGCGGAGAACCTTTGCAACATCCTGCATATTCTTTACATATCCCAAGGTTCCCGGTCCGTTGTCCCCGTCCACATCGCCTACGAGAGCGACAGCTTTGAATCCGTTTCCGGAAACCGTAGCCTCGGGAAGGTTCGCACGTTTGGAGATTTTCAGTAAGGATTCGCCGATCGCGTGATTGGGATGATCCGTTCCTTCTGCAAGAAGAGAAAACGAAAGTAAGAATAGTAGAATGGTCTTTGTGGGATTCATAGGGAGAATAGACTAAGAAAAAAAATTCCAAATGTCAAGAAGAAGTGATGTCCGTTTAAATTATCCGTCGTAAAAAATCGGAAACGGCCGAGTCGAAATCGTTCGGCCGCTCGGTCGTTTATTCCACGCTTCGAACGTCGTCCTTATCCAAGATCTTATTTCGAATCGGTTTTACTTTCGGGAAAGAATCCTCCAAGATCGGATTCTCGATAGAAAGATTGCGGGACGCGACCGAATCGTCGGGAAGAAGATCGATATTCAAGGAACGAGAAGCTCCGCCGGAAGGTTTTGTAAAACCGATCAGAACGTCCCCGCCTTTTACGATCGAATGCGATGGAGAATTCAAAACTGCGAATATAATGTGTTTTGCATGTGTAAGACCCGCTCTAACTCTCGGATACGAAAGCGGTTCCATCGGAATCCATCCGAAGGAAGGATGCCAAACCTCCGCGATCTTATGATTCAATTCCGGTTTTGGGCTGACCGGGAGCCAATTCCAAGCGAGCCTTGCGGGAATCCCCGCGCTTCGAAGTAATGCGATCTGCGCGTAGCTGTGTTCCGTACAAGAACCGTGACCGTTCTGTAAAACGACCGGAGCCGGATCGAATCTCCCGTCCTGTTTATATACCAAGTTCTTGGTGATATGTTTGTAAACCGCTTGGATATAACCTTCGACGTTATTCGAATCCGCTTTGAGTTGATCCCGAACGGAAACGATACCCGGATCTTCGATTTTATAAACGGGTTTGTCCTCCAAAAATTGTTTCCATTCTTTGGAAACTTTCCAGTCGTCCCAGGACGTTTTGAAATCCGAAAGTCCCGAATCCAAGTTGAAACGTGTGAGTTTTGCGGAATATACGACCTCGGTCCAAGATTGACCCGCGGAAAGAGCAGGAACTTTTACGATCAAGGTTCTGTTGTTCTGAGCGTCCTCTTGGAATATTCCGTTTTTTGAAAATACTTCTTCGCTGAGAATTTGATACGCCGTTTCTTTGGGCGGAATCACGATCGCGATTTCCGTTTCCGGAGAATCCTTTTCCTTTGCGGCGATCGAAGCGGTATAAACGATCTTGTCGATTTTGGGAGAAAAACGATAACTCAGATTTCCCTTGAGGATCTGATTCTCCTTTGAAACCGAATACAGTTGGTCTCCGATCCGTATCATATTTTTATAATACGATTTTTCAGGATCCATCAAAACGAACCCGATCGGGTTCGAACGACTTTGGCCACCCGTCTTACACGCGAGTTTCGGAGCCGACTTGGAATCGATACGAACCGAAAGATGATCCTTGATCGAATTTAAAATCGGATTGTAAGAATGGAGATTGAATTCTCCTTCGGAATACCAAAGAAAAACTTCCTTATCCGAACATACATAGGCGTTCGAAACATTCGAAACGGGAAGTTCCTTGTTTTCGATTTCGGAGCCGGAATCTTTATCATAAAAAGAGAATGTGTTTCCTTGGATCGAAAAAAGTTTTCCCTGAACGATTCCGATCGAAGTCCAGCCGCTGTTCGTCTGCACAAAAGGAATTCTTTTTTTGATTTCAAGCGTAGAGGGTGCGATCACCGCGATTTCTTTCTTAAGTCTTGCATAGACGAGTTCGTTCTCGCGATCCCATGCCAAACCGCGCACCGGTTCTCCCAAATCGATTCGTTTTGCTTCTCCGTTTTTTAGATTTCTAAAAAGAATACCGTGGCTTTCCTTATCGTTCGCACCCGGAAGAATTGCAGGCCATAAAACCCAATTCCCCGCGATCAATGCGCCTTGAAAACTGCGGACCTTTTCATCCGCGTTCGGCGGAACCAACCCAGAATAATCGTCTTGTTCCACCACCTCCCAGTCTAACCGCGGATAGGCGGAGTCTGCGAAAAGGGAACCAAGAGCAAAGACGAAAAGGGTAAACGCAAGTGAAAATCGAATTCGTGAAAACATGCGAGAATTTGACGCAAGCGACGCCGGAAATCCAGCGGTTTATTGGTTTATTAATTACGATTTTAAATTCTTTCGAATTTCTTGAAGAGCGAGTCCTTCCAGAGTTTCGAAGTTGGAGGAAGCGGAGTAGGGAAGGTTTTCCACGATCTTTAAACCGAAATTGCCATATTCGTTTTTGATCCACTTCTTAAGTTGCAGATCGGTTTCTTTGGAACGGTCCGAGTTCGGTTTCGCGTTTCGGATATAATCCAAAAGTTCTGGGATACCTTGTTTGGTTTTGGTGGAGGTTTTGAAAACGGGAGGAAGATTCTTCCCCGGCATAATGTCTTTTAGAAATTCCAGAGTGGTGATCAACATGTGATAACTGGAGTTGGCGAGAACTTCTTCGTCGCATTTGTTCAAGATAAAAGAATCCGGAACTTCCATGATTCCGCTTTTCATAAATTGAACCTGGTCCCCGCCTAACGGTTGTAAAACGAGAAAGGAAAGATCCGTAAGTTTGGAAACCTCGATTTCGTTCTGGCCGATTCCCACGGTTTCGATAAATACGTATCTAAAAAAACAACGAAGCAAACGGATTACGTGATACGTATACGGATTCACTCCTCCGAGTTCGAGTTGGCTCGGTTGGGAACGAAAGTAGATTCTTTTTTCTCTTGCGGGAAGAGACAAACGGGTTCGGTCGCCGAGCAACGAACCTCCGGAGATATGACTGGAAGGATCGATGGCTACGATGGCCATCGTTTCTCCGTTATCGGCTTTTAAAAATTGAGTCGCGAGTTCTCCGAGCAGAGAAGATTTACCCGCGCCCGGAGTTCCGGTGAACCCGACCGTAAGGGAATCGTTACCGTTCAGACCGCGTTCTGCGAGAGTTTCAAAAAGATTCTTTCTAAATTGAAAAGAATCCGATCTTTCCACACCGGAGATGAGCTTTGCGAGAGGAAATTTTTCTCCCTCCCGCGCGCCTTCGATGAGATCCGCGAGTTCTTCTTTGTGTTTCACAACCATTTCCGAAACGAATGTGCGTTACGTTATGCGGCTTTGATCGTTTTCGAGATGATGTCGATGATTCTTTCCATCACGTCCATCAAATCGTAATCTTTCGGAGTAAAGATCGCCTTCACACCGAGTTTTGTAAGCGCATCGAAGTCGGATGGAGGTATAATTCCTCCGAATACGACGGGGATATCCGCTTTGTAGTGTTTGAGTTCCGAGAAGATTTGTTCCGCGAGTTCGAGATGTGAACCGGAAAGAATAGAAACTCCGATCACGTCCGCGTTTTCTTCCACTGCGGTTTGAACGATTTCTTCGGGCGTTAAACGAATTCCGGAATAGATCACGTCGAAGCCCGCGTGTTTTGCGGAAACCGCGATCATCTCGGCTCCGTTGGAATGTCCGTCTAACCCCGGTTTGCTGACTACGATCTTCGGTCTGGAACCGTTCGCTTTTAAGAATGCTTCAACCTTTCCTCTCACACGAACTACCTTATCGGTTTCGAGATTGAGTTTTTGTCCTTCGACTCCGGTTGCGGGTCTGTATTCACCGAAAACGGATCTGAGTACGTCCGCCCATTCTCCCGTGGAGATTCCGGCTTTCGCGCACTCGATGGATGCTTGCATTAAATTCTTACCCGCTTTTGCGTCGGCTTCGAGAGTTTCAAGCGCGGCCTTAACCTTGTTTGCGTCCCGTGCGCCTTTTACTTTCGCAAGTACTTCGAGGGTTTCCTCCGCGGACTTAGGATCCACTTTAAAAACTCCTCCGTCTTGATCGGTCATAAGAGGAGAAGGAGTTCCTTCGGTCCACTTGTTCTTTCCTACGATGACGAGTTCGTTGTTGTTGATCTTCGCGAGACGTTCCGCTTGGGATTTCACGAGCTGAGATTTCATGTAGCCGTTTTCGATCGCCTTGATCGCTCCGCCCATGTCGAGAATCTTCTGAATCTCTTTGTAAGCTTCTTCTTTGAGTTCTTTTACCTTACTCTCTACTACCTTAGAACCTTCGAATAGATCGGGATACTCGAGAAGATCGGTTTCATACGCGAGAACCTGTTGTAATCTCAAGGACCACTGTTGATCCCAAGGTCTTGGAAGTGAAAGCGCTTCGTTCCAAGCCGGAAGTTGAAGCGCTCTACAACGAGCGTCGCGGCTCATGGTGACGCCTAACGCTTCGATGAGAATTCTCCACGCGTTGTTTTCGGGTTGTTCTTCGGTAAGACCGAGAGAGTTCACTTGAACCCCGTAACGGAAACGACGGTATTTTTCCTGTTTTACGTGATAACGATTGATCGTGATTTCTTCCCACATATCCGTGAAAGCGCGCATCTTGCACATCTCTTCCACAAAACGAATTCCCGCGTTTACGAAGAAAGAAATTCTTCCCACACACTGTTCGAACTCGTCTTCGGTGAAACAATTTCTTTCCTTAATCGCGTCGAGGATGGCCATCGCGGTCGCGAGTGCGAACGCAAGTTCCTGCACCGGAGTCGCTCCGGCTTCCTGCAAGTGATACGAACAGATGTTAGACGGGTTCCATTTCGGAATATTTTTCAAGCTGTATTCGTACATGTCCACGATCACTCGGATCGATTGAGCCGGTGGAAAGATGTAAGTTCCTCTTGCGAGGTATTCTTTGATGATGTCGTTTTGGGTGGTTCCTTGAAGAAGGGAAACGTCCACTCCGCGCTCATGGGCGAGGGCCACGTAGAGGGACAAAAGATACATAGAAGTCCCGTTGATCGTCATCGAAGTGTTCATTTCTTCGATCGGGATCTGATTGAATAGGATTCTGAAATCCTCCAGGGTGTTGATCGGAACGCCGACTTTCCCGATTTCGGGTCTTGCGACCGGGTGATCGGAGCTGTAACCGCACTGGGTTGCAAGGTCGAACGCGATGGAAAGTCCCGTTTGTCCCTTGGAGAGGTTTTTTCTAAAAAGTTCGTTGGATTCTCTCGCGTTTGTGTGTCCCGCGTAGGTTCTGAAGATCCAGGCCGGTTCTTTGGATGGTTTTCCGGTTTTGTCGTAAAGGATATGATCTTTGTTTTCCATGAATTCTGTCCCGATTCGAGGTTCTCATTGTTACTTCAAAATGTGTTGGTAGAATTTCACCCAAATTTTTATCCTTGCTCTGATTTCCGCAAAAACCCTACGGGCCCCCATGGACTTAGAAAGAAGCAATAAAGCCAACCCAATCTTCCTTTTCCTATCTGCGATCGGTCTCGCAGTCGTTCTTTCCGTGCTCTATAACTGGTTCGGAGAACCGTTGAATCCGGAAGCGATGAGAATGCTCGCAAACCTCCGGTCCTTGACCGAAGAAGGCAAGTTTTTCTCGGACGAAGCTCCGCTTCCGTTTTTGGTCCTGGATTTTTGGAAATCGATCACCGGACTCAATTATACAACAGCTCTCTTTTCGCTTTCCGCGTTTATTTTTTCTCTTAGCATTCATTTGATTGGGCTGACCTTACAAAGGGAGAAGTGGAAACCGAATCACTATCTTTTATGTTATCTTTCCGCGATCACGCCGCTTACGTATTCCATACCTCTGGTTTTTTATCCGGAATTGTTCGGTTTGTTTTTTCTTTTGATTCTTTTTCTCGCGTTTAGAATGGAGACGTTGGGCGACATATTCCTGCTCGTCGTTTGTATCTTAGGAAGTTTCTTTTCTCACTTCACCGTGTTCTTGGTAGGTCTTACGATTTTCGTAACGAAGGCGGGAACGGTAGGAATCCGGGAAAGAAAAAAGAACCAATCCGTTTTCTTTAAACGAAGGAACATTCCACAACTCGTTCTGCTCGTTTATATGGGAGTGTTTCTGACCCTTCTTACAATTTTAGTCACGACGAATTTTTATGGGGAGAATTCCTTCGAAACTTTTTATAAACTTCTTTGGAGTTACGTCGCCAACTTCGGGCCTTTGTTCTTAATTCTTTACATAGGAAATTTTCTTTTGAGATCCGAAAAGGAACTCAATACGATTTCCGCGAGCGCGGCTCTGATCGTCATTCTTCTTGTGTCCGCTTATTTTTCCGTTAAACCGACATCGGGAATCAACGCCGTAAAACTTTCCGCGTTTACGAAGGATCTCGTAAACTTAAAAAGTAGGGAAGTGATTCAAACGGACGAAAAAATCTACGCGAGTCCCGCGGTTTCGTCTTACGTGTATTTTCATTCCAAACAAAGATTGTTTCCGGTTCAGCCGAAGGAATGGAAAAATCGAGATTATCTTTTTCTGGAAGAGGTCTGGCTCGCGGACAAACGGGAAATGTTGAAACGTTATAAGTTTAAGAATCCTCAGTTCGTGTTTTTATCGGGAGAACAGATTTTGATCACCGGATTTTTGACGAAAGTGATTTCCGGAGAAAAGGAAAACACTCAGATCAAGATCCAAGTGGAAAAAGCGAAGTCTCAACTTCCTTCCGGTAACGGTGAAAAAAGATTAAATCGTTTTCTTACGGGGATTTTTTCCTCTTCTTCTTTAAGTCCGGAACTGATTCCTTGAAATCCATCTGGAATAAAAGGTCGATCACAAAGAATTCAAATTCCGATTCGGAACTCGACGAAGAATCGACGGTAGGCGCCAACGGTCTTCCGTTTGAAACCGCATATTGGAGGGACATCTACGGTTCGGGTACGGACGTGGATGCTACTTTCAACGCGAAAGAACATGCGCGTTATGCGAAATCGATTCTGAATCTGATGGAAATTCCGGTAAACTCGATCGCCGACTTCGGCTTCGGTAAGGCCATTCTTCTTAAGGAAATGGTGAAAATTTTTAAACCCGGAAGAGTTCTCGCGATCGATCCTTCGGAGCAGATGCTCGACGAACTTCTCGCGCAAAAATGGATTCGAGCTTGGAACATGTCCGTGTTGAATACCACCGTTCAGGATTTGGATCTTTCTTATTTTGTTCATCTTCCGTTCGATCTTGGAATTTGCAACTCGGTGGTTCAATACATCGACGGCGATCTTCGTCCGGTCTTTGAGAAACTTCATAAAATCGTTAAGTATCTTTATTTCTCCGTTCCTACCAAGGCCGATTACATTCGTATGAAGAAGGATATTTATTTTGAAGATCCTTACGCGCACGTTCGGACCAAAAAACAATATCTCAAGATGATCGAACCTTATTTCAGAAGAGTCGGGTTTAATCTTTTGGAAAGTAGGTTGATCGGCGAGGCTTCTCGTTTTACCGATGAGATGTTTATCGAGTAGGGATGTATGTTATCTCCTCGCTCCATTCCTCACCGTGGTAGAGTAGTGGACTTCATCAAATTTCTTAGAATTTTCCCCAATTTCACTATTCCCCAGAGCTTCGAGTCCGATTACATTCGCATTCTTCAGAAAACTGAATTCATCTAAATACAACTGACTGAACTCAGGACGAATGTATCCGTAAGCGGAGAAAGCTGCTTTGACTAAACGATGATTTCCTTCAGCGACCTGATTGTGAACTCCATCCCTGCTCCATCTGTTCTTCGCTAACCTGTATCGATTGTCTTTTGATTTCGCACTGTGATTTACGGATCGATGGTTCTTGTAGACACCAAAGAGCCAAGGATAGCCTTCATCCGTAAAGAGTGGAGTAGAGAATGGTAACTGTTTAACTAACAGAGGTCCGATTGTATCGGCTTTTGTATCTGAGATTGATGTAAAGAAAGCAGGACCGTTCTTAATCGCGATGGAATGGAATAACGTTCCAACCTGTTTCCCTCCTAATTTCTCAGAGAGATAGATGGAGGCTGTTAATCCAGTCTTTCTGTAACGAGCTCTTCCTTTATTCGCTCTTTGACTCGCACTGTATAAAACCGCTGAATCAGCACATACATAGGGTTTCTTAGCCATTCTGCGAGTGAGGGAGGTATCAGAGTTTGGATCTAACTTAAACTCTTTGAACTGAGTTTCTAAAACTTTAAAAGTGAGCTCTTTGTAGATCGGTAAGAGATCGGAGCAGAGTAATTGGAACCTTCTCTTTAACAGCGATGCGGCCTTGTAGCTGATTCTTAACTTTCTTGCAATCTCCGAAGAAGTCAGCACTTTAGGGTATTGAATCAGTGATTCATGAAATACGAATCCGAACATCCACAGCGGAAGTTTAAAGTGATTCAGGGGAGTATAACTCAGCCTTGAACACTGATACCTACGATCTCACAGCGAATTACATCGGGTCGAGTGGAGATCTCTTTTGTAAGGATCTGATCACAGTGAGGGCAGTGTTTGGGATAAAATTCATTGAGGATTTTTTTTGTGATCTTGGTATAGAAAGGGATGTTGAAAGGTGAGTTCTCATTTGAGGTAGAGTAGCGAGAATGGGAATTCTTAAGAGATTTACGAGTTCGGCTACTCCATCTGGGATAAAGGGAGTTAGTAGTGATGGAAGCAGAGTTAAGCGGGGTGAAAAAGGATGTTTGGTGAGGAATGGAGCGAGGGGATATGCCTAAGTCCGACCAAAACACGTTAGTCCCTGTGGTTTCTACGGGAAGGTTAGAAAACTTGGGGATCGAAACTGTTTTTTGATTTAAAGTGAGGGTCACTGCTGGTTTCCGGAGGGTTCTTTTGTATACACAGAAAGGGGGAGTTGTCAAGGAGATTTCTGCTGAAAAGCAGTGAGTATATTACGGAATTATAGTAGAGTTGGGGCGAACGGTGCAGTTGAAAAAATTCTTTGTCTGGAAATGGGGGAATAACGTATAGTATTGTTAGAGCGACAAGTTACGAAAACATTGGAGAAATAATGAAGAAACTCGTTTTACTACTTATTCTATTGATATCGATTGATCTCTTTTCCGAGGACCTGATTTCGTTTTCACGTTTTCGACAAGTAGTTCCTTTAGAAAATTCTTCCGACTCAGATTTCAATACTGATACACGGTTGCCTAAATTTGATGTATTGGTTAAAGCAGTAGGTCCAATCATTGAAATTCCTAACAATGAGAAATGGGTTATTGATTCGTATGGTAACTCACGAATCGAAAAATATAAATTCAGTGACTACAAATACGAGATATCACTTCAAAACCGCAAAGAAACGCAAAAAATTTGGATTACTCAATCTCAATTTACCGAACTGCAAAACGAAATAAATACTAATGTTCAATTTAAAGCGACTATATTCTTTTATGGAGCATTCAAAAATAAAAAGCGGGTGTTTTTTCTTGGATCTCTAAAGAAATCTAATGCACCATTGGATCAAAGTGCATGTTTTTCTGATTCTTTGATGGGGATAAAGCTCGGATCAGACTATAAGGAAACCATTGATTCTATTGAAGATAAATATGGTCCCGTCTATGATAATATGAAGCATAGGAATCAAAATGCGAAGGTTTATATAATAGACAAAGAAACAAAGACGGTCCTGTACGTTTATGATGGGGGAGAAGAAGAAAGGGATAAAGTTTATTCGCTTCAGTTGAGTAGTTACGGAAATTCGAACCAAGAACTTTTCAAGTCAGTTGTCTTCGGTGACAGTATTCAATCGGCGTCAAAAAAATTAAATGTTAAGTTGAAAGAACGTAAGCAGTCTGCAGAAACAGATTTGCTATATTCTGACGTTTCACAATGTTCATTTGAGACAAAGAATAAAAAGATATTCTCCGTGTTTATTACGGAGGAATAAGGTTTAGTAAATGACCACGTGTGTCGTATAATTTCTTCTTGCGAGTAGACTGTTTCTTTAGGTTAATTAGTAAACATAAGAGATGTTAAATGAGATTAATAATTGTTGTAATTTTTATAGGGCTTTATGTTAGGCCAAGTTTTGGAGAATCAATCAATGGGAATTTTTTTAATAATAAAAGCTATATCTTGATCTCGAATGACAGTAAAATTGATCTCTATCGAGAACCTAACTACGACACTAAAATTACTTCTGCAAAAATTACGAAAAAAATCCATAAAATAAATAGATATTTCGTTCCTATAATACCAAATGAGAAATACACACCTACAGAGCTTTGTTGGTTTCAGATCCTTAATAAAGGAACTCTTGTTTGGATCGAAGGGAAGCATGTTTTTGGTAGTGATTTAAAATTGATAACGACAAAAGAGGCTTATTCCTTAATTGAAAATATTTGGATTGAAGCTGGTTATGAAGCACCTCCTAAGGATGAACAATTAAAAATTCCGTTTATGAAATTTTCTGTTACAAATAACTTAATTAAGTTTTATAACTACGACCCAGATGATTATGAGACCTTTTCAATGGAAGATATGAAATTAGAATGTGAGGGAAATGTTTGCTACTTAGGTAACCTTGATGCTGATTGGATAAAAGGAAGCTTAGTTATAGGCTTTATAAACCCAACTGAAATTGTAATTATGGGCACACCTTTAATTAAAGATATTAGTCATGAAACTGGCAAAGAAGTAATGAGGGGTGTTTCATGGAAAGGTAAGATCTATTATTTATATAAACCTTAATAGTTGCTTTGCCATGACTAAGTAATTATTAATTTCGAAGGAATAGATGTCTTATGCGTGTTGTAGTGAATAATCACTCTGGCGATCGGATAAAAATTAGTGATTTTGCTCTGCTTGTGGCCTCGGTTTTCAAACGTTATTCGTTTTTCAAGTATCAGGTAAGAAATAATAATGAGAGTATTAGTAGGATTAAGTCTATATATAATTATTTTGGTATTAGGTTTAATTGAGTTAAATGCAAAAGGCAACGAATATCCCGAATTTCAGTCGGCTCTCGAATCAATTTCCGTTAAATTCAAAAATAAATCCTCATACAAACCAGTAAGTCGAATAAACCAAGAAGACGTTGCTTATCAGCACGCTTTTCGCAAAGAAGGTTATGACGGCGAGATAAGGATTTCCTTATTTCCTAATTCAATAACATATTCGGATGAAAAGCAAAACGAGTATTTATTTCGCACTTCGACAGAGGTTGTGATGTTGAACATTAGTCAGCCGAAAGATGGAGAATTGATAGGAAGATTTAGCATGTTTCCGCCTGAAGGAGTTAGGCCCGAATATGGAGCGGATTATGGTATGTCAGGTTTAATCGAAGGGAATTCAGACTTCTCAAAAGGTTACAAATATGTGCATGTAATTGGACTCTGGAAAAAAGGTGTAGGTTTTGCATACATATTCATCTTATTTAATGATCTTCAAAAATCGATTCCATTTCCGATGGATTTATTTTACTGTATTGCTTTTCAGAATTGAAGCAGGAAAGATTGGCACACCTTGCCCGGGTAAGGATTTTAATTATCCTTGTAGCAAGGAATCTACTGAAGAATAGAGAATGCAATGGCCGCTTCGTCCTATGCATGAGATAATAATATAGGAATTAAAAATGAACTACAGGAAAACTATAAACTACGCTTTCATATTTATTTTTTCGTTAAATTGTAAAATCCCAATGGAGGAGCAAGGATACGTAATTGCACCTAATGGATTATATTTAAGAGTGAATTCTAATACTAATTCTGATAAACTAATGCTTATTCCGAAAGACGAGTTCTTTACGATTCTTGCTAAAAGTGATATTTCTGAAACAATAGAAAATACGAAAGCCCCATGGTGGAAAATTAAATATTTAAATCAGACTGGATGGATATTTAGTGGCTTTGCTAAAATTCTTGATCAAAGTTTTTATGACAAACGCAACTCATTATATAAAGGTGATCCCTTTATTAAAGAGGAATTCTATAATGAGTTACGATCTTATTTCAATAAGACTGGGAAGAATCATTGCCAATTAAATTTTATTTCGGAAGATTTCTTGAGTGGGGACGGGGACGATGTTTTTTACGAAGTTTACTCAATTGAAATCAATACTATCATAGATACAATCGCTATATTGAGTAAATATAGTAGTTTTAGCGTAAGAGTTACGGATATAAAAAGAAACTCTGAAGAAATTCAAATTTATTTCTCGAGCGATAGCTATGTAAATAGAGATGGAACTTCCGTGATGAAATGGTTTCTGAATAGCAAAAGAAAAGAATTTAATTGGGGCAAAAAGAAAACCGGTTCTAATAACTGGGATGATTTTAATTATAGGGCGTATGAGGAAAAAAATTACGTTTGTAATTCACATTTGAAGTCTTGGCTATACCCATTTCTTAAATAAATTCTTGCTACGCCGCATCCGGGTGTGTCTCGATGTCGTATTTTCTTCAAGCTAACATTTAATAGGTGAAAATGAAAAAGTATTTAATCTTAATGCTATTGTTGTTTGTTCAGGCAGGGCGAATAAATAGCTCTGATGACAACTATTCTGTAGAATTAGACGGGCTTTGGAAACTTAATATAGAATCAGAGAATAGCTATAAGGATAAAAATTATTCACCGCTTTATCTTCGGTTTCTAACAAATAAGAATAATACCAAGTATGCTCTAATTCTAAACTCGGCTTATGCGGACTTTATTGCGACCGATCTAAGTGTAAACTGTGGTGAATTATATATATGCACAATTAAGAATTCGAAGAATTCAGAGCTTCTAAGATTCTACGTTAGAAATCCAAAAACAATAGAAATAAAATACAGCTTATCCGATGGAGAAAATTCTCTGATCGAATTAGGTTCGCAGTTTGTCAGAATGGACGATAAGATTCGAGAGTTATACGGAAGTGTCGTTCCGATTACTAAAGATACAACCGGATCCATCTATACAAGAGGATTGAGAATGAAAGTTGAAAAAAGTCCGGATATACCGACTGTAAGCGACGGAGTGATCGCTTTCCTTGATAAAAATCCGAAAGGATATGGCGGTATAGTAATGGTGGATCATGGAGGCGGAGTAAAATCAATTTACGGTCCTCTTGATTCTATTGAAGTAGAAGAGGGTGATAAGGTCTCTAAAGGTCAAGTTCTTGGAAAAGTAGGAACATCGGTAAAATGGCCTATTTCTAATGCTAAAGTTTTATACTATATTATTTTTTCAAATTCGAAGTATAATCACCCGTTCGATCCAACGGCTCAACTTGAAGATCCGCTAAAATTCGATTGGCGGAAAGTTGAGCAAAAAAAGAAATGATGACGATGCTTGATAGGACTTCATTTCGTTAGGCGCTTTTTTAAAGGGAAATATGAAGAATTTATATCTAATAATATTAATATTTTGGTCCACTGTAGTATACGGGACTTCTAATGAGTTTGAAAATCTTTTTCTTGAAGGTAAATATTCTGAAGCAGCTAAGTATGCGAGAATTAAAGCGAAATCCGAACCCGAATATCTTTTGTTTGCAGGAATTGCTCATCAGCTTGCAGATGAATATGCTAATTCAAATGCAGCTTTAAATTATTTCAAAAATATGCAAATACCTTTATCCAATGTGAAGAAAATAGCGGAGACCCAATTTTCAAAGCGTAATCATTATCGTAAAGATTTGCTTTTTGGCGTTTCAAGTTTAGTCGGTTTCGCTTTAGATGAAAAAGATTCTTTATATTACTTTAACGAAGCTTTTACGAAAAACGGGAATGATCCTAATACACTAAATTATTTATCGTTTTTGGAAGCTGGTAGAGGCAACTACATTGCTTCGATCAAGTATGCTGACGATGGTATTAAGTTCCGACCTTCGTTTGGTGATCTTTATGGCAATAAGGCATTTGCCCTCTTCAAAATTGGAAAAAAAGATGAGGTAATTCAGACTCTTTTAGATTGTTTCAAAAATTGCACAGTTATTTCAGATAACGTAATGTATAGTTTCGTTGATTTGGCCTGTGAACCTGTATTTAACTCCATTTCTCCAAATGGACAAATGGCTGTAATCAAAGTCCCATCAATTTCCAATTCCAAAATTTACGATCAACTTTCAGAATTATCAACAACTTCTCCTAACAATTATCTGAGGGTTGTCGGCCATTTCATTAGCATGAAAGAACATCGGCAATTCACAAATAAATTAAATAATGTTAAGGTCTCAGGATCATTGCAAGATTATTTGTTATATCTAAGATCGATGATAGCATACTATGCGGGGGACTCTGAATATTTTCAGAAGAACATCATTAAAATCAAGAATCTTAAAAATTTAACATACAAGCAAGTTTATGAAATCGGATTTATATTGAGCGAAATGAAATTGTATGATGAATCTTTGGTGTTTTATAAAAAATCATTAGAAATGACTGATTATTTAGACCACGACCAGAGGCTACCTACTTTATCCAACATAGGGAATATGTATTTGATAAAAAAGGATTATCCGATGGCTCAGAAATACCTTTCTGAAGCATTGTCTCTTTATTCCGAGGATTTCATTTCGAATTTGAATATCGGAGTCACTTACTATTGGTTAAATAATAAAAATTCTTCATTAGAACACTTAAAAAAAGCCAAAACGCTTATGCCTGATATAGGATATTTGGAATATGTAGAGCAGTGGATAGTAAAAGCAGAATCGCTCTGACCTTGGTTCAGAGATACGTTATTCGGCACCTCATAAAAGTTTGGTAAAAATGAAGAAAATAATATTAATCACAATTCTCCTTTCCGCTTTTGTTCATTTATATGGAAGAAATAGAAACTTCCCTAAAGCAGTTCCATTTGAAACGAAAAATAACTTGTTAATCATTTCCGAAGGAGATTCAAGGCAAACCTCCGCTAATGAATCAGAAGTTGCAAAAATTATTAAACTGAACGATGAAAAGAAATATTCAGAGGCTAAAGAAAGTTCCGAGTTTATGTTAAAATCGGTTAAGAGTGAAAGATTATTCTATGAATATGGGCGATCCTTACTTGGAGTGGGAAAGTTCGATGACGCTAAAGCTGCACTTCAGAACTCAATTCGACAAATGTTTGCTACAGATCTTCCAGAAGAATCCTTATACCTAATAAGTGCAGCTTACAGTGCGGAAGGAAAAAGTCAGGAGTCTTTAACGTTTTTAAAGTACGCTACCGATCGAGGTTTTTCGGATTTGGAACGTATTGAGAACGAACCTCTTTTTGAAAATTTAAGGAAACTTAAGGATTGGAAAGATTTAAAACGGTCTTTGACAACGAAAATACTAAATTATTCTCCCTCAAACTTAACTGGCGTAATAACGGTTCTCGGTCCGAATAATGTTGTTGTGCATTTGCTTTGCCCGAATCAAAAATTAGTCACTTATTCAACACATGACTATGACGTTTCAAAAAAAGTCTTTTTAGGTGATTGGTCAATTGTTAAGAACAATCTGAGTTTAAATATAAATCAAAGGTGCTTTGCAAAAGGCGTTGGAAAGGCACACCTTAATCACAATGAACAAGAAGTGTATGACTCCTATAAATTCGTTGGTTGTGTTAAATCCAGTCGCGAACCGGAAGAAATTCCTGGAGATTTATCATTTACTAAATCTGCATTAGCGGCTTTGTTTCGGCCGTATTACGGAGAAGAATTCGAAGTTGAAGGCATTGGCCCTAGATATCATAAATTTACTAATGGATTGCCTACTCAATGTAAGGATAACTTTATTCCGAAATCAATGAATGATTTAACAATTGAGACAAAGCAATATTTAAAGGCATATTAAAGACAGAATGATCGTGTAATTGTGAATTCGTCGTTATAGATTTTGTCTTTAGGCATTTTGCTAAACATCTTATAAAACAAAATTAGGAATCAAATGAATATAATACTTATCTTTCTTTCTACAATTTTACTGCTCACTTGTAATAAATTTGAAAGTAATAAATATCTAACGGACACATATGCTCTGACTAAAAGAGAGAACAAGGATCAGACGGCGAAGGCTCTTGAATTTGAAAAGATCGGTTTGACCTTCTATAAGAATAAAAAAGATGCCGATGCAATATCTGCATATGAGAAGGCTCTCGAAGTTTATGCGACCGGTAGTATTTATTATAATTATGGTAACAGTCTTTGGAATATTGGCAATTTAGATTTAGCAATCCGATCTTATGAGATTGCTGAGCTGCTGAATTACGAAAGAAAAGACCTTTTATACTACAATTTAGCATGCGCTTATTCAAGAAAAGAAATGGAAATTAAGGCATTCGAATATTTAGATAAAGCAGTTAATAACGGATACAAGAATTTTCATCGTATCCTAACTGACGATGACCTTCAATATTTGAGAGTTGATATAAATTGGCCAAGTAGAAAATATTTAGTTGATGCAAGTAAGCAATTCTTCTTGGCCGAAATTAAAAATTTAAAGCAGCCAATTTCACTTCATATTGGAACGGACGGAATTACATTTTGCCCTAACGGAAAGTTTAGAGAGGATGCCGCTGCCGGAATAGGTGAAATTGTTTTAGGCACCTGGAGATATGATTCAAATGTTAATAAAATTCTTATGCATTCCCATAGTAAAAGCTGCATAAAGCCAGAAGATTCAAACATTGACCCTGAAGGGAATATATGCAAGTCGGGATATAAAATGTGTAAAGACGGATCGAGTGAATTTGAGTGTGAAGAAATTAATTTAGAGTATGAGTTAAATTGGGAAGATTACATAGATCGAGGTGGTCCTCCGTCAAGGCATACCTCTTGTAATTAACGGATTAGGAAATCTTCTGAAGATTGTTCAAGCTTTTAATTTCGAAATGAATGAAGATTGATCGGACGATTCGAAAAAATTCTTTGAATTAATGGGAAAGGGGTATAAATGAGTTATTTAAAGTATTTTTGTTCGGACGCTGAGAATATTCATCAAGTTGAAAAGCTCTTGAATAAGATTGGCAATACTTTGCTAAAAGCAGTTGCTTTCTTCGTTGTAATTAATCTGTTTTCCTGTCGGCAAGAACAAATAAAATTAAAACCCGCAAAGTCAATTGATAAAGTCATAAAAGAAAATCAATTTTCCAATACTTCCGGATTGCATGCTCTTTATTTAAAGTTCAATGATAACGGCTCATACGAATTTAGCTATGATTCAGAGGGTTGGACTTGGTTCAACAAAGGTAAATACTCTTTCAAAAATAACTCTATTGAGTTGAAGTCCAACTTTTGTACTTCAGGAGAACGGAATGGTCAGGACTGCCCGGCAACCTTCCATAACGGTAAATGCATCATTGAACCTACTCCTTTGGATATTGAATATGAGTATTCTTTGGTATGTTCATCTAATCATAAATTTAAGGTGTTTAGCTCGGATGCAAAACCATCAAATGTCGTTACCTTTAATATAGAACAATCTTTACTTCCCGCTGGAAATGAACGAGTATATATGAATCGTAAAATTATTACTATGGGGAATAGAGTTGGTGAAGTGACTGAATCCGTTGTCTTACGCGAAGGTCCGGGAATTCATTATAAAAAGCTTGATTACATAGTAAATGTGTATGACGGACCATACTTAAAAAGCCTTCCAAAGGGGAAGAAGGTAATCATTCATGGTCGGACTTTGGAGAAGGAAAAGGTGAAAGATTGGGAAAGCTACTGGCTACTAATTAGCATTGATGATACAAATAAAGTTTGGGCTTTCGGACAATTTTTTGCTTATTGAATCGTTAGCTATATTCGTTGTGCGAATTTTACTTCATAATATTAAAACAATATGCCTCCATATTTAATATTCCTTCTATCTTCTTTTATATCTACTCCTCTGAACATCATACTCCATGAATTTGGTCATGCAATTGCCGCATTAATGTTTACGAAATCTACTGTGCATATAAATTTATGTGATGGAACTACAAAAAATCTATTCGAGATTACAATAGGTAGGTTTCGAATCACATTTAGTTGGCGAAATTTGTTTTATCATTCAGGCCTTACGATTCACGCTCCTGTTGAATCTTTGATCACTTCAAGAATAATATTTTTGTCGGGAGTTGCATTCAATGGAATAATCGCATTGCCGCTATTCGGATTTATTGCTCTGAACTTTTCTTCTGACTTTATACAATGGATGCTAATAGGATTTTTCTTCAACTTTCTACTATTATCATTAGGTAATCTCTATCCTCGGGAGATCAAAGTAGGGGGAAAGGTATATGGAACCGATGGTCTTTTATTTATCCGAAGTTTCCAAAAATCGAGTTTACTATGGGCCGAAATTGCTACTGCTTTAAATAAACAAGCTTACGCAGAAGCCGCGTCTATTATAGTGAATACACGAAAGCTCCCTGAATTTGGATTCGATCAACTGAGAACGATAATCTATTATTGTTTGCGACCAGTCGGTTATTCTGCCATTGCGAGAGTAATCAAACATTTTGCAAAAGATGTGTCAGGAAAAGATGATTTTTTTCTTTTAGGATTAGCCTACGCGCATCTGAACGAAACTGAAAAAGCGAAATTATATTTCACGAAAGTATCTCAAATAGAACCGGACAATTATGGTAGTAGGATAAGTCTTGCATTTCTTTCGATGGTTGAAGGTGATTTCATTAGGGCACAACATGCTTTTACTGAAATATACAAAGTGAATCCTACGGCTTACGTGTGTGCTCATTTGGCTTATATCTTCGGTCGATTAGGCGACGTTGAACGACAAAACTCTTTGATGCATGAGGCGGAACTCTTAGATGGAAGTGAAGCATATTTGCATCGTACGCGCGCTTTAATATATTTAGATCAGGGACTGATTGATAAGGCTCAAGAAGCTTATTCTTTGGCCGTTGAATTGAATAACCGTATTTATCCAATTCAGCGTTTATCGAGATAATGTTTCCATGAGAAACGTTAATAGATCTGTAGAGCTGGGAAGATTGTTACTGACTCTTCTTTAAATTTTGATTTTCAGCATTCAAAATCGACTGAATAGTTTCAATTTTTCTTTTCCAATATTTCTGATTCTCTCCATTTAACTCTGCAGCTTTTGTAAACATCTCTATTGCTTCCCGGAGAAATCCTTTGTTCAGATAATAAAAAGCAAGATTTGCATATGCGCCTTCGGATTTGAAATTTGATTTTATAAGCGCTTCTGTCCATTTCTCTTTTGCTTTCGGAGAAATGTCTTTTATTTGATATCCGTATGATATACCTTCTATGCCATCAAGTAGTAATTCTTGCACTTCTTCATTGGGATCTTTACTTATAAATTTATGTTTAATTGCTTTTATTTTTGGAAAAAGAAGGTTTCCTCCTTTCGTCCCTAAGTGGTCGAAGGCATAGGATTTAACTTCGTCTTGATTTGGGCATTCTTTATTGCCAAACTCATTATAAATCTTTATCGAATCTTGATAGTCATAACGTGTTGTTTTTGAATTTTTGAAATCGATTAAAAATAATTGAATCGTACCGGTAGTCGTAATATAACTCGTATATTGAAAATTTTCAGGATAATTGTAAGAGGTAAGATTATATTTAATTGATTGGAGATGAGCTTTATTTGAAACTCGTTCAGTAAAACAAGATGAAAGATTTACAGTTGCATCTATGTAAAATATGAAATTTTGTCCAAAGAGCTTTTTAAACTTTTGCATATTCTTAGTGATTGTCTCAACTGATTCAATTGAATATTGTTTTTCTTGATCCCTAACGATATCATCAAATTCGAAAAAGTGATGGCTCGAATATGTTAAACCGGAGAGAAGTTTCATTTTAAATTCTTTATCTGATGCAGTCGTTCGCTTCTTATCTTCATGTAAGTTCGGATAAACTTTAAAGTGCTTTTGATTTTGAAATAATTCTCTTAAGTATCTTCCATTATCATCATCTCGATAAATTGGAAATTCTAAAGGTTCTCCGTGGCCAAACGGATTCATCAAAATGAAAAAAATTAATGGAAGAGACACAACTGTAATTCCAGCGTATCCCAGCCCGTATAAGGCTCCATACTTTGCGCCTGTATAAATACTAATTGCGACGTCGGTGCTAAAGCCGGAAATAAGTCCGACCGTTTGGCCGTGATCCTCATCTATCTTACCGCCGATCACGGTTCCAAAAATAGTGGCACAATGAAATTGAATAAGAATGATAAGAATTAAGATTATTTTCATTGTGAGCTAAAGCTTGTCTATAGATTTGAAATTAAGCATTTTTTGAATTTTGTATTCTAAATTCAAAAAATTCTAAAATTATGTATAACAGGGAACAAGAAGAAAAAGTAATATAAATCAAATCATCGATTTTCCAATAGAAGACTGAGTAAATGCATAGAAGCGGTAATGGATAAATGAAAGTATGAAGAATTCGATTCTTAAGGTTCTTAAATAATTTGATTAAGTTTTGCATTAGAAAGAAAAGAAAGAGTAGAGGCATGATACTGACAAAACCTGGCATTTCTGTTCTGGATTCACCTGCACTCCATGCAGTGCCAAACCAAATATAGAAACTATGAATTAAAATCACTAAGCATAGAATTAACGATATGGTTTTTTTGAAAATTAGCACGGTCGAAAGGAAAAAATAAAATTTCCGATATTGATTTTAATATTCATTTTATTAAATATCCAAAAGGTCTTTTGGTTTAACTTTAAATCTTTTAGAAATTTTTAGAATTGTATTAATCGTAGTATTAGCTCTGCCGGATTCAATTTCTTGAATTGTGCGGAAATGAACTGAAAGTTCAGACCCATCATCCATTTCTTCTTGCGTAATATTTCGCGATTTGCGTAAAGATTGAATCTTAATTCCTAATTTTTTTCGAAATTCGTCAGTTTCAACTGAAAATTCTTTTTTACTCACCCACATTATTATGTGGGGAATTGATTTTATTACCTACAGTCTAAAATGTGGATGGCTTAGAAATACAGCTTTTAGTCGTTCATATCCACATTATGATGTGTGTTTTGTTTGACATCATGAATGGGCACATTAAAATGTGGGTCTCGATTATTGAATCTGAGGTCAATATATGAAATTAGGACATTCCATTCTAAAAATCTTGTCGATTATTTTAGGATTTTATTTGTGTACACAAGAATTAAGTGCATTTCCAAAAATCGGAAACCTTTCCGGCAGAGTTCTCTACATTTCTGTTTATAACGGTCAGGAAAGGCTCGTAACAAGAGCTCAATTGAATCCAGGCGAACGTGTAGAATTGAGTGCCTGCGATCAGTTCATTGTCTTTGGCGACACAAATCCACCTACCAATTTAGCTAAGTTCTTTTCTTGCGATCGAGAGATCGTTATCGATCAAGATCTTAAAGGACAGCGAGTAAATTGAATCTGAGAACCTCATTCGATTCGGATGAGGTTCCCTTTCTTTAACTCACCTAATGAGAACAAATATGAAATCAAAAATAATTACGCAGACTAAACTAAGAAAGTTCGTGATCTTCCTCCTTTCTCTCTTTGTATTCGCTTGTCTCGGTTATAAAGAAGATCGAGTCGTTATACAAAAGAATCAAATCGGGAACGGAACGGAGGTAGCTGATTTTGCTGTTTCTCCTCCGGACGCAGAAGGTAACTTTTTAGAATTTTCCATCAGGCAAATGGAAGGGATTAAATACGAAACGAAAGTAAAAGTCACAACCTCTCTTATGCGAGATAAAGATGGAACTCTTTGTCACACTAATTCGACGAATGAATGCGGAAAGGGAAGCTACTATTATGCATTGGGATTAGGAACTGTTCTATCGGTTGGGCTTATAATTCCTGTCGTTTTAGTCTTCGATTGGATTCCCGCAATTTTCAGAACAGGTGATTCAATAATAACAGAAGAAGCAACTGAGAAAAAATCATTCACTCAATGTAAAATTAAGAATAGTGATATAGAATTTGAATATCAAATTGGTGAAGGCAGAAGGCACAAAGCTAGTATTGAAAATTGCATAGCTTACGTCCCTTTCAGTAGTGAATTCAATTCATCTTACGAATTTTCTTATAGATTGTCGGTAAACGGTGATCTCCGTGATACAGGTTCATTGAATTACACATCCGATGGCGGTCCGCATACCTTGCAATTGGAAAAATAATTGCATAGCTAATTAATAACCCAAAAAAGCATAAGTAGTAATCTAAACGTAAATTTGCAAAAAATTGAATTTTGTGAAGCCAAATCGTTTGTTGACAAATCGTCGAAAAGGAGAATATCCAAAAAATAATAAATGTGAACCATGAAGCAATTCGAATAATCGAAATTCTATTTAAATTAGAATTTAATTTATCTTCAAGATTTTTAAGCTCGGTCATCGTTTATTCAAGTATTTCTGTTGATTTAGATTTATGATTTCAAGTAACACTGTGGTTTTCTAACGACGAAAACCTAACTTCAATAAAATAAAGCACTGAAGTAGAATCGACAATGATATTAAGGTGAGAGTTAGATAGAAATGATATGATTTCTCTTGTAAAAAATGGATTTCTTCCTTAATTTGTTTAAGAGATTCATTTATTTCTTGAAACGGAATATTTAAACTACCGCTCTCGTTTGATTGAGGGCCAAATCCGGAATAACGAGTCTTAAGAATTGGAGAAGAGGAGACATGATCCACAAGTTTCTTGTCTTTTAGCTCCATATATCTGGCTCGAAGAGAGGGGTTGTTAGGCCAATTGGAGAAAGCTTTTTCGTAGTATGAGAAAGCAGTTTTGAACTTACGTTCCTTATATTTCTGATCAGCAACTTTGATCCAAACTTCCGTTTGATAAAGCTGAAGTGTGACATCATTCGGATTGATTTTGATCCATTCATCCAGAAGGGATTGTGCTTCAACAACACGATTTGAATCGATAAAGTCTTTAATTTGTTGATAAGAAGTATTTTCGTCGGTGCTTTGCGGATAGATAGAAGCAGAAAGAATGATCGAAAATAAGATTAGGCATATAATATTTTTCATCTTCATCTACTCAAAATAACCGCTTTGTGTCCGTATCGTGCAACAGGTAGGGTAATTGTCTCTGTTCTCCACGGAGTAGTCGTCGGGTTTCCTAAATCCATAGAGTAAACTTTATCTTGCGGAACATTGGTGAGATTGGCTCCACCAAAAAGAAATGCTCTCCTAAGTTCATAGGAGACTTCCATAGCTGGATAATAGAGTGCGGTTGGTATAATCCCTCCGGCAGTATAATTGGAGGTTGTCGCTAAACTATAATCAAAGGTATTGGTGGACGTAACCGATGTCGGAGGCTGAAATACATCGGCGGTCGTTGATCCTCCGGCAATTAAAATCGCGGCTGGATCAGCAGGGTAGGTATCCTTTGGGTTTGGACGGTAACAAGCCATCGCGGCTCCATATTTTGCCTGGCTGATCGTCGCTTCGACAAGGGAGGTGGTTGTATTCCCGCTGGGGATATAAGCGTCTGAGGTGTTAAATGGAAGGCCGTCCGTGTTTCGTCGTCCACCAGAGAAAAACAAAGTATCGTGAATCGCACAGCCCGGCATATCCACTCTTTGAAAAATCGCACTGTTTGAAACGTATTTTAACCAAGTTCCATTGGTTCCTAAGGAAGGGGTGAACTTGTAAACCGTGTTTGCAAGTGTTCCAGTTGTCATGTCCGCGGAGGTTGTTCCAGATATGATGTAAATATCATTTCCAGATGAGAAAGCAATACCACCTTGATGTGTATCCGGCATCGAAGCCATTGTTTTCCAAACATTATTGAATGGATCGTATTCGTTTACAGTATTTACGGCTGTGAAAGTTACCCCTGACTTTACCAAACCACCCATAACGTAGATTTTATTCTGATGAGAAACAATATTGGAGTAGGCTCTCGGAGTAGGAACACTGGTGATTGATGGAATCCATTGATTCGTTACTGGATCATACAGATCTACCTGAGCAATTGGAGCAATTCCAGCTCCGAGTCCTCCTATAATCCAAATACCTCGGGTCTTCTGTGGCTGGTCGCTTACGAGGGTTTGAAAAGTAAGAAGTAACGGATTAGGAGGAGATTGTAAGTCTCCACAGAAGGCTGAATAAAAGTAGTTTGTCTGTGTTTCAAGGTTATTGATTACTACGATATGATCTTTCGAATTCGTAATGCTTGGCATAATTCCTTCGATGCTTCCTCTACCGTAAGCAACTGCGGCTGAAGATTCTGCTTTGCATTTAAATATGAAGGCCGCGCTTGTGGCTCCAGGAATAACGAGAGGGAACCCATCGAGTTTGTGGGTATCAAGGTTTGAGCCGTCGATCAAGGGAGACTGGCCGCAGTTAATTGAGAAAAATAATAGTATAAGAGTAACAGTATATTTCATTCGATAATTCCGAAAGCGAGGATGGAGAATTTCATTGGTATTTTATTACGAACAAATTTGATCCACTACCTGCAAGAGATTCCCCATTTAAAGGCCCATTGGTATAGCCTGTTAAATATGGATGCCCTTGCGGATCTGTTGTGATTGAGTAGGATTCAGAAATATACCCCTTCTGTCCAGCGATAGAAGTCCAAATTTTGTTTCCATTAAAATCGTATTTGGTAAGAAACAGATTCTTTCTATCACTTGTTGGATCAGAATGAGTTTGATTGTCTAAATTGCCATTTGTAAAACCAGTAACATACAGTTCTTGATCTTTTCCAACTTTGACTCCCATACCCGTGGAAGTTTTATTCGAAACTGCAAAGGGATTACCAGTAAATCCAACCTGGCGAGTCCAAACGCGATTTCCACTACTATTAAATTTAATAATGAGTAAATCCAATACGCCGCCAGATTTTATTTGATCGTCGATGCTTCCGTTCGTAGACCCAGTGAGATAAATATTACCAGATGAGTCTGTTGTAATACCATTTGAACGTGTATCTTTGCCAGTAGCTCCTGTTAACCTTGTCCAAGATTTATTCCCGTTCGCATCAAATTGGATTAAGAAAGCATCGTTCGTTCCATTGACAGCCACTCCATCCATAGTAGTCATATTACTAGTTAAGCCAGTTAAATAAATTTTTCCGTTAAGATCACAAGTTATACCAGTTGGCTTTGGACCTGCAAATAACTTTGTCCATTGCTTTGTTCCAGATGAGTTGTATTTTACTATGAAATATCCAGACCCACCGCCGGAAAAAGTTTGTCCATCTAAACCGCTTATTGAAGTGCCTGTTACAAAGATATTTCCATTGGTATCAGTCGTTACTGATGAAGCGCTAGTGTAACCAGTTACCCCTAATAATCGAGTCCATTGTTTATTACCATTGGAATCAAACTTCACTATGAAAAAGTTGCGATCAGCAAAATCAGAAGTTCCGAAGAACGCTTCTCCATCCAGTGCTCCATTAGTTTCTCCGACTGCATATACATTTCCCAAAGAATCAGATGCGATTCCGTAGGCAATTGTTTGGTCTCCAGCAACCCCCATTAATTTAGTCCATTGCTTGGAGCCTGAAGAATTGTATTTTGAAACAAAAAGATCGTAAAAGCCAGTGATACCTTGACCATCGACGTTACCACCAGCTTGCCCCGTTACATAGACATTGCTATTCGAATCGGAAGTAATCGACTTAACTTGAACTCCCCCTGAAGTCGCTCCTAATATTCGAGTCCATTCCGGCTTTGGTCCTGGAAGACTGAAGCCAGATAATAATTGTAAGATGGATAGTAACTCAAGGTCCTTCGCCCCCTTTTTTTCATTTTTGCAATTGGAAAATGCTCCCATTATAACGAGGGCTAATAATAGCTTACTGATTATTGATTTGATTTTGTTCATATTAATTTCCTTAAACATGAATTTAAGTAAGGTAGAATCATAAGATCAATAAAGCTCCCAATTCGATGCCAGCGTTGCAGACTTGACCATTCGATTCAAAAATGCAAGTTGAACGTATACCGGTTCGAAACACAACTGACCTGATTTGCAGACCTTGCCATCCGATTTCAAAATAAACTGCCGGATTCGTTCCCGAAAGTTTCTGACCATTACCGGAATATTGTACGGTCGATGTACCAATTCCAATATTAGAATAGAAATCCCAGATTAAACTTTCTCCAATGCGATAAGAGCGATTGAAGTAAAAAAATTGATTTAGAAAAGAGTAATTCGATGCGTTTGAATTAGATACTTGATATTCTAATCGAATGCCTGGTCTGAATTTAAGTAATTCAAAGAAAGCTGGTTCTAAATACATCGCCCCGCCGAAGGTAGCTGGATTTGAGGCTCCGAGAGGCGAGCCATTTGCCAATGCTTGAATTGAAAAACCAATTTTGTGATTCCAGTTTTTATCACCTGTGTTTAAATACTTGGGATTTAAAACTGGATTCAGAGTTTCAGGTGCATCGGAAGATCGGATCTTGTTCCTATCTATATGAATAAAACCCAAATCAGTTTTGATCATCAATTCCTTATCTGAATCTTCTGCGACAACACCCTTGATAGTGCTACCATCTTTTAATTGGAAAGAGGTGTAGTGATAAGAGGTGTCTGATCCGTTTTTTGTGGGATCAATGGAGGCAATATCCTTCCTTGGAATTTCGTAACTCTTTTCCTTCCAAAGAAATTTCACTCGAATATCGGACTCTTCTTGGAGTTTACCAATAAACGCTGAGCCGTCTTTCAGGACAATTTCGGCGGGATCAAGCGCTGAGGTGCCAAACCATGAAGAAAATAGAAGCAGAACGAATAACGTGCTTTTGCGAGAGAAAAACTGGTAGTTGGACATAATTTAAGAAACTATTTGATATAATTTATAATTTGAGAACTTGTTATTTCGCAATTTAAAAAATAGAACATATTATTAATACGCATAGAATTCTATAAGTCAAAAACTCACCTAATGGCTTATAGTCAAGTGAATCTAAGCTAAAGACAGCAAAATTATGAATAAAGTAATTCAATTGAAAATAAATGGAAATATATTTGATGCAAATATGTAGAAAAAGCATTGACTGAGGTTGCTTAAAAAAGACTCACTATGATACATTCATACCATCTTAGGAAACTATTTATAAAATGAAATTTAATGTACTGATTTTTACTCGTGCAAGTATTCTTAAAACCGCTCTCGCTCTTTTAATTGTTGTTTCAAGCATCGCTGCTTTTCCATTTTTACAGATGTTTTCTCTTTCTGGTCCAAGTTCCGAAACGGGAATTCCTCAACCTCTTCCTGAGATAGTCGTTGATTCTTTCGGAGCCTTGAATGCTTCGATTCCGATTCAAGTTCCCAAAGGAACCAAAGACATAACTCCATCCATAGAGTTGCAGTATAATTCTTTTCAAAACGACGGATTGGTAGGTGGCGGTTGGGATCTATCGGGTATCTTAACGATTTCAATCGATCCATCAAAAGGAATTCACAATGATGGAAATGATGCTTACGTTAGTTTTGCTGGTAAGTTAATTCAAACTTCAGCTAACATTTATCATACTAAAATTGAATCCTTTTTCCAATTTAAGAAACTATCGGATTCTTGGGTAGTGCAGGATCGAAATGGTACAAGTTATTATTTTGGGGAAGATGCCTCCACCGAAAACCCTAATTCAAATGCCACAATTCGAAATCTCAACGGAAATTCCAGAATATGGGCGCTTAATCGAGTGAGAGATTTACATGGGAATGGTTACAATATTAAATATCAGCCATATAGTTCTTCAAACGGAATACCGATTCCAGACAGAATTGAATACAATCAAGGTAATACAGTTATTCTATTTGAAATAGAAGATCGTAATGATGCAGTAGAATCAAATTTCTTGAATATTCAAGCTAAATTAACCAAGAGAATTAGATCTATTTCAGTTACACAAAAGCAAGACAATGGAACAGTCCTTGAAGCAGAGAAATACACTCTTACCTATGACAATGAGCTCTTTGATAAAAAGAATCGGCTCGCTGGGATAGATCGTAAAAACTATGGACCCGTTACGTTCAATTATAATAACGATTCACCCACTGCAGGCTCTACTTCTAAATCTTCTCCTTCTGCAATTGACATGAGTTATCGCTTCGAAAATTCATCTATCAAGTCGGATTGTGATTTCGCTGCTTTAGTATGCGCGTGTTCCGCTGATGCAACTTGCATGGCTATTTCGGGTGGGTTTGCTGGATTGGCTTGTTGGGGTTATATGGATTCCATTGGTGATGTGTGCGTCAATGGAGTTGTTGGTTCTCAAACTTTCCTTGCAACTTTTAATCCGAAAAAAGCTCCTGAGCCAGTATGGATTTCAGGTAATAAACAAAGCAATCAACTAGTTCGATATGATAGCGCGAATCCCGGCGCTACATCGCCGATCGGTGGAAAGACGTTTACATTCAATGAAAAGTCAAAAGTTTTTCAGGGGGATATTGATGGGGATCTTGTCTCAGATTTTATTGCATTAGAGAATGATAATGTGGAATTAAATATAAGTTTAAGTTTAACTGGTGCGAACTTTAATCCTATTGGCATTCCTGCAATTCTAAAATCAAATCCAAACTCTTATCAAGGACTTATGGATCTAAATGCGGACGGGAAGAGTGACTTTATTCAAACTGATACTTCTAATAATTTCCTTATTTATTTGGCATCGGGCGGAAACTTAAATACAAATCCAATCGTTCTGAGTATTCCAGGAATTGGCTCTTCTTTTAGGCAATTTGTCGATATGGATAACGACGGGATCGCGGACTATGTTAGAATGACGGATAATCCAGACGGAAGTAAAAATCTGAGTATCTCTTTCTTACGTTATAGCGGTGGAAACTTTTCCGTTAGAACAACTACATCCAGTTACATTGGTGTGGCGGGAATGGAAGGAGATCGATTTCTTGCAGATTCCAATGGAGACGGCTATTTAGATCTAATTACATTCTCTGCAGATAATAATCTCTATGTTTATTTGTCTGACGGCCATGTTGTAAGATCTCCATTAACTTTTCCGGTTAGTTACACGACGCCTTATTACGAAGTATCAAGTAGTATTGCAAACAGCAAGCGCTATTCGATGCGCGACATGAATTGGGACGGCGCGGCAGATCGAATTTCATTAGTTAATAACGGTTTTCAAATTGATCTATATAACCCATCTACTTCTTCCTTTGATACAACTTTCGAAGTTTCAAATGATGGGGCACAGATTAAGCAGTTTGATGTGAATTGGGATGGCACGTTAGACTCTATTTCTTTCTATACATTCTTTTTTCAGGGCACCGGATTTCATGTAAAGAATGGCTCGGATGATAGTAACACAGACGTTATCTTTGATTATAACGAAACAGTTCCTGTTTCTCCAAATCCTGCATTGATGGCGTCCGACAGTGCTAAAGTTTATAGTAACTTTGTGAATACAAAAACATTTGCGGATGTTGATGGAGACGGTAAGGCTGACTTTATCCGTTTTCAAAGCGGAACTATTTACGTTTCTTATTCTCGAAGTAAGAACAATGGCCTCTTTTATTCAAATGGGGCAGATGTAAGTTTCCCAGCGGCTTCTTTTTCAGTCGCAATGGATACGAATCAGGATGGACGCTCCGATTTTATTGGGTTCAGGGGATCGATGCGAAACTTGGTCAATGATACCTTGGTTAATAATCTTCATTCATTTGAAAGAAATCAAACAGCTCATAGTAAGGCTTTGAATATTGATTATGTTGAGCCTTCTTATTCCAAAAAAATTTCTCAGGGACTTTTAACTGATATTTTGAGCGTACAAGAAAAAGGCATTCAGATTAGCTACGCAAATACCTATGATTCATCTAATCCAAGCGTGGTGAATGCAATCAACGCGAGTTCGATTGGCGCGTTCTTGAAGCCAAATTTAGCTCCATATTCTGTGGCGACGAATGTCTATTCACAGGTTGCAAATGGGCTTGGGGAATCGGAGTCATATGTTTTTGAAAACGGAAGAACTTATATTCAAGATCAAGACAATCGTTCCATGATGGGGTTTGCAAAAATTACAACAGCGAATAGTCGAACCGGAGAAAAAAATATTTCCTATTATCAGGGGACAAATCCAAATTTCACAGCTTTAGAAACGAAACGAGATAATTTCCTGAATAACAACCTAATGTCTTCGGTTACTTCTACATTTGTTTCCCTGGGTAGCCCATTTGGTAGCATAAACGTAAGAAAGTCGCAAGAAGTGAATACAAAGTATCAAGACAACGCATTGCTTTCGACTTCGCAGACTGATTATACGTATGATAATTACAATAACATTCTTTCTAAGGTAACTCAAATTGACGGCAACGCTTCTCTGACATTGCGAGAAGATAATATTTACAATCCGTCATTGGCCGATTGGGTGTTGTCTGAAACTCTTCAGAAAAGAAAGTCGAAGGGAGGGAATGTCGCTTCTCAGATTGAAATTATCTATTCAAATCACTTACCTACAGATGTTAAAACTCTACTCAAAGCAGGAACTACAGAATATTCTGTTCAATCGATCCTTTCTTACGACAGCTACGGAAATCCTACTTCAATTCGGGAAGCGAGCGGAAATATTAATTTAATTGAATATGATTCTATAGCTCGTACGTACGCTACCCGACTTACGAATTCCTTGGGTATGCAGATTCAAAAATCTTATGATTATGTTTTCGGTGGGGAATTAGTGAGTATTGACTCTAACGGGAATCGATCGGAAAAGTTATACGATTCTTATGGACGATTGATCGGGACAAAATATCCGGGAGAATCCGATTGGTCCGAGATAGTAGAATATATTCAGACTGGTAGTCCTTCTGGTGAAAAAATCAAAAAAACAATTCAAGATCCTAAAACAGGAAATTCTTGGATCCAAGAGACGCATGATGCATACGGACAGGTGATTCGATCGGAATCACTTGCAGCAGATGCAATTATTATTATTGAGGATAGAGTTTACTACTCGAATGGTCTTTTGAAAAATAAGACAGAGCCTTATATTGGAGTAACTCCTTTCCTGACTTCTACTTATTTATATGATTCTGAAAATAAGGTAGTCACAATCTCCGACACTGCAGGCAAAAAAGCGGATTTAGTCTATTCTGGATTTACTACGGGGTCAGTAACGACAGTTAACTCAAATCAAATCAATTCATTATCAGTCACAAAAAATGCATTGGGAGAACTTCTTTCTAAAACTGAGAATGGAAAAACGATTCAGTATGCTTACAATGCCAACAGCAAGACGACACAAATTAGAGACCCAGAAGGTAAAAACGTTAATTTCTCTTATAATTTATTAGGTCAAAAGCTTTCACAATCGACTGTCGATACGGGATCTACAACGTTCCAATTATCTCCATCTGGAAAGGTGCAAGAGCAACGAAATGCAAACGGTTCCTATACGACTTACCAATACGATACTTTGGATAGGGTGATCCGAATTGTTGGAAACAATTCCAATGACACGAAAACCATTCAGTTAAATTACGATGAATCTGGTGTTACAAACGGAGTTGGAAGAATCACTTCTATTATTGATTCTATTGGAAAGACTGATTTTCAGTATGATGTAAGAGGGAATCAAACTAAGATTCGTAAATACTTGAATCAAGAGGATCTCACTTTAATATTTTTGAAAGAATACGATTTAGGGAATCGTGTCACAAATTTAACTTACCCGAATGGAACTGTACTTCATAATCAGTATACGCCTGCCGGTTATTTAACTTCAATTACTATGGACTCTGCTGATGGAAGTAGTTCCGGTCATCCAGTTGTAAACTATGTCGGGCCTCTAATTGAAGGAGGTAAATTTAAGGTTCAGCGAACTGTTGGAAATGGGGTTCAAACGAACATTTATTTTGATCCTATCAATCGGAGGCCGATTGAGATTGTAACTGGCATCGACTCCGATGTATACGAGAGTCTTAAATACGACTATGATCTTTCCGGAAATATTACGAAAATTGAAGACTTAAAAAATCCGGGAAGAACACAGAATTTTCAATATGATTCTTTCAACCGTTTGACGAACGCGAGCGGTAAATACGGCACCGAAGATTACCAATATTCGGATACTGGTAATCTAATCAAAAAAGGGGCGAATACTTACTCTTATAGCGGAAGTAACTTGCATGCTGTAACCCAAATTGTTTCTCCGCAAGGAGCCAAAACATATTCCTACGATAGCTCTGGTTTGATGACGAATCGCGATGGAGATGTCTTGGAATATGACCCGATGGGTAAGCTTCAGAAAATGATCACAAAAGATGGGGAAACGCTTACTTACGATTATGATTACAAAGGTTCTCGAGTCCGAAAGAGTAAGCAGTCTGATGGAACTAGCGTTGTCAGTCTTGATGGAGACTATGAGGTAAGTTTTCGTCCTGGCTTTTCTCCCTTACATACCTTGTATATTAAAGGATTAGGCGGGGATATTGTTTCTCAATTATCTTTGGAAGATGTGGCACTACTGAGTAACGCTCAGTTCGAGATGGAAAATTCTTCGGACGTCGCAGGTACGCTTCTTCATCCTAAAGAATCCCTTTGTAAAGGAGTAGTAAAGGACTGTAGGGAATATTATAAGAATAAAACATATGATATTTATCTTTCTGGTATTGAAGCATTATTTGCAGCTAAGAACGGAAGGATTGGAAATCAATTCCGTTTAACTATGATTTCCTTATTCGGTATCTGTTTAATGGGATTTATTGGCTTTAGTGTAAGTAAGTCTAAATCATTTCAAACCTTTGAATTAGCAAAAGTAGGGATCACCCCAATTCTTCTATTAAGTGTTTTTATGGGATTTAATTTCTATTCCTGTGGTTTATTACCTGGAACCGGTAGTAAAAACGGTGACCCTCCTTGGGTTGTTTTTCCTTCATCGATTCCAACAGATACACCGTCTGTTTCAAATCCAGGAGTTGGCTCCGGTGGGGGTAACATTGGAGGAACTCCGGTTCCAGGGATGATTTTCTTTCATCCAAACCATTTAGGATCTATTTCTATGGCGACTAATGGTGCAGGAAAACCTATATCGGGTGGGTCTGCAATTGGAACGAGTTTCGTGTCTTACAAGCCTTACGGTGAAATTTTAAGAACGGATTCCTATGGACCTGATGTATTCAGAAATAAATACACTGGCCAAGAGGAAGACAAAGAAACCGGACTTTTATACTATAAGTCAAGATATTATGATCCGGCGATTGCAAGATTCTTACAGGCGGATTCGGTTGTAAATGGTGAGTCTGTTTCAGGTAGCAACCTCTACATGTATGTAGAGGGCAATCCTCTAAGCTACCGTGACCCAGGTGGCCAAATTAATATTTGGCATATGTTTATGGAAATCATTAAGCATATGGCTGGAGGGATCACTCTTGCTGCAAAAGCAATGGACGGAACGCTACGAGCGATTGGAAGGAGTATCGATCACATTGGAAGAGCGATTGCACGAAGTGCGGATCATATTGGAAGGACTATTGCTCATAGCGTAGATCATACTTGGAGACCAATTTTTAAAAATGCGGATAAGGGAGCCCGAGAACTTCTTAGAAATGCAGATCATGGTGCCCGAGAATTCTTTAAGAATGTCGATAAAGCAGGGCGAGCAATTGGAAGAGGAATCGATGGTGAAGTGCGAGAAATTTTAAGCGGCGGTAAGTATTCAAGAAATAGTAATGCGCGTGACTGGAGTTTAGAACACAGCGATTTAGTTAATTGGGTAGAAGGCTGGGACGGCATTTTGATCCTTGGTGGTGCTTTTATGGTAATTATTGGACTTCTTACGGGAAATCCAGCTTTGGTTGTTTGGGGGATAATGACTATCGCTGCTGGAATAACGGGTGGGGATTATTCTCCAGAAGGCTCTGGAGGGAGTGAAGGTGCATGATCAGATTAAGTAGGAACATTTACCTATCGATGTTCTTATTTTGTTCTTTAGAATGTGTTTTTATTGAAAACAAAATAGAAACAAAAGTGAATCGTTCCGAATCGGATTGTTCGTTCTATCAACTAAAGTTCTCAGAAGATTCCGATTACAGTGGTATGTATTCAAAAAATTCTTGGCTTTATCGAGCATCTTTGCTTTCAAATTTTGAATATGGGATTCGTCAAGGCGTAGAGGATGTAAACAAGACTTGTCGGAGTGTAAGCAATAATGACGCTCCGAGAAAGCATATCAATATTTTACTTAAATCAACTATGACTCAGCGAAATCCTGATGAAATGGCTGAATTGCGAAAAAACGTTGTAACACTTTTTTCTGCGATTACTCTATTTTTAATACCTTCCTGGTATGAGTATTACTATAAGCATCAATGGAATGTAGGAGGGGGCTCAAAGTGTCAGCAATCGTATGAAACTTCAGATTCGGTTACGGTTTACATTGGGTTTGTTTATCTATTTGTTCCTTGGAAATGGGACTCTGCTATTATCTCGATGCCAATAGAATCGAAGTTCTATAAGCAAACATTAGATATTATTTCGGAATACGAAAGAGCATGTTCCGGTCAAATATAAATTTATTTGTTGAGTTAGTTTGAAGATTTACAAACAATATCTAATATCCTATTTAACAATACTGTTAATCTCCTGTAATGATGGAAGATTTATTTCTTCTGAAATTAGATCTAATATGTATTTCGAGTAAAGGTTGCATCCTTATGCATGAGACTTCCCCAAATTATTTAATTGAACTGTGCAAGTTGCAATAGAACCTACGGCACCAATGTTGATATTTGGACAAAAGAAACGTTAAGGGTATGTATATTTTTTCTGCTTGTTATGCTTACCAAAAAAGATTTCCTTTAATAATACAAATTAGTAGTAAAGAAAAAAATAGAAATTCATATTCTTTTGAATATTGGGGCGATACATAGAATTTTCATCGAAGCCTTAAGAGTTACTTTTATAAAATAACCGATGCAATCGTTTAAACATTCTTTACTGTGTAGGTTATTTGCTTTGATAATCGTAATGATTTACTTATCTTGCTTCCCAATGAGGCGAATCGAATCGTATGGGGATAGACAGGTTGGCCTTGTCCTTTCTTTGAATAGTAACAGGCTTTCTGCACGTTTTACAATCAAGCACTACTATTATGCGAACCAGTGGCATTACAAAGCTGAGCTTGATTTTATATCAACGACCGTTCTAAACGTTGGTAAGATTGAACTCGTCCAAAATGGAAAAACAATGGAGATCCAAATTATTAATAAGCTTCCGATTCGAGCGTTCACAAGGTCCGATTCATTGTCTGAAGGAATTGAAATCGAAATGACGGACGAACTGCTTAAAAGTTTGGCCACAGGCGGAATCGTTGGCCTAAATGTAACAGGCCAAAATAAATCTGACTTATTGAATTTGGATAAAGAATCGATCCACTTAGTGAAAGAATACATTGTTGAAATCGAGAAGAAGCATCAGATAGAATTGAACTGGAAGTTAATCAAAGAGAGAGGTTATCGTTCTTCTTTATCGAATTAGAATCTATTTAAAAATTCCTTGTAACTCTGAATCTGATGGAGTCCCATCGCCATGAAGATATTCATAAATGGTTTTGGTAAATACTTTAGGATTTGCGCACGGGCATTTGTCGGGACAGGTTTCGCTCCATCCGCTTTTTGCAAGTAATGTTCTCTTTGTTTTAAACACGAAAGCGATAGTATAGCTTTCAAGTGCACCACCACATTCATCACCTTCGCCACCTGATATATTAAAGAATGCGGCCTTCTTCGAAATATGTGTAAGTTCACCGTATGATTCACGATTCATATCGGTATTGATTACTTTTCCGTTCTTCAGGATAAAATTATAACAATAAGAATGTAAATACCCTGCGCAAGACTCTTTGCGAGGGGAGATCGATATTACAGAATAATTGTTACGAACAACATAATTTTCAAGTCGAAATTCATTTGATTTATAAGGTCTTTGATCTTTGATTTGATCATAAGATTCCGGTAATTTGCTTTCTATCAATGTCTCAAAGATCTTTGTATGATCTTTCCCATTGCCAAGTTTTATGAACTTATCTTTAAAATTATTAAGATCTCTTTTTACTCTCGCAAGAAAAGGACCAAATACATAACCAGTTGTTCTTTCAAATTCAACTTTTACCCATTTCCCCGTTTTATCATTGTGTGTTTCAATCTCTCCGACCTCTTCAAGAATATTAACAATTTTACCTTCGGGAATAGTAAGGATAATTTTTGATTGAATATTTGAATTTTCGCGCAATCGTAAACCTCCTTCTGCATTGACTGAATAAAATCCTTTGAGAGGTCTTCTTTTTTCTTGGATCGTATCTTTTGATGTGCAGTTAAAAGTTGAAATGAGTATTAGAATAAAAATCATAATTATAGAAGGCATTCATAAGTTCCTGTGGTCTTATTAGATTCGTAGATCGAAGCCATTTTTATTCTAAATTCTAAGGCTATATACACAACCGTTATTTCTATTTATTTCCTCACAATCGCCCCGCACAATCACAATCACCGATACATAGAATCGATCAGCTTTTGATATTTCTCGGTGATGACATGACGTTTGATCGACATCTTTGCGGAAAGTTCATCTCCAACCTCGAATGCCTTCGGAAGTAAACGAAGATCTCCGACCTTTTCAAAACTCTTGAATCCGTTTTCCGAATTCATTGCGTCTTTAACTTCGCGTAAAATTTTTTCTTTCACCGTAGGATTCTCTGCGAGTTCTTGATACGTTCTTCCATAGTCTTGAAACCGATCCAGGACCGGCAGAACTAAGGCCGTTAAGAATCTTTGATCCTGTCCAACGATCATCACTTGATCGATGAACGGCGATTGTGCGAGTTTATTTTCAATCGGAACAGGTTCTATATTTTCTCCATTGAGTAAGACAACGGTCTCTTTTGTCCTACCTACGATCTTGAGAGTATTGTTATACGAAATGATTCCAAGATCGCCGGTATTAAACCAACCGTCCTTGGTGATCACTTTGGCGGTGACATCGGGACGTTTGTAGTAACCTTTCATGATCTGAGGGCCGCGCACATGAATTTCTCCCTTCACACCTTTGTTAGGCGGATACAGAATTTTTCCGCTCTCCACATCTTTTAAAAGTATTTCCACTTCGGGAAAAAGCGGACCCACACTTCCGATCACCAAACGATTCGGTGTACGAAACGCAAGACCGGGGGAGGTTTCCGTTAGACCGTAACCTTCAAACAGAGGAATCCCGATCGCATTAAAAAATTCGTCGATATGAAGAGGAAGTGCTCCTCCTCCTGAAACAGTGCCGCGCAGTTTTCCGCCGGTAGCTTGTCGAATTTTCTTAAGAACGATCGTGTCGAGAATTATATAAGGAAGAATGAATATCCCGATCGACAGAAAACTTTGTCCGAACATCCATAAGGATTGTGGAATATTCCGACCTTTTAAATCGAGTCGGTTTCCTTTAAAAAAATTCAAAGCACGTTGAACCTTCAGGGCACAAAAATAAGCGCTCTTAAATAAGATTCTTCTTATCGCCGATCCCGATTGAATTTTCGATTGAATCCCGTGAAATATATTTTCCCACAATCGAGGCGCGGATGCCATGAATGTCGGTTTAACGATCAATAAATCTTCCTTAATGTTTCTTACATTCGTGTAATACTGGCCGGCTCCCATTGCGATCGTTCCCATCTGAAACACTCTTTCGAAGCTATGCCACACGGGTAGAATCGAAAGAAAACGATCTTTAGGTCCGATATCGATCGGAATATTACGCAATTGAGAAATCATATTGGCATGAGTTAACATCACACCTTTCGGTTCTCCCGTCGTTCCGGAAGTATAGATGACGGTGAATAGATCATCAGGTTGAATCGCACCGATTCTTTCTTCCACTTTGCGGTTACCGGAGACACGCAATTCTTTTCCCTTAGCGATGAGGTCGGCCATTCGAATTATTTTTTTATCGGTAATAACCGCTTCGTCATCCATAAGAATGATTTGCGTGATGTTCGGTAGATGATTTAAGTTATTCTGAACCTTCTTCAGTATGATTTCATTTTCTACGAACACGATTTTCGCGTCGGAGTGGGGGAGAATATAACGAATGTCTCCGTCGGTTACGTCCGTACCGCGCGGGACATCGGCCGCGCCGCTTAACAATATTCCATAATTTGCGATGATCCATTCTTTTCTATTCTCGGATAAGACGGCCACGTGTTCGCGAGCTTTCAATCCCAAGTCTACGATTAACGCCGTTGCAAGAGCGAGACCGTTCTCATAAACTTCTCGGAACGTTATCGTAACGAATTCTTTGTTTTTATTTCTTGTTCCGAACGCGGGCTGATCGCCGTATTTCTGCGCCGTATCATAAAACAATTCCGCTAAATTCTTCGCCGTCACTTTTGAACTCATGTTTTCATTATCTCCGATATCAAAGACGATATCCGATTTCCGAAAAACGGTCTTGAACGGAGCGGCTATTTCGAAAAGAAGATCGCTTTATACGGTTCTTTCTTTTTTGTAAAGTCGGAGGGGCTGATTCCGAAGGATCTGCGAAAGATACGAGTGAAATGAGATTGGTCTGCAAATCCTCCTTCTTGCGCTACGTCCGCTAAGAGCGAACGATTTGCTAAATTATCAACGGCCTTCTTTGTCTTTAACCAAAGGCGATAAGCCGAAAAAGGAACACCGGTTTCTTGTCTAAAAAGATGACGAAAACGTTCGACCGATAATCGAGCTTCAAAGGCTAAACTTGAAAGGGAGAATTCGTCCAGCTCCACATTGGATATACTTTTTTGAATGCGAGTATCCAATTCGTTTTTGGATCTCATCGGAAAATCTTTATTTAGAATTTCAAGAAGTTGTGTACGCACTTCCGTATCGGATCGGTTTAGAATGGACGCTATCTGTTCCTTCTTTTTGTCCGTGAATATATCTCCCACTTCGAATGCGGAGTGATTCGCCGCCAAACTTCTTTCATAAAAAAGATGATACCCCGTGGTCAATGGATCTAAAAAAAATAACGTTAGATTCCCTTCCACTCGGATCATCTCATGGCTGACGCCGGATGGAATGAAAACGGAGTTATACGTTTTCCATTCTCCGTCGCGGGTACGCAATTGAACCCGACCGGAATCGGGTAAACTAATCTGAATGTAAAAATGACTGTGACGTTTCGTTGAAAACCCGTCTCCGCGATACGTAGCAAAATCGTTCCATATCAAAAAATTCTTCATATACCTCGAGCGTTTCCCGCCAAAAGTATATTAGAAGAATTTTCTTTAAGAACTGTCATCATTTTTAATGAGACATGGTTACGAGAGTTCCGATAAAAGTTTATCCAGTGGCTGGTAGAATTCTCCCATACCGTCGACGAAGTTCGTTTCCATCGCCATCTTACGTCCTTCGGCCGAAGTGTATTTGCAAACGTGTGTCATAAGCGTCATATCGCCTTCCGTCGTGAAGGTTCTCGCTTCGATCATAGCGTTCGGATCCTCTACCGCAGTTTTCAAATTGAAGGTCGGCATGTCCGTTGCGTAATTTTCGGTATTCGTTACTCTTTCCGGTGCGGTCACTTCTCGATAGTTTCCATAGATACCGAATCGATTTCCTTTTGCATCCGCATAAACGAATAGATATTTGCCGCCGACTTTAAGATCCACTTCGCAAGTATCAAGCACCATACCTTCCGGGCCGATCAACCATCGACGCATCAACTCCGGTTTTGTGTGACAGTCGAATACCAATTCGCGACGCGCGGCAAAATAACGAGTGAATACGATTTCCGTATCACCTCTCAATTCCATCTTCACTTCTCTTTGATTCGTTTTCATTTTTGTTTATCTCCTTGAGTTTGTATCGTTTGTAATTCTACAAGTAACGCATCGAGCGCTTGGTATCGTTCTTCCCACATCTGGCGGTATTTTTCGATCCAATCGGTTGCTTTTTTTAGAGGTGCGGTCTCGAGTCGCCGCGGTCGTTCTTGTGCTCGGACGGTCGTCGATATGAGCCCAGCTTGTTCGAGAACCCTGAGATGTCGCGAGATCGCAGGTTGACTCATTTTGAACGGTTTGGCCAACTCCATGACGGTCATATCGCCTTTGGCAAGGCGCATGAGAATTGCGCGACGTGTGGAGTCGGCGAGTGCGGCAAATGTAGCGTCGAGTTGTTGCATAGATATATACTTATATAATTAAGTGGTTATATGAGAATATAGTCAAACACTTTTTAGTGGGTTATTCTTGTTGGTTCGGACTTAATTTCGATGGATTTACGGTTTTTTACGAAGGTGAGAATGCAAAAAATGCGCAGATTCTCGGTTAAATAAACGGAGACACTAACAACCGTATTATTTTCGAGTTGTGAAGTTTAGAATTCTACGGATTCTAAGACAGAAATCGAAATCGCCAAATTTTCATTCTTAGATAGGGTTTAGGTAAACTTGGAACGCACAGATGTTTAACAAATTTCTTATTTTAATCTTGGTTCAAACTTCTTCTACGGTTTGTTTGAGCGCCTTACCGAAACAGATGCCCGCCGATTTTTATTTGGAGTTTCATCGGGGCGGAGGAATGCGGCCCGAACATACGGAATTCTATTTTTCAAAAGAACTTTCGCATGTTAAGGAGAAGAAAGATCGAAAGGAAGATATTCTTTGTTTTAGAATCGATCCCGAGTTGCTTCAAAATTTATACGCGTCGATCCAGAAAAATCGTTTTGATCGAATCGGAACTCGAACGGAAAAAATTTACGATCGAGGCGGAGAAAGCGTTCAAGTCGGAGCCGATCGGGAAACGTATAACAAATCGGATTCGGGTATGACTTTGATTCAACCGTATTGGAAATCGAACTGGAGGAACGTTCTTGAAGAAATTCATAAAATAAAATTGCAATCGGTGGATGATTCTCCAAAAATCGGTTTTTCGCTTACTTGGAACGGTTTTCAAGAACCTTTGTCTTTGAGTATCGGCACGGAAAAACGAACCCTTTTATATCGGTATCACGTTCAATCTTCGCAATTCGAAGAGGATACTCGGTTTTTCTTTTTGCCCGGAAAATATAAACTGACATTTGAATTTCACGAAGACAAGGCGAAGTTTCATCGACATACGGTGGAATTTGAACTCGATAAGAATTCGAAACCGGTTTCGTTTCATTGTAACCCGGAAGGTTGTAGTCGTCTTTGATGCAGGTGAAGATGCGATAATTCTACTTTACGAATATGCTAAAGATAGAATATTTTCGGACCGCATCTTTTTCATACGGCCCGATTTTGTTTTAAACGGTTTTTACTCGAATGGCGCGAAGTTTTTCTCGTTCCATTCTTCCCGTTTAGTTGCGAAGTTCTTTTAGGAGTTCCGCGTTTCCTGCGATTGCAAGAGCCGCCGCGAGACCTCCCATCATAGCTCCGGCCACTCCGGGCGAAGCGGCATCCGCTCCCGTGAGATACAATCCTTCGATCGGAGTTCTAACGTTGAACCAAGGGCATTCTTCCTTTTTATAACGTTCCGGAACGCAGGCCAATCCGTAGATCGCACCGTCCGGATGTGAAGTGAAATGTTCGTTTGTGATCGGAGTCGAAAGTTCCGCGTAGTCGACGATCTTTGTGATTCCGGGGAAACGAGATTCTAATGTGGACAGAATCCTTTCGATGATTTTATCCTTGAGTTGCTTGTATTCTTCTCCTCTTCGTTTCCAAGGTTCCGATTTCCAAGGAACGAAGTGATCGTAATCCGTGAAAGTGATCGCATCCATCGTATGATTTTTTGCTTCCGGATTTTTCAGACTTGGAAAGGAAAGATAGAGATTGGGAATTTCCCCGTCCGTTCCGACCCAGTCGTTTCTTTCCGAGAAATTCTGATCGTGATCGCTCGAGGAAAAGATCCAATAGTTTTCTCCTTTAAATCCGAACTGCGCCGGACTTTCGGACAAACCGAGATAAAGACAAAGGCTTGTAGTCATTTTTTCTTTATTATAAAAATCTTTTAGACCTTTTCGAAATGGAATCGGATAACTTTCCGGAATCAATTTTGTATATGTCGGATATGCGCCCGCGCATGAGACGACGATCGGGGCGTAAAAATCCCGTTCCGATTCTTCTCCTCGAAGAGCCTTGGCTTTTACGCCGACTGTCTTTCCGTCCTTTATTAGAATTTCCTTAACTTCTACGGAAGAAAGTACGGCGCCTCCGAACTCTTCGATGATCGGTTCGACCGCGTCGAAAATTTTTCCGGCTCCGCCGATCGGATAATAACCGCCGTTGAGATAGTGTTGTACAAGAGTCGCGTGCATCGCGAACGCAACCTTAGACGGAGGTAAGCCGTAGTCTCCCCATTGTGCGGCGAGAATTCCTTTGAGTTCCTGGCTTGAAAAGTTCGCGTCCAGATATTCTTTGAGAGTTACGATATTCGATTCTCCCAATAAACCCGTTAAGGAATCCAAAGGAGGAGGGGCCAGACGCATCATGATCGATTTGCCGAACAGATTCGAAGTTTTTTTGATGTCTTTGAAATAACGTTCGATCGCTTCCGTTTCTTCCGGAAATTTATTTTTTAGATCGGCTTTGAATTTTTCGGGATCGCCGTAGATGTCGAATGAAACGGAAGGAAAGATCAATCTTTCGAAAGGTTCCGCCATACGTTTCCATTGAACTTTTTTCCGCGTGATCTTATCGGAGATCTTTCTGCAAAGACCGTCGTCCTGCATGTCTCCTACGTAGTGGATTCCCACGTCCCAATGATACTTTCCTTGTTTTCTTTGGAACTCGTGCGTGAAACCTCCGGGTTGGAAATGTTTTTCCAATATAAGAATCTTCTTACCGTAAGATTGGGCTAAAAGGCTGGCCGTGCAGAGACTTCCCATTCCCGAGCCTATAAATATTATATCGAATTCGTTTCCTATTTGATCGATATTCATTGACAAAATCCTCCCGATCCATTCAATGTGAACAGTTATTACATTATTGAATCCAACTAGAACCTCAAATGTATTAATCGTCAACATGAAAAATTCTCGAGATAAAAATTCGTATCATCACGGCGACTTAAAAAAAGCCTTATTGGAAGCTTCGCTTCGTATTTTGAAAGAAGAAGGGTATAAGGCGTTGAGTCTTCGTAAGGCCGCGACGTATGCGGGGGTTAGCCAATCCGCGCCATATCGTCATTACGAAGATTTGGAATCCTTGTATGCGGACATCGCGGAAGAAGGTTTTAGGATGCTCGCCGAACGTCAAAAAAAATTACAGGTCAAGTATAGAAAAAAACCTCTTCTTCTCTTTCGTGAATCGGGTGTTTGTTACGTGGAGTTCGCATTGGAATCCCCGGATCTGTTTCGAATCATGTATGGGAATCAGATCGAAAGCCATTCTAAATATAAGTCTTTGGTTAAAATGGAAGACGAATCTTTTAGGATCATAGTAGAGATCATTCGCGATTGTCAGAGAGCGGGAGTTATCCGGACCGAGGACGCGGTGAGCTCGGCGACTTCGGCTTGGACCATGGTTCATGGGATTGCGGTTCTTTTAGCGGGGAAACAGGTTATGTTTCGGTCTGTGGATTTGAAGGAAGCAAGAAGGATCACGAAAGAACTGATTCATTATCTTTATACCGGGATGAAGTCCGATGAAGCCACGTCGAATCGTTCTCATTGATTTTGCGGCCGCTTCATTCAATTCGTTTAGACATTGATACTGAGCTGAATCGATCGGGCTCTAAATACGCAACCCTTCCATTCGGAAAGCGACTTTACATCTGAGAGATTCTCCCATCTTTTAGTTCTGATTCGTTGCACTGTTAGGAGGTTGCATCTATGATAACCAGGATCCGATCCGCTTTTCATTGGATACTCGGGCGTCATCTATTATCCGATCTCCCGGAAGAAGAACGACGTTCATTCCGTCTCACCGGCAACACGCTCGTCATCTTGGCGGTCCTCATCCTTATGGCCTGGGTGCAAC
Source organism: Leptospira barantonii (assembly GCF_002811925.1). Classification (NCBI taxonomy): domain Bacteria; kingdom Pseudomonadati; phylum Spirochaetota; class Leptospiria; order Leptospirales; family Leptospiraceae; genus Leptospira; species Leptospira barantonii. Next base: position 92,935 of record NZ_NPDS01000004.1, read on the forward strand.
CGGTTCCCGAGAATTTGATTTTTATCTTGGATATCTTTACCGTTGTATTCTTAACGACACTCGTCATCAGTTGGGTTCTATTGAGAAGGGGATACATACTAACGGCTCAGATTTTTTTGTGTTTTGCATTGTGGGTGATCGACGTAGCGATTATTTTTACCTTCCCCGGTCAACAAGCGCATCTGTATCTTTCTGTAGCAATGTTGCTTCCTTTGCTCCTTGTAGTTCGCAAACACAAGGTAACTAGAATCGTCCTCGCGTTAGTTCCGTTTTGTTTGTTTATCGCGCGCGAAACCTATTTCAAAATTTTGGGAGGACAGGCTTTGTATGGAGCGGAGCCCGCGCCGGGTACTCTTCGAGCCGATGAAGTTCTGATGGATGTGATCGGCAGTCAGTTGTTTCTTCTTTTGCTTGCCTATCTTTTCATTCGCGGTCGAGACGAAGCGGAAGCCAAGATACAGGCGGAACATGAAAAGTCCGAGCAGTTGCTTCTCAATATATTGCCGGAAGAAATCGCTCAAGAGTTAAAGGAGAAGGGAGTTTCCGAACCGCGTCTGCATCGAAGCGCGACGGTATGTTTTACGGACTTCAAAGGTTTCACACAAATTGCGGAAACGTTATCGCCGACGGAACTGGTTGCGGAGCTTGATCGTTGTTTCTCATATTTTGATAGTGTAATGGAAAGGCACAATCTCGAGAAACTCAAGACGATCGGAGACAGTTATATGTTTGCAGGCGGCATTCCGGAATCAAGCGGAACACACGCGGTCAATTGTGTGATGGCCGGTTTGGAAATCCAAGCCTTTATGAATCAAATGAAGGAAATCAAAGCGGAACAGGGGCTTCCTTATTGGGAGCTTCGACTTGGAATTCATTCCGGCGATTTGGTCGCGGGTGTTATCGGCGAGAAGAAGTTCGCATACGATGTATGGAGCGATACGGTCAATATCGCAAGTCGTTGTGAATCGTCCGGCATTCCAGGTCGCATTAATATTTCCAAAGCCACATACGAACTGGTAAAAGACTTTTTCAATTGCGAATATCGCGGCGCTGTACCTGCTAAACACAAAGGCGAGATTGAAATGTATTTTGTCAATGGGCTCTTACCCGAACTTCGACGTATGGGGGAAGAACGAATTCCCAATGAAGAGTTTAGAAAACGATACGAGAAGCTGAGTCAGTCAGGAATATAAGATATTATTTTATTAGAATGTATCAGATTCGTTCAGAATTCTTAAAAGAAGAATGAATAAAACATTGCGATGGAACCTTTGAGAATCGTCTAACTATCAAAAAATACAAAGGAAAGCAGGGAGTAAATGATCGAAGGAAACGAAATGTATGGTCCGCTGGCTCATTTAATCGGACGTTGGGAAGGGGATAAGGGACTTGATATTTCACCGGAGAAAATCGGAAAGGAAGTAAAACGGTATTATGAAACCGTAATTTACGAACCGATCGGCGCGACAACGAACGCGCAAACGCAGATTTTAACTGGACTTTATTATCGGCAGTTGGTCAGCGATAAGGCGACCGAACAGGTAATTCACGATCAAACGGGATATTGGATGTGGGAAGCCAAAACCGGAATCGTGTTTCATGCGTTTACCATTCCTCGAGGAACATCCGTTGTGGCCGGAGGAACATACACGGAGGCGGGCGATCCGATTCATCTGGAAGTCAATGCAAAAGAGGGGAGCCCCGACTGGGGAATCATCCAACCCCCATTTATGACCGCAAACGCAAAAGCATTAGAATTTAAGAATACTCTTGTCATTCGCGGCGATCATCTTTTTTATTCTCAGGAATTAAAGATCCAAATTTATGATAAAATCTTTTCTCATACGGACGAGAATTCTTTGATTCGGAAGCAAGGTTGAAAAATTTCGGTTCGATCGAGATGTATTAGAGCCTCATTACGTCCATCAGACATTCCGCTTTTTTATTCTTAAAAGAACCGCTTTCGATTACAAAACTTAAAAACGTTTTCAACAAAGGATTTTTATTTTCCGGTTCCCAGAAGACGGAGACCGGAAGGTATAATTTTTTGATAGGAACGAATTGAGTTTCGGAAGGAACGATATTCTGAGCGCCTAAGATCGTAAGAGAAACTCCCTTACCGGTTGCCACTAAGATGGGACAACTTTCCCGATCGTTTTTCACATATACTTTCGGTTTGATTCCGTTCTGTTTAAAAAGTTGCGAGATGGTATCATAGAATTTTCCCGCTTCTTTTTTCGGATGTAAGATGATCGTTTCGTCCTTTAATTCCTTGAGTTCAATTTCTTTTCGTTTCGCGAGGGGATGTTTTTTGGGAACTAAGACGCCGAGCCCTTCGTCGTGAACCGAATGATTCTCCAGGCCTTCTTCCGAAACGGTTCCTTCCATAAAACAAACATCGAACTGTCCCGATCGTAATCCTTTCAGAATTCGATTTCTCGTTTCCTGATGTAGTTGAAATTTTAATTTCGGGAATCGATTCTGAAATTCGTCGATGATATGCGGTAGATTCGCAAGAAAGGATGTGGTTGAAAATCCGATGTTTAATTTTCCCGCCTTGAGTTTACCGATGGAACGAACTTCCTTTTCAAGGTTTTCGGCTCGGGCGATAATTTCCTTGCCTTCTTTCAAAAGAAAAACCCCGGCTCCGGTAAGTTGAACCTGTCTTGTGGTCCGCTCGAACAGTTTTGTGGAAAGTTCCTCTTCCAAAGAGGAGATCAATCGGGTCAGGGGAGGTTGTGAGATCCCCAAAATTTCCGCGCTCTTTCTGAAGTTCAATTCTTCCGCTACGATGATAAAAGATTTCAGTTTCGACAAGTCCATGGATCATTGATACCATAAAGGTATCAATACTTCAACTAAATTAGGAATAATATCAAAAAAATTGAATATTTAGAACATTCTTCTTTACAAGAGCGATAGCCTTTCGAACTTTTAATCGTGATCGTAGAAGAGAACACGATTGCGTTTCTCTTCAAGGAGAATGAGTTATGAAATTGGATTCCGAAGTTTTAATTATCGGCGGAGGACCCGCGGGACTCAGCGCGGCCTTGGCGTTGGGGCGTATGAGTAGAAGCGCATTGGTTTGCGACGACAATCGCCCCCGAAACGCGGCTTCTTCTCACTTGAATAATTTTCCCACCCGAGACGGGATTCATCCGGCCGAGTGGAGAGCGTTGGTTAAGAAGGATTTGGAAAAATATAAAACGGTCGCGTTCTTTGACGCTTCGGTGGTTTCCGTGGAAAAAACTTCTTTCGGTTTTAATGCGAAGTTCTCTTCGGGAGATACCGCTTCCTTTAAGAAAGTCATTCTTGCATACGGAGTCGAAGACCGTCCTTTGTCCGTTCCTGGTTTTCAAGAGCTTTGGGGAAAATCGATCTTTCATTGTCCTTATTGCCACGGGTTTGAAATTCGAGGATCTCGCATCGCTCTGATTTCCAACAGCGAAATGACGTTTCACATGGTGACCCTTGTAAACGATCTCGCATCCGATTTGATTCTTCTTACGAACGGGAAGGCGATATTCAACGAGGAACAGAAGGATCTTTTAAAACGAAAAAACGTTCGTTTGATAGAAGAGCAGATCACGGGTTTTGTCCATGAAGGAGAACAACTCAAATCGATCCTCCTTATGAACGGTGAAATCATCGAAAGAGACGCGGCATTCTTTCAACCGATGATTCCTTTCAAACTCAAGTCGACGATCGGAGAACAACTCGGTTGCGAAAAAACTCAGTTCGGTCTTTACAAAGTAAACGAAAGAGGCGCTACTTCGGTGGACGGTGTTTTTGCCTGCGGCGACAACGTGAATCCCGCTCATTCCGTTTTATTGGCCGCAGGATCGGGCGGGATGGCCGGAGCGGGAACGGTTGCCGCGTTATTGGGAGAAAAATTTAGCGAGGTCGTACATTCATAATTTGTTATAAACGAAAACCTTGATCCCATACGATCCAGCTCGCGATGAAAAGCGCAAAGTAACCGAAACCTCGTCTCAGATATTTTCCGTCGATTTTTGAGGAAAGAATTTGTCCGAAGAACATTCCTCCGATCCCGAGAATACAAACGGTTAAAAGTAAGGGACAATCCGAGATTCGAACGGAAGGAGAACTGATCGCAAATCCGAAAAGCGAATTTACGGCGATGATCGCCGATGAAGTGCCGATAGCAAGTCTAAGAGGAAACTTGAGCAGAAGCACAAGAGCCGGTACGATTAGAAATCCTCCTCCGGCTCCGATAAACCCGGTGATCGTTCCGACTATAAGACCTTTGCGTATTATTGAAAAAATGTTAAACGAAGTGAAATTGAATTCGAAGGATTTTTCATCGGAGGATTCTCCGGAATGAATCATGGCCCAAGAACTAAAGACCATCGTGATTGCAAAAACGATCATTACTAAAAATGACTTCGTAAGATTTATACCGAAGCCTGAAACGATGATGTTCGGAAGATAACCGAGAATAAAATGTCTCGCAACGTAGATTCCTACGAAACTCGGCAATACGAACAACGTTCCTAGTTTAACATTTATGTTTCCTTCCTTCGCTTTGACAAACGCTCCGGCCGACGCGGTAATTCCGACTACAAAAAGAGAATTCGTCGTAGATTGTATCGCGTCTTGTCCAAAGAAATAGAAAAGAATCGGAACCATAAGAATGGACCCACCGGCGCCGATGAGTCCGAGAGAAGTTCCCATAACGAAGGATGCGATGTATCCGAGTATCAACATCTTCGTTAAAAATTTATTCTAACTTACTCTTAAGATTCATTTTTTTATCCATGAACCGAAAGAGCAACATTCCGAAAATGATACTTACGAAAACGATGAACGGACGAGATTCAAAGCTTGCAAGCGAAGTGATGGAAACCGTAGGACAGTAACCGCCCAATCCCCAACCGATTCCGAAAATGACGCTACCGATTACCAATGCCGGAGTGATTTCCTGTCGAGTTGGGATGAACCAATTCTTGGTAAACATGGGAGTTTTTCTCTTACGTATCAATTTGTACGTGATGAAGTGGATTCCCACCGCGCCGGCCATCGTAAAAAGAAGGGTAGGATTCCAATTTCCAAAGACGTCTAAAAACCCGACTATATTAGACGGTTGTAATATTCCGGAAATGCCCAATCCGACCGCGAACAACAAACCCACGAACAATGCCCCGAGGTTATACTTCATATCATTAACCCGATTTTTCGAAGAAACAATACCGCGCCCATACCCGCGCCCATAAAAACGATCGTCGCAACGATGGATCTAACCGAGAATCTGCTCACCCCGCAAACTCCGTGTCCACTCGTACAACCGCCTCCCAACATCGCGCCAAAACCGACCAAGATTCCGGCTAACGCACCGATCCACGTTTTTGTCTGGAGTTCCACCGCTAAAAGATCGGGAGCCGTCGCTTTTAAAGAAAGTCCTCCGATCAACAACCCGACGATGAAGTACCATCGCCATTCGGTATCTCCTTTCTCCGGAATCAAAACGCCGTAGACGATACCGCTGACACCGGTCACTCTTCCGTTCCATAAAAGCATCAACGAAACGGCGATGCCGATCAACGCTCCCCCGAAAATTCCCATAACCCACTCTGTCGTCATTCTTCTTACTCCTTAGGCAGTGATCTCTCGTTCCAATTCAACATGCCGCCTGCCATACTTGCCGTGAATTTATAACCTAAACGAATGCTTTCTTCCGCGGCTTTGCCGGAACGTTTTCCGCTCCGACATACGAATACGATTTCTTCGGCGCGATCGCCCCGTTCTAAAAATTCGGTTAGGTCCGGGCCTAACGGAACGAGTTGGGCTGTATTAATATGTCCTAATGCACCGAAAAATTCTCCGGGATGACGAACATCGATGATTCTAACGTTTCCGATTTTTTCGAATACGTCCTCGTTCGAAACGACCGGAATTCCCGATATCGTATTCGGGTTCAAAACTCTTGCGGTTTCGAATTTGCCGCATCCCGAGTTGATCGGTACCGCAAGGTGCATTTTTTTCGGAGCCGCGAGTTGGAGTTCGGTCATGATCTTTCTAAAATCTTCTTTAGAACGATTGCCTCCGATTCTCGGATTTAACTTCTTTTCCAACCCGATCGTTGTGGAAGTTAAACCGTGATAATCATGACCCGGATAAACTTGAGTATCGTCGGTAAGGGAGAATAGTTTTTGTGTGATGCTTTCATACAACTTCAAAGAAGATCCCCATTGAAAATCCGTTCTACCGGTTCCTCGAACCAGAAGAGAATCTCCCGTGAAAACCATTCCTTCAAAGAGGAAACTCATACAAGCGTTCGTATGTCCCGGAGTTGAAATCGCGGTGATTACTTTGTTCCCGAGAGGGAGATTTTGACCGTCTTCCAGTTGTAGATCGGCACAATCGATTCCCGCTAAAGCGCTGATCGCGGTTTCGGCCATCGTATTCTCGCGGATCTCGTTCGCTCCGCTTATATGGTCGGCATGAATATGCGTTTCAAGTATATAACGTAAATGTAATCCGAGTTCCCGGATCAGCTTCAAATCCCGATCGACCGTTTCCCAAACGGGATCGATGATCGCGGCTTCTTTCGTTTCTTTATCCGCGATCAAGTAGGTATATGTGGAAGATTGAACTTCGAAGAGTTGGTGAAAAATAATGTCCTTCATGGTTGCCTTTTCTTGTCGGTGTTCGTTCGTAATCGAGACGAACACGTTTTGCAGTATATCGTGTCGTTTTCGGTGCGCCTTGTATAAAACTGCAGAGGTTTGGAAAAGTTAAAAAGTCGGCTCGGAATTTTTTGGAGTCGGTTGCAGAATTATACAAGCTATTGATTCTTTACCGTGCTTATGATACAAAGGATCGTATCATAAAATTATTTTTTATTTTTCGATCGAGGATACAATGTCATCGACTATGGAAACAACGGAACGCGAGAATCTTCACAAGAACGGACTGATTATTTTTTCGAGAGCCTTTACGGTTGCGGGATTTATGTGGAGTATGCTCTATTTTATATTAGGTTTTCCGCAAGCGGCTGTCATTCCGGGCGGTTACGCGATTCTAAGCTTGTTGAGTTTGTTTTTTGTTTTTGCAACGGGTAAGTATCTGGCGTTTCGATTTCTGCAATTTCTTTTCATTCTCATTCTTCCCGTATTTTTACAACTGAGCTTGGGCGGTTTTGAAAACTCGGGGGCGGTCATCATCTGGGCGATCCTGTGTCCGTTAGGAGCTCTTTCCTTCGGTCCGATCCGTCACGGTCTGATCTGGTTCGGATTGTTTTTGATCGTTTTGGTTTTAACGGGGCTCTCGGAACTTTATCCACCGTTGTGGACCGTGAACGTGGACCCTAAGCTAAGAATTTTATTCTTTGTCATGAACATAGCAGGGGCCGGAACGTTGACATTCTTCAGCTTGTACTATTTCATTTCTAAAAATAAACAAGAACACGATCGAGCCGAGAATATTTTGCTAAACATTCTCCCCGCGCCCATCGCAGAAAGATTAAAACGAAGTCCGGCCACGATTGCGGACGGTTATCCGATGGTTTCGATCTTATTCGCAGATATAGAAAATTTTACCGTGATGTCACAAAAGGTTTCACCGGAAGTCTTGGTTCATTTTCTCAACGATGTATTCTCTTATTTTGATATACTCGCAGAAAGATATGGAATGGAAAAAATAAAAACGATCGGGGACGCATACATGGCCGTCGCAGGAATTCCGGTTCGGGGCGACGGTCACGCGGAAGATGCGATGAGAATGGCGATCGAGATGCAAAGATTCATAAAAGCATTGCGAGATCCGACCGGAAACGTTTTAAAAATGCGGATCGGAATCCATTCCGGACCGGTCGTCGCGGGTGTAATCGGTCGCAAAAAATTTGCGTATGATCTTTGGGGCGACGCTGTGAATACCGCGAGTCGATTGGAATCGCACGGTGTCTCCGGTCGAATTCAGATTTCGGAATCGACTTATAGTTTATTGAAAGATAAATCCTGGATTGAAACGAGCCGGTCGGTCGACGTGAAAGGCAAGGGTGTCATGACAACCTATCTGAGTTACGAATAGATAGAATGGAAAAGAACATAAAATCGCAACGGAACGATCACTACCAAGATTCCGCGTAACTCGCGGGAACTTCGATGAACGATTTTAACAACCTTGTGTTTCTAAAAATTTCGGACGGAGGTAAGCCGAATGTGGAACGAAAGGTTCTCGTAAAATGAGCGGAATCGAAAAACCCGGCGCGATGCGCCGCATCCGTATGACTCATCCCGTGTAACAACGAATAAACGGTCAATTTGAGTCTAAACCAAGTGCGAAAGGAATGAAACGGAATTCCGATTTCTTTTTTAAATTGATGTTCCAAGTTGGAAACGGACATTCCCGCGAGATCGGCCAGATCCTTTGCGGAATGATCCTCTTGAGGCATCGTCGTAATCAATTCGACGATCTTCTGAATTCGATTGTCTATGGTCCGGGATTCGTTTCCGGATAACGGAGGCATCTGACTTAACAATTCTTCGAGAGTTTTGTTCGAATCTGCGGAAAGAATTTGTTCCACCTTATCGATCAGTTGTTCTTCTTCGTTCAAAGAGACGAAGATACCTTCGTTTTCTTTTTCCGAGTTGGATGTTCTTAGAGATTCATAATTAGGACTGCTCAAATCCATAAAAAGCAGAACACAAAATGCGCCGGAGAATCGAATCGAATGATCCACCATCGGAGGAATCAATGCCGTGCGAAAAGAAATCCAATCCGTCTCGTTGAGAGAAACTTGAAATTCTCCATCCAAACTGATACAAACGGTCGCGGCGGCTCTTCGACGAAGAGTTAAGTCCGGTAAATGGCCCGCGAACATACAACGGCTACCCCAAATGCATATCATCTCTGGGCGTTCGAGCGAATGAGAATTCATTTCCATGGAGAGGGCCTGCGTATTTTTTCCGAGCATTGCAGAATTATACAAGGAGGTTTCCTCAACTGCAAATATAATCCATACCGTTCAGAAGAATTAATGTGAAGAAAATAGGAACGTATATCGCGAGTAAACAAATTTTTGCATTGCTCGGTGTTTCCTTCTTCGCTTCCTCAGAGAACACATTACTCTATATTAGGATTTGCTCATGATCAATCGGACCTCGGACTTGAAATCGGAAAACCAGAATAAAATGTTGTGGGAGAAGGGCGACTTTACGGAAATTGCCGCATTGATGCGTCAATCCGGAGAATCGCTCGTCGAGTCTCTTCGTTTAAGACCGCCTTTGAAAGTTTTGGATCTCGGCTGTGGAGACGGAACGACCGCAATTCCTTTGGCGAAAATCGGAGCGGAAGTTTTAGGAATCGATATTGCGAAGAATCTCGTCGCCGCCGGAAATAAACGAGCGGCCGACATGGGTCTTTCCCTTTTGAAATTTCAAGAAGGGGACGCGTGTAATTTGAAAGAGGTTTCGGATGATTCGTTTGATCTAACACTCTCGGTATTCGGCGCGATGTTTGCCCCGAAACCTTATGACGTTGCAAGAGAGATGGTTCGTGTCACCAAACCCGGCGGTCGAATTGTGATGGGGAATTGGATTCCGAACGATCCGACTTCATTCGTATCTCAGTTGCTTAAGATCAGCGCTTCGTATTTGCCAAAACCGCCGGAGGATTTTATCAGTCCGATGACTTGGGGTGTGGAATCCATAGTATTGGATTACTTCGGTGCGGCGGGAATACCCAAAGAGAAAATATTCATGATCAAAGACACGTATAGTTTTATATCCTCCGATCGGAATCCGGAAGATTTGATCGAACTGTTGGGGAAATTCTACGGTCCGACCATGAACGCGTTTGAAGCCGCGGAGAAAAACGGAACCGTCGAGGAACTCCGCACTCAATTGATCGAGCTTGCGATGGAACAGAATGAGTCCGATACGACCGGGGTTTCGATACCGGCCACATACATGCGGGTGACGGTTTTCGTGGATTAAGGTATTATAATAATCGCAACTACCGATCGGTCATAAATTCTCATTCAGAAACTCGAGAATTTCTTTCGGAAGCTTTTGATGGAACTTTTCACGATCAAAACCGTCCGGGTCCGTCGAGGGCGGAAAGTTCGGATTTTTCATCGAGTCTGGAAACGGACTCGAAAAAGAAAAATGTCCCGCGTTGGGAACCAATCGATACGTAATCTTTGAAGGATCGGGAACTCCTTTTCGAACGATATCCGCGTTCCATTCGGGAGTGATCGGATCGTGTTCCGCTCCGTAAAGAAGAATGGGAATCGTAACCTTACTCAATGAATTCATAAACCATCCCGCCCCGGGCGCCATGAGTACGATCGTTTTGATTCTTGAATCCGAAGATACTTCCACTCTTTCCGCTTCTTGGGTCCAAGGGATTCCTCCGGCAAGGGCCAGAGCGGTATAACCTCCCATCGAATGTCCGATCACCGCGATCTTATCCGAAAGAATATGATGATTCCATTGTGGATCGGAAAGAATCGAATCGATGGTCAGGCTGATATGTTTGGGACGATTGACGAGATTTGCGATCGTGTTTTCCAACTCGTTGTTGTTTCGATTGTTGCCGTAGTGTTCCGGCATAACGACTACGTAACCGTTTTTCGCCAAACACGTGCTAATCGTTCGATAAACAAGATGAGAACCGCCGTTTCCATGCGAGATTACTACCAAAGGAAATTTTCCGTCCGCGATTTTCGCATCGACCGCCACGTCCATCGTGTACGGACCGAAGGAAGTCGGTTGGGGAGAATGGACCGTGGGATATTGAATGAGAGCCGGAAAGGAAAGATTTTGTATCTCGTCCTTGATTTGTGTTTGAATACTGCCTACGAAAAATTCCGATCTTTGTCCGTTCATGTTTAACATAGGTAACTTTTTTCGAATCCTTCGTTCGGTCGATTCGGAAATATTTATTGATTTACAACATTCTCCCGGAAGAGGAAACTCTTTCTCCCAAGATAGAACGGAACTTAGGAGGTAAGTATATGAATCCGATTCTTAAAAATATTCTCGCGTTGGTTGCCGGAGCTGTACTAGGAAGTGTGGTCAACATGGGAATCATTACGGCGAGCGGCTCCATCATTGCTCCTCCCGAAGGCGCGGACGTAACCACGATGGAAGGTCTCAAGGCCTCGATGCATCTTTTTCAACCGAAACATTTTATTCTTCCCTTTGTCGCGCACGCATTCGGAACCTTGGTGGGCGCTTACGTAGCGGCTCTGATCAGCGCGAGTCATAAAATAATCTTTGCGATGGTCATCGGAGTTTTGTTTCTTGCGGGAGGAATCGCGAACGTAATGATGCTTCCTTCTCCGATTTGGTTTGCGGTCGTGGATCTTGTGGGCGCGTATCTTCCTATGGGTTTTATCGGCGGGAAACTCGCTCTTCAAAGAAGCTGATCGAATCTAAAAAAATAGGAGTTCGCTTAAAAAAAAATCTCCCCCGATGTCCAATTTCCCAAATCCCGATCCTCATTTGAGTGTGATTCGAAAGTACGATTCGAATCCGAAGGAAAAATCAAATGAGGAACCGAAAGAGTTTCACTCAAAGGAAGGGAAAAATATGACAACTGCAATCGACAAAAAAGAAAAATGGATCAAAACGGCAAGATGGATCTACTGGACCATCACTTTGTTCTTTGCGATCACCATGATCATCGCGGGAGTTCTTTATACGATCGGATTCAAAACGGTCGTGGACGGCGTTACCGCGTTGGGTTATCCGGCGTATGTGTTGAAAATTTTAGGAATTGCTAAAATACTCGGCGGGATCACCTTCTTACAGAATCGATTCTCAACCCTCAAAGAATGGGCGTACGCCGGATATAGTTTTAACTTAATCGGAGCTTCGGCCTCGCATACGTTTGCCGGCGCGGGAATCGGAGATATCATGACACCGATCGTAATTCTTTGTTTGGTGCTGATCTCATACAGACAATGGAAAACGGGTTGGATGTGAAACTTCAAGGGAGAATTTTATGAAAGACTTTTTACTATTATTCAGACAGCCGAGTTATGATTATACGAAAGCGACTCCGAACGAGATGCAGGCCCTTTCCAAAAAATGGCAGGATTGGGTAAGCGGAATCGTCGCTCAGGGAAAGTTCGCGGATAACGGTCCGAGACTTGCGACCGAGGGTAAGGTTTTGAAATCGGGCGGAGTGATCACGGACGGGCCCTTTGTGGAGATCAGGGAACGACTCGGAAGTTTTATCATAGTCAAAGCGGACAGCTTGGACGAAGCGATTACGTTGGCGCACGGATGTCCCGCTTTGGACGCGGGTGGAAGTGTGGAAGTAAGACAGGTGATCGGATAAACATTCAAAAAACGGAATGTCGTCCTCGGTGAGGGCGGTGTTCCGATTGAATTCGATTCAATTTCATGGAAGAAGAATACGATCTAAAACATCTGTTTCAAAGGGAGTTTTCGAAGATGGTCGCGGTGATCAGCAACAAGTTCGGATTGGAGCATATCGAAACCGCGGAAGACATCGTGAGTGAAACGTTTTTAGTCGCGGCCGAGAACTGGGGAATCAAAGGTGTTCCTAAAAATCCGACCGCGTGGCTCTATGTGGTCGCGAAACAAAAAACGCTTCATCATTTTCGAAGAAACAAAATTCTCACAAAAAAAATCATACCCGAACTCGTTTCCAGAAACGAAAGAGATGAAAAACGATCTTCGATCTCCGAACCGGATTTTTCTCCTCGCAACATTCAGGACAGTCAATTGAGAATGCTCTTCGCGGTTTGTAATCCCGCGATTGCAAGCGAGGCTCAGATCGGTTTAGCGCTCCGAATTCTTTGCGGTTTTGGAATCGACGAGATCGCGGAAGCTTTTTTATCCAATAAGGAAACGATCAACAAACGTCTTTTCAGAGCGAAAGAAAAACTAAGAAGCGAAAACGTAAGTATGGAACTCCCTCTCGAAAACGAGATCGAATCGAGGCTCGACAACGTATTGCACATAGTCTATCTATTGTTCAACGAAGGATATTATTCCAAAACTCAAAATCAAATTCTGAGAAAGGATTTTTGTCTGGAGGCATTGCGTTTGGCGTTGATGCTTTCCGAAAATCCGAAAACGGATCGCCCGAAAACAAACGCGTTAGTCGCTCTTATGTGCTTTCACGCTTCCCGTTTTAACGCGCGTAGTACCGAAGAGGATACGTTCGTTCTTTATGAAAGCCAAAACGAAGAACTCTGGGATCGGGAGTTGATCGCTCTGGGAGTACGTTATCTCGGGCTTTCCGCGAAAGGAAACGAAATCAGTTCGTATCATCTGGAAGCGCGGATCGCGTACTGGCATTGTATCAAGGAAGATTCCGAGGAAAAATGGGAAGAGATCCTTCAATCATACGATCGACTTTTGAAAATCAACTATTCTCCGAGCGTCGCTTTAAACAGAATTTTCGCGTTGTATAAGGTGAAAGGGGAGAATGTCGCATTAAAAGAAGCCGAGAATTTAAAACTCGAAGACAATCATTTTTACTTTTTGTTGCTCGCGGAACTTTATACGAAGAAAAATCCCGAAAAATCCATATTCAATTTTCGTAAAGCCCATTCTCTTGCAAAAACTCAAACTGAAAAAAAGGGAATCGAGGAAAAGATAGAAACGTTGAGAAGAGCCGAATCCCCTCAACGTTCCGAATCTAAGTCTTAAGGTTTGTTTCTGCTCAAGGAAACGATTCTTTTATCGCTCCACTGAGTCGGTTCGTGTCCGTAGATCACCTTGACCTTGGGATAAGCCGCGGCGAAAGAACGCATTCTTCGAATGATATCCACGCTCTTGTCCCGGTTTACGGTCGCTCCCGGAGCGATTTCGTTTTCAAAACCGGCTTTTAAATGCGAAGCATCGAACGTAAACAACATCGGACCGGAGACTTCGTTTAACAAAACGGCGAGTTCTCCTTCCGTGTGACCGTGAGCCGCGACGATCCAAACCGAACCGTCTCCGAAAAGATCATAAACTTTTCCTAATAGAGGCATCTCTTTGAATTTGTCCTTCGGCAAAACCGAAAGATCGAAATCCACCGATAAAGCACGGGGAGCGTATCCGTGTAGAATGGAAAAGGCTTTGCTTGCGTCTTCGGCTTCCTCTTCGGAAATCAAAACGCGGATCGGTCCTCTCGATCTAAGAGCTTCCATTCCTCCGATATGGTCCCAGTGCAGATGGGAGATCAGAACGAATTTCAAATCTTCATTCCGAATGTTTAATTTACTCAACTGACTTGCGGAATCGAATCCCTTTTCGGAACGGCAAGGAACGTTAAACAGCGGACCGATCAGGCTGAAGTCGCAGTTTCCATTCTCGTCCGCGGAAGGGACTCCCGAATCCATTAAAAAATTTCCGTGAACGGGATGACGCACCAAATAACTCAATGCGGGAACCCATTGTTCTATCTTTTGATTATCCGGTGTTTTCGGATTTTTGGAATCGATCAGAATGGAAGGACCGGTAAAAACGTGCCCCGTTAAAAGCGCCTTAACTTCGAGTTTGCTCGGTTTGGAAAAAACTTCTTCCCAACTCGAATAACTTTTTTCCTTGGTCGGGTTTTCTCTCCAGGGGTTGGCTTCCTTCTTTAAAGGAGCTCCTAAAAAACAACCGAATGCGGATAAAACCGAAAGGATCGATAAAAACCGAACGCTGTACTTGAGAATTTTCATAATTTACGCTGACCTCCGATTCGTCCTGAATCTCTTGACTCGGTACGAATTCGCTTTAGCATACCTTGCAGGATCCGAATCTCCTGGAACTTTTGTTCCAGTTCGGATTAAAAAATACGGATCGGATTCTTCGGGAGGCGGGATGAAACTGACGGACGAAATCGCGAGGGCGGTCGAGCTCAGCATATTCTCCCCTTTAAAAAAAGAGTCGTATGTGCCCTTATTGGAGAAGGGGCAAATCGTAAAGTTTTCCGAAGGACAGATGATCCAACGAGGCGGTCCGAACGAAACACGTTATGCGGGATTGGTGTTGTCCGGTATTTTCAGAATGTATCTTTTTTCTCCTTCGGGCAGACAAACCACGGTGCGTTATGCGAAACGTGGAGAAATGATGGGAATCGTGGGCGCACTCGCGGTGGGAACAAAACTCGGAGAACCGGAGGAGACCTTTGTGCAGGCGTTGAGCGAATCGGAGGTATTGGCGATCTCTTTCGACGATCTCAGATACTTCGGAAAAAAATCCCCCGAACTCGCTTGGGCCTTTGCGGAAGAATGCGCTAAAAGGGTTTACGCGGCCTTGCGTGAAGTGTATGGAATCGCGTTTACCGGAGTTCGTCAGAGATTGGCGCGTCATCTTCTTTTAAACGCCATGAGTAGCGAAACTCCTCCGTATTTATCCGTGAAGTTATCCCAGCAGGAACTCGCGGATTCCATCGGAACGGTTCGGGAAGTGGTCGTCCGCGAGCTTCGAAGTTTAAAAAAAGAGGGGCTTATCGAAAGTTCCAAAAAAGGAATCGCGATTCTGAATCCGAGCGCGCTTTTATCCTTTTCCGAAGAATCAAATTAGAATATCAAGAATTACGAATATTCTCCATCAACTTTCTCGTATCGAAGTAGACTTCGTTTCGGACGATTTGGTCGTTCGTGACTTCCACGATATCCATTCCGTATTCGACCATCTCGTTTCCTTTTACGGGAATTTTGGCCTTCCACTTCAGAACAAAACCTTTTTCGTTCGGAATGATCTCGTCGTGCGTCCAAACCCAGTTCGGATTGTTACGCAGAAGAATCTTAAAATACGAAAGAATTTTATTCTTACCCTGGAATCCTTTTCGTGCGGTCGGATCCGAATAGAATGCGTCGTCCGAATAAAATTGAATCAGTCGGTCCGGTTGATTTCCCGTCCAGGAAGATAACCAGCGTATGCAAAAGTCCTCGGCATCTTTTAGATTCATACGCTGATTGTTTCTTAGAGTTCGTTTACGTCCACCAGTAAAAAGTTCGGGGAAATCTGTTTTAATTTCCGTTTCGAATAAGAACCGTTATCCGAAATAGCTTTTTGTTTCCATACGAGTTCGTCCCTTGTGTTAGGTCCGTTCAATACTTTTTGATAGTAGTGATTCGCGGATTTTTTCAACCCGATCGCGGAATGAGTTCGAGCGAGCCATAGATTGGCTTGATTTTTTCTAAACGAACCCGATTCGAAAGAAGCCGACTCTTCCAGAAGACGGATCGCCTCTTTCCATTCTCCCGTTTCCAGTTTGAGAATCGCTTGTAAAAACGAAATCGACGGATCCTTCGAGGAAATCTTTTTCGCCTTGCCCAATTCGGAAAAGATTTCGTTTACGCCTCCCAGCTTCGGGTCGTCGTTGATCAACATTGCGTTTTTATAATATTCAATCGCGGTTTCGGATGTCGTAGTTTTTTTCTTTCCGGTTTTGTTTTTCGAATTCGAAATTTCATTCGGGCCTACGATCTTATAACCTGGGTTTTTTTCCCAAGAAATCGGGATTTCCAAATAAGGCCCGTCTCCGGTCGGCGCTACTCCGATGGAAACGTATAACTTACCGGCTTCCGGACTCATCACGACGGATTTTACGGATGTGATCTGACGAATCGTGGAACCCATGATTCTCGATTCTCCGCTACTCGGATCGATCGTGTCGCTTAACAATTCTTGTAAATTTTTTACGCTTGTTCCTTTGGATCTTGTCTCCGCGAGAATTTGGTGAGCGCGTTTGTATCTTCCCACGGTGTGATTGTTAAAAACGGGGGAGGCGAGAATTTCTCCGTTTTGAAGACGAGGACTTAGATAGTGATTCGTATTCACGAAAGATTCTCCGCCCGGTTGAGAATACGTCACGTCCACGTCTCCGAAATTGGTTTCGATTACCGCGGCCTTCGAACCTTTTTCCTTACAGCTCGTAACGATCGCTCCCCAAGTGGAGTTGATCTTATGTTTTTGCGCGATTTCGACCGCCTGAGCGATGTTATGCGCTTCGGAAATAATTTTATGTCCGAAGTCGATCACTCCCAAACCTTTGGAGCCGATTTTTTTGTGAAAACGGGTATGAAACGATAACGTCAAACCCGCTTCGTTAAACGCGGTGATGCCCGGTGCGTCCGCTCCTCTGCAAGTGATATAACCGTAACGAAGACCTTGAGTTGGTGTACAAAAAACAACGATGGGTCTTAGATCCCAAACGTCCACTCCCGGAAAATCGAAGTTGCGCGCGTGGTATAACATACCGTCTTCGCTGTGATTTCCCCAAACCGCCGCGCTTGTACAAGCCGGAACCAGTTGGGTTTTGCCGAACTCTCCGATATGTGCGAGCTCGGGTAACATTTGAATCAAACCTAAGAGACCGACGGAGTTTTGAAACGCATCCATCGTAAAAAGATCCTTTTCGATTTTGGAAGTTTTGCCCGCGGCTTCCAGAGCCGCGATCGTCCGTTTGGAAAATTCATCGGGTCTATGTTTTCTCATTTGATTCTGAGAGAATTTGAGATACATGGATAAGAATCCTTTTGCAAGAAAGTTGCGACGATTCCGAGGAAGACTTCCTAAAAGTAAGTTGCGGGCCATAACCGGATAAAAATCGAAGATCGGATCGTATTGACCGATGTTCTGCATGATCTCGCCGAATTGACGTCCCATTTCTTCCTGGGTTCCTTTCAATTGTAATATCGCAAGCGGATGTGTTTGACGTTTCATATCGAAAATAATAAACCGAAATGAAATCCAAGTCGACCCGCCCGATCGGTCGGGCCGTGCGATCCGATCGGATAGGACTTAAAATTCGAACGGATCGATCCGAATGTAAGAAGGAACGTAAAGAACGGAGTTGAAAACGAGATGGACTATTTGAATTCGAGTCTGACGTATTTTATCTATTTCGGCGCGGCCAACGCGTTCTTCTATTCCGTCTTAGAATGGATCAAAAAAACTCGGATCAACACAACCCTCATCGTAATTCTATGTATCACCGGAAGTATTCTTCTTCGATACGCTTGGTATTTTGAACCCGGTTTCGCGGAAACTCCGTATTCGTTTTTTCTATTATTCGCATGTATCACCTTGGTCGGTCCGCTCGTATACGTTTACGTAAAGTCCTATCTGCAAAAAATCTCCGAGGAAAAGACCGGGTTCCGTGAAATCGTTTCCGAATATTGGTTTCATTTTGTTCCGGCTTTGTTTTTTGCGGCATTCGAAATTCTATATTATCTGCAAGAACCGAACGTTCTGCGGGAATCTATACTACAAAGTTCCACTCGGTTTCAATGGGATAAAATTCACGTCGCCACATTGGCCACTTGTATTCAAGTTTCCTTATATTCCATTCTTTGCCTAAGGGTTTATCTGCACATTTCCCGGAAATACGAGATCTACGAATTAAAACTCGTATGGGCCATTCTTTTGCTTCCGGTTCTCGCGAACGTTTTGATCGGTTCCGCATTCTTTATCAAAAACGAGATTCTTTTCAAAACCGGTGCGTCATGTATCGTCCTCGTGATTTTGTTGATGTTCGTATTGAGGGAGAATCATCCCGGATTTTTCAACGAGATGACGGTCGCCATACGGAACTCGAAATATCAAAATACGATTTTGTTAAGCGAAGAGATCGAAAGGGCCGATCTCCGATTGAAGGACATGATGGAAAAACGGGCCTTTTATCGGGACGGGGAATTGCGTCTGGTGGACCTCGCCGCCGGGCTCGGTTTAAGTCTACATCAAACGTCTCGTTATCTCAACGAGGTTCAAAAGATGAGTTTTTACGAATTGGTAAATCATTATCGGGTTCAAGAAGCCTGCAAACGATTGATCTCCGAACCGGACAAAGGAGTTTTGGACATAGGTTACGAAGTAGGATTCAACTCCAAGTCGGCGTTCAATTCTCAGTTCGCAAAAGTCACCGGACTTTCTCCCGCACTCTATCGTAAAAATCATTCTACATCCAAGTAGAAGTTCGACGTTTCTATAAATCGGTAAGTAATTCTACCTTTCGCAAAACGAATCCGAAATATTTCGTTTGCCTTTTCGGAATCCAAACGCATCTTATGGAGTTCGATTCGAAGTCCGAATAAGGATAGTGGAGAATTTATGAAAAGAATATCGGCGGTGATCGTTGTCGTTTGCGCGGTCTTATCGGTGTATGATTGCGGCAAAAACAAAACCGATTCGACGAAAGGTGCGATTACCTTTATCAAAGGCGACGTTACGGTGGAAAGAGGGGATCAAAAGATCAAGGCGAATGTTTCTCAGGAAATTCAAAACGGAGACACGATCGTAACCGGATCGAAGTCCGTTGTGTCTCTTTCTTTTGGGGAGAATTCTTACGTGATCGAAATCCAATCCGATTCCCGTTTTCAAGTAAAGGAAGAGCCGGACGAAAAATCATTCTATCAAAACAAGGGAAGTTCTTGGATCTTAACGAACAAACTTCTCAAGGGCGAGAAGATGAGTCTTCATACTCCGACCAATACTGCGGGCGTACGCGGAACCAAGTTTTATACTTCGGTTTATGGGGATATGACCTTCATCTGTCATTGTGAGGGAAAGGTGGAGCTGGAAAACGCGCAGAGCCACGTCAAAAAAATCAACGAATCAGATTATCTTGCCGTAACGAAAGGGGATAAGACGATTTATATCACTCCGGACGATTTACAAAAATCGAATGTGCCTTACGTTCATAACCACAGTGAAATCGAAAACTCTCCTGTGGGCCAGCTGAACAAAATGACTCCGGAACAATTCCAAGTGATTTTTGCTTTGGCTCAAAAGAAACTGGCTTCTCCATAACATTCAAAAAATAGAATATTCTAAAGCGTCGAGTCGATCGTAAATTTCGGTCCTCGGCGTCTTTGGGGAGAATGGAGTTTAGTGGGCTTTTCGAATCCGACGTCGGCCGATTCTCAATACAAAAACCACGAAACCTTCCTTTCCGCGTAAAACTTTCCCCTCGTGCAATCAACAAATCGACGTTAGATTCTTTGATTATCTTATTCTTTTTATAATTTGATTTCGTAAAAAATTTGGATCCGATTCGAAGATTTACAAATTGAGAATTTGTGTCTAAATTGCGTTTCAAGTTCCTGAAATGAAATCTTTCTAAGTGGTATTCGGCTTTTTTATTCGCTTTTGGTAAACAGATAACACGAACTTTGTTCCTGATCTTACAAATCCTTGAGGTATAAAAGCGATTGTCGAAATCTTCATTTTATCATCTTGGCTCTTTCAGGTTTAAACAACGAACTCTAAAAATTATCGAAATATAGAAACGTATAATTGTATCGTATTAGAAAACAATAAACAATTGCGTGGAATCAAATTGTGTACAATTCTGCACTTGAAAAAGGCAAGTCAGATTCGATGAACGTATATCAAAGCGAAGCAAGGATTCAAAGAAGAACCATTCTCACGGTATTGGCGATCATACCAATCTTAATCATTGGCACGTTTGTTTACGAAGCGCAAAAGATGCAGAGTGAAATTCATCGTGTCGTTTGGATGAGAGCAAAGATCGCGCAGGATTACATTCGCAGGGTAAGCAATCAAACCAGAGCCTTGGGTTTATCCATCAGCGACTCGATGGTTTATTACGAGGATTCCGTTCCGAGCTCGAAAGTTTTACGGAAGTTTAGGAATTATTCAAGCCTGAAATTGTTCGGGATTACCAATCAGAATCCCAGAAAAAAGGAATTTTCTCCCGCGGAATCTTCCACACCTTCCCTCGATTCGACGCAGATCACTCCGTTTTATCTTAGAGAAGTCGAGGCCGCCTTGAGTTTGAGCGGTCAGTTTGATACACTTGTTGAAAAACAAAGCGAGGTCGTATGGGCTTATTATCTTTCCGCCCAGAAATTTTTGTATGTGGCTCCTAAGTCGAAAGTCTATCGGGACGTGTTCAACGAAGGTCTTTACAAAAGACCGTTTTGGGTCGACGCAAGTCCGGAAAAAAATCCGGATCGGAAACAGATCATTACGGAACTATACGACGATATAGGCGGGCAGGGGTTGATGATTACCGTATCGGAACCCGTTTATTATAGGGATAAGTTCATCGGGGTTGCTTCGATCGACATCGGCCTGGACGCGATGCGAAGAATTTTAGGAGTGGGTGTTTGTATCGGAGAAAGCAACCTCGTGGATGAAAATCGAAAGGTGATCGCGAAAACCCCTCCGATCGATCTAAACAATTCCACACTTCCGGTTCCGAGCGGCCCATTGGAAAGATTCTTCTTACAAGGCGGATTTTACTGGATCGTATTCGAGATCAAAAAAGACGAGATCCGTTTGGTGCATAGAATCTCCGCGATTCAATTTGTCGTTTCGATCGTAACCAATCTTCTTCCTTTTTGGGGACTTGTATGTGCGCTTGGGATCGTACTCATACTGTACATAAAGCTAAGGGCATCGATGGAACACGTTTCCAAGTTGATCCACACGGATCCGTTGACCGGAATCGCAAACCGTCGCGGATTTTTAAAACTGACGCAGAGATCCCTTGCGATCAGCAATCGTCACGGACAATCTTGGACGGTCCTGATGATCGACATCGATCATTTCAAACAAGTCAACGATCAATTCGGTCACGACGAAGGGGATAGAATTTTAGTAAAGGTCGCGCAAATACTCGGAACCTGTATCCGTCAGACAGACGCGGTATGTCGTTGGGGCGGAGAAGAATTCGCCGTATTCTTATTCGGAGCCAATCCGGAAGATTCCATCAACATTGCGGAACATCTTCGCAAGGAAGTGGAGAATAAGGTTCTCTTGGAAGACGGGAAGTCCGTCACATTGAGCATAGGAATCTCGGAAGGTCAAGGCGGGAGAAGCAGTTTAGAAGGAGCATTCACGCACGCGGACCAAGCCTTGTATCAGGCGAAAACCCTGGGGAGAAATCGAGTTTGTGTATTCGACATCGGTGAAGACATACTCACCTAATCTTTTCTATTTATAAACTGAAATCATTTAAGCTTTGTAAAAGAAAGAGTCGTATACTTGCAGATTCGATTTTAAAAAATTCTTATCGTTATGCGACGAGTATACGATCGATAAAATATGAGCAAATCATCATATCATTTGAATCTTTTGATAAGCGAAAGATCTTGTTTTTGTCAAATATAGGTTTCTTTTCTTCGTTCTTCTTCAATCCGTACATTAAAAGATCCACATTCTACGCATTTTTAGAGGATAGTTCTCATATTTTATTTTGAGAATTCATCGAAAAGAATTTCGATTTCTTTTTCAATCGAAACGTATCATCATTCATTTAGATCGTTTTTATAGATCTCGTTTCGAGGTGAATTCATTGCAGTTGAAAGCTCATATTGGCATACAAGTTGAAAACGTAAGAGTTAAAAAAAGAATCATGTTTTCTCTTTTGGGGGCGATTCTTGTTTTGATGATTTTCTTTCTTATCTATGAAAATTTGAGAATGGAAAGGGAAATCGATCGTATCGTCGGTATGAGATCTCGTATGATGAACGATTATATTCGAAGAGTCGGTTCACAAACGAGAGCGCTCGGTCTTTCGATCGCCGACTACGTGACTTTCAACGAAGATACTCCTGCGAACAAAGGTCTTTTGAAAGAACTCAAAGGTTATCCGAATCTAAATCGATTCGGCATTCCTCATATCAGTCGCGAACATATTGAAGGCGCGGATGCGGGAACTCTTACCGCCGTCGGTTCAATCTCGGAGATTAATACTTCTCTTTTGAAGGAAATCGAAGCAGCTCTGAGTTTAAGAGGTCAGTTCGAATCCTTGACCGAAAAACAAAGCGAAGTCGTCTGGGCTTACTATCTATCGAAACAAAAATTTCTGTACATCACCCCCAAGTTCAAAGACGAAAATTATTATTTCACGGAAGAACTTTACACGGGCCCGTTTTGGACTCAGGCCAACCCTGAGGCGAATCCTACCGGCAGACAAATCATCACGGATTTATACGAAGACCTTGCCGGCAAAGGATTGATGATTACCGTATCGGAACCCGTTTACGTAAAGGGAAAGTTCATCGGTGTCGCATCGATCGACATCGGTCTCGACGCGATGCGGAGAATTTTGGATAGCGGAGATTGTATCGGCGAGAGTATGCTCATCGACGAAAACGGAAAGATCGTCGCGAAATCGAGCGCTTTCAATCTGGACGACAGGCTTTCTCCGTCCGTTGCGTCCGCGGTTATGACCCCCAAGGAATCTTTTTTCATAGACCAGGGAAGTTTTTGGATCGGATTCGAGATCAAAAGCGGCGAAATCTGGCTCGTGCACGAAATTAAAATTATTGAATATGTTGTTTTTATAATAAAGAATCTTCTTCCTTTTTGGGCGCTCGTACTTACGTTTTCCATCGTTTTGATTCTTTATATCAAGCTGAGATCCTCCATGAATCAGGTTTCCACTTTGATTCATACGGATCCGTTGACCGGAATTTGGAATCGCAGAGGATTTCTAAAATTGACTCAGAAGTCGCTCGCCATCGGAAACCGACACGGAAAGGATTGGACGATCCTCATGATCGACATCGATCATTTCAAACAGGTCAACGACAAGTTCGGACACGAGACCGGCGATAAAACCTTGGTGAAGGTCGCGCAGGTTCTCAGTCATTCCATTCGTCAGAGCGACGCGGTTTGTCGATGGGGCGGGGAAGAATTCGCCGTCTTCCTATTCGGAGCAAATCAGAAGGATTCTGAAAATATCGCGGAAAATCTTCGTAAGGAAGTGGAAACCCAGGTCCATCTGGAAGACGGAAGCGCGGTTACATTGAGTATAGGAATTTCTCAGGGAAAACAAAACTTGGAAGAATCGTTTGCCGACGCGGATCAAGCCTTGTATCGAGCAAAGGGCGCCGGAAGAAATCGAGTTTGTGTTTTTGATCCGAAAGTGTTTTCCAATTCGGAATCCAAAATTTAATCATATTCAAAATATTGAATTCACTCCAACCCCGATTTATACCAAAACGGGTTCTCTTCATGTTATAACTCCGCAGAGAATTAAACTTCACTTTATCTCTTTTGTTTAAAACACCAAATTAAAAATCATTCACGTTATCCGCGCGTGTACGTTTAAAAAAGAAAGTTCTAAAATCAATGTTAGTTGATTGAAAGTTCCGCTTCGTATAAAAATGCGAAATCAGTCCCGACAATTCGTAAGGATCACGGAAGAATGATTCATAAAATTCTTCTTCGGTTTCAATGTCGGAACTATAGAGTCCTGATTGCAAAGGGAACAAAATTTAAAACATAAATCTATGAAAATGACAGAAAAACATCAGAAAGTTCAAAATTCAAATTTGAATATCAGACCCGTAATTTTGGTGGTCGATGACGAGATCGTCATTCTAGCGAGCGTTAAGTATGCGATCGAAGCCGCCTTTGGGAATCAATACGAAATCGAAGTCGCGGAAAGCGGAGAGATCGCGCTTAAAATATTAGAACATTATAAACAAGCTCAGGTCGACGTTCCTTTGGTCATCTGCGACCAACTCTTACGAGGTATCAACGGGGACGAACTTCTGGTTCAAATTCATCAAAAATATCCGCAGACGTATAAGGTTATGCTTACCGGTTACGCTTCCGCCAAAGCCTTGGGGAACGCACTCAACAACGCGAATCTGTATCGATATCTTGCCAAACCCTGGGATCGGGACGATTTGATTCTCACGATAACCGAGGCAGTAAAAGCGTATTTTCAAAACTGCAAGGTTTTGGAACTCAGCTCCAAGTTGGAAGAGACGTATCTATTCAACCGTGAAACTTTGTTTCCGAATTTCGAAAATTTAAAACGAAGAATCGATCGTAGACTGGTGGAAAACGAGTCTTCGTCTATGGCTCTTATCAGAATCGAATCTTTCGGATCGATCGCGGAAAATTTCGGAATCGAGACGTATAGGAAAATGTTAAGCGAATTCCTCTCCTTGTTGAATTCTTTCGTAGGTCATAGCGGAGAAATCTTTCATATATACGACAATATGGTCGCGGTACTTACGAAGATCGACGAGGATAAATTCTATTCTTTATTGAGCGCATTTCGGATTTTTCTACGTTCCGAATGTATCGAAGTGGACGGGATTTCCTTTCAAGTTAAGATTTCGATCGGAGTTTCATCGGATCAATCCGACGTTTACGACAAGGCGAGATTGGCTATGATGACGGCTGGAAACGATTCGTCCGCGGAATACATTTCCTATTCGGAAACGACCAATAAGGTGGATCGGATCTACGCGAATCTGAAGTTGGGAAAAAAATTCAACGAGGCTCTTACCGCCGGGAACGTCATTCCTTACTTCCAGGGAATCTACGACAACAAACTTAAGAAAATTACGAAATACGAATGTTTGGCGAGAATCATGGAAGGGACTCAGATCTACAACCCCGGGATTTTTATCCCGATCGCAAAGTCGACCGGGTTGATTCGCCTTCTTACTCCCTTGATGGTCGAAAAAACGTTTCGTTATTTTTCCAAACATCCGGATTATTCTTTCTCCATCAATATCACCGAATCGGATCTGGAAAAAAAGGGTTTTCCGCTTTGGGTGATGAATCGACTTCTTCATTACGGAATTTCTTCCGATCGGGTGATCTTCGAGATACTGGAGAATGATCGTTGGAACGGTGCTTCCAATTCCACTCGATCCCTTCAGGAATTGAAGGAAATCGGTTGTAAGATCGCGATCGACGACTTCGGAGTGGAGCAGTCCAACTTCGAAAGGTTGATCGAAATTCAACCGAACTTTATCAAAATCGACGGAAAGTTCATTCAAGGAATTCATGAAAATCGAACCTCGTATCGATTGGCTTCCGCGATTACGGAAATGGCCCATGCACTCGGCGCGCAAGTGGTCGCGGAATTCGTATCGAACGAGGAAGAATTAGCCGCTGTGATGTCGCTTAACATCGACTATTCACAGGGTTATTATTTGATGGAGCCTGCGGAAGAGATCGCATTTGCCGATTCTATTCTGGATCTTGTATGAATCTTTCCCTCAGGCTATAAGCTGAAAGGCTTTTTGCCAAGTAATTTGTTACACTTCCTATAACACAAAGAGATTCTTTTCGCTTGGGTCGAGAGGAAAGAATCGTCCATGTTTCGGGAGTTGCAATGAATCAGACCATTACGATCGGATACGAATTGAAGGAAATGCAAATCAATACGGTCCGTTATAAACTTATAGTGATAGAATTTACGGGTGTGGTGAATCACGAAACCTTGAAGGGAATCCCCGCCAAGTTGAGTTCCATTTTTCACGAGATGGAAGGAATGTTGGTCTTGGATATTCGAAGAGTCGCCAATCTCAATTCGGAATTTATACGCGCTTTTACGGGAATTCTGCATACGATTTCCGAAAAATTCAATCGGTATTTTATCATGACCGAAGATATGAAAGTCTACAATTGGGTTATGAACTACAATAAGCTCAAGGAAGTCGATCCGGTATTGGGTTTTGACGATCTTAGAAGAGCTCTGGAGTTGGATTCTTTGATTCAAGAATTCGGTCTTTGATTCTTTTGAAATTCAAAAAAGAATTCTATTTTATTTTATTCATCTTATATATTGAAGAGATAACTTCTTTGATATAAGTTATTATGATCAGTGTAGAAGGGAACTCACTCTATTGCACTCATCTATCTGGTTCTGTTCGAAATAACGAGCCAGATAGATAATTTTAGAATCTCTTTTCATCCGCGCCTCTGTCCATCTTTCTGTTTCTTATTTCAAATCAACAAAGTCTCACTTTCCGGTGTTTTCGTTTCGCAGAGCTTATCGTATTTTTTCTACGCGCTTGGATCGCATTGATACGGATTCTGTGTCTTTCACTCACCGGATACTTTCAAAACATTCTTCTTTTATGATTCACTTTGTCGTTTAACAAAAGAAAAATTGAATGATCATTTCACAGATAGTTTCCCGTCTTGATTTGTAAAAAGAATAGAATATAGATTCAGAAATTATTTATTTTGCGAAGTCGATTTTCGGATCCGAATTCCGATTCAAACGCGTTCTTACGTTCTTGAATTCAGTTTATAATTAGGGGAGATCCAAAAAGAAAATTCTAATATACTCATAAACATAGACGTTTCGCTTTAAGCGAATAACGAACAGTCGATTAAGCTCCTATATCTCCATAAACAAAGCACTGAATCTATTTGGCTAGTTTGCATTCATTAGCCAGGTAGATTTTTTTTTGTCTTCAAGGCTTTGAATTGTCGAAGAAAAATCCGTTGAGTCGTTTGTAAGATCGTCGAAGTTTAGAATTTGGAATAAGAGAAGGGAAGAATCCGGATCCGATTCGAAATCGGGGATCTTCTTTTTGGTTTCGAGTAAATTCGATTTCCCGTTTTCGATTCCTTGTAAGAATAGATTAAAGACCGTTTCGAACGCGGTTGAAACCGAAAACGTGGATTCGATCAGATATGTCGGATTAATAATTCCGTCCAAGGCCGCGATCAGCACGTCGATCGTCAGTTCCGCGTCGATTTCCTTTCTAAATTCTCCCGTAGCCTGGCCCTCTTTGACCACATCGGCCAATCGTCCGATTCTATGTCTTCGATACGCGCTCATCGTAGCGTAGAGATCGGGGCGCACGTTTTGGATGTCTTTTGCAAACGTCTTTCCCATCTTTGCGCCCAGCTCGGAAATGATCAGTAGAATTTCGCGTAGTTTCTGGCTCGGGCTTTTGGAGGGGTCTTTGATGATCGCTTCGTGTTGTTTTGTCACTTTTTCGCGTAAGAAGGCGAATACGGCGTCTATCAGCTTGTCTTTCGCGTCGTAATAACGGTATAGGGTTCGTTTGCTGATCCCTATGTTCTTGGCGATTTCATCCGTGTTCGTTTTAGAAAAACCGGATGAAAGAAACAAGTGTAACGTTTTTTCAAGAATTCTTTCGATCATATTCAGAGGATTTCGCACGTCCTCTCCTAAGATTGGACGTCGAATCTAAACAATTCTCCGGTATTTACCGCGAATCTTAAACAGAGTTTTTGCAAAGGACTAATTATAGAAGCGCTTTTTTTCTAAGTCCTTTCGGGGAATTCCCGGTCCATTTTTTACAAGCTCTGTGAAAGGATGTGTAAGAATTGAATCCGCACTCGAACGCGATATCCAACAAATTCATATTTTGTTTTTCAACGAGTAGCCTGTGTGCGTCGTTCATCCTGTTTCGGTTGATGAAGTCTGAAAACCCGGTGTTCATGTGATTGTTTAGATAAAAAGAAGCCTGATGTAAGCTGATTCCTAAATACGCGGAGAGATCGATCAATCGAATGCTGTCGTCCGCATATAATTTTTCGCGAATAAATCCCTCGATTCTTTCTTCCGCGCGTTTTAAGTCGTCTTCCTTTAGAAGATTTTTTTCCTCGAAGCGAGACTCGTTCGTTTCGATATCCGCTTGATTCTCAAATCCCGGCTTGATTTGTGTTCTCGAACTTTGATCCGGTTGAACCGATTCGATTACGTTTTCGATTTTCATTCTTCTTTTGATCAGATAAAGAACGAATATGAAAAATATATAAGTATAGTATGAAATACTGTTCCAATAGGAATTGTAAAAAGTGATTCCCAGGAGATCGCCCACGATCGCGATTTCGACTCCGATCAGGATCGGCAAAAGATAATAGTATTCCTTTTTGAGCTTACGAAAACGGATCAAATAACCGGTTTCCAAGGCGGTAAATCCGCAGATTCCGAAACACAACAATTCTCCCGTAATGACCATTTGAATGGAACTTTCGAAATACATTAAAAAAGCGAAGGAGATTCCGATCGATAGGGCCGCGTTCCTTAGGATGGATCTGCAACTTACCGGGAGGCCGAGAATCGTGTGGACTACGAGTCTGAGTAAAAGACAGGAATATACCGCGGACGCGGAAATCAGAGAGAGTAGTTTCAGTTTGGATAAGTCTCCGAAACCTGTGATTTCGGGAACCGTAATATTCCAAATCGCTAAATATAAACCGAAGAATAGAACGAATGCGGAAAAGAGATTTCTTTCGATCAGTTTTTGTATCTTTGATTTATAGAAGGCTCTGTCTTCGAAATTCGATCGGATTTTTGAAACGTCTAAGCGGACTAAAAAATTTTGAATGAGTGTATTCATAAACGACTAGCTCTCTAATTTTGTTTGGTTCGAATTTTATATTTTCAATTCGGGAACCTCCGATTCGGTTCCGTTCGTTTTTTATATTGTTTTTCTTTTTCATTTGAATGAGAGCGGTTTCAAATTGCCTTTTCGAACTTTGTGAAAAGTGAAATATATAATTTGCAAATCGATTTAGAAATGTAAGATCCCGATTCATTGGCCCGATGATTTGCATAATATCGGTTTTGCTAATGCGACATGATAACATTTGAATATAATCGATTCTCTATAACTTGAATCAACGGCTTAGGTCGTTTTGTTCGGTAAGCGATCCTTATGGAGTGACTCTATTAGCCATGTCCCGTAAAGGTGTGTTTAAGTAAACTAAAAAATTGACAAATAGTTTACTTCATGCCAGAACGGCATTTTTATCGAATGATCTTTACGTTTTTTAATGCGACTTGCGGTGAGTAGGACTGAATTTGGTCGGACGTTATTCGAGTTCGGGTTAAATCGGAGCAAATTTTAGTTCCGTTTAAAATTCTTCTAAAACGACAACCGTTCTAAATTCTTTCTCACTTCAAGGAGGAGATGTAACACAACGAACGAACAGAACATACGTTTTTCCATTGGTTCCCGCCGTAAATCCGGACTGAAAGTTGATCGACCAAGCTTGAGAGGTCGCGAGTAAATATGTGGTAGAACTCCAATAGTATTGTGTTGCCGTCGCGGGGAAGGTGATGCTGTCGATTACCGGTGAAAGCCCGGCGTGTTTTACGATACTTCGGAGTTCGGTGATGTTCGGCAATCTCCAGACTTTTCCCGCCAAAGAAAGGTTGTTGCAGTAGTTGAGTGCGTCGTTCCAGTTTAATTGTGTGGTCCCGCCGATTTCACAATTGTTTCCCGAAAGGTTATTCGTACATTTTTGCCAGATGAGCGCATTTCCTATGTCGGTTACAGTTCCGTCTCCGTTGTCCACATAAGGCGCCGCAGATACGGAAACCGTAAGTCCAAAAAAGAATATTATAAAATTATAAAATATAAAAGAACCGAAATTCTTTCGTTTATTTTGAGTTTGGATCGGGATCATAGCGTCTCCTTTCTTTTAAGGTCCCGTAGAAACACAACGAGCGACTGAGCCCGCAGGTGCGTTGTCGGTCCAAGTTGTTCCACCGTCGGAAAAGTATAAAACCAAGGACTTAGTCGTATCCGGCAGATAAAGGGTAGAACTCCAATAGTAATAACCTCCCGAGGTTCCCGGGAACGCGGTGGTAAATGTTCTCGGGGAAGCTCCTACGTTGAAGTCGACTAAGGTTTCGATTTCGGAAATTGTGGGCAATCTCCAGGTGGTTCGATTCGCGTAACCGGCTCCTGAATTGAGTGCGTTCAACGCAATGCACGCGTTAGTTGCACCCGTTAGATTGTAATAAGCGGTTGTCCCGCCGGAGCAGTCTGCATTGGTTTTGTTGAAGTGGCAAGTCGTCCAAATCAAACCTGTGTTGTTATCGGTGACGATATACTCGTTTCCATTTACGGTTTGGTTTGTGAAACTTGCGTTCACTCCTTTTTGGAGTTTCCCGTCTTGTCCGTTCGAAGTGGCGGCCGCGCAGGTTGCGTCCAAGGTTCCTGCGGTGTTCCAACAAGTGTTCTGCATCGTTTTGATCGGAGCGTTTCCGTATATGAGAATGTTGATCGAAGCGTTTGTACTTCCCGAAGAATTACTCGCAGTGATCGTATAATTCGTTCCGGTTTGAAAGCTCGTAGGCGTTCCGGAAATCGCGCAGGTCGTCGAGTTGATCGAAAGTCCGTTGGGAAGAGTGGAGCCAGATGTACAGCTCGTTACCGTTCCGGTGACGGTCGGCGAAATCGAAGTGTTCACTCCCTTGTAAAAAGTCAAGTTCGTCGGTGTATAAGTAAGTCCAGAAGGCGCCGCCGCATTGACCGCAAGTGAAATCGTATCCGTAGTACTGCCATACGCATTACTCGCAGTGATCGTATAATTCGTGGCCGTTTGCGTTACGGTCGGTGTTCCCGAAATCACACAGGTGGTTGCATTGATCGCGAGCCCGGTAGGAAGAGCGGTGCCGGAGGTGCAACTCGTGACGGTTCCTGTTACCGTAGGAGTTAAAGTGACGGTGGAATTCTCGGTAAGAACGAAAGGTCCGCCCGTATAACTCAACGCAGACGGAGGAGCAAGGTTTACGGTAATCTTTATCTGGAACGTTGTGTTTCCATAGGCGTTGCTCGCCGTAATCGTATAATCCGTCGCTGTTTGAAGCGTGTTCGGCGTGCCCGTGATTTGACAAACCGAATCCAAAGCAAGGCCCGCGGGTAAAGTAATGTCCGAATTACAAGCGGTAACCGTTCCCGTGTAAGTAGGAGTGATCGTGCCGATCGTTGCATTTTGAGTAAAAACGAAAGGGGTTCCCGCGTAGTTCAAAGCCGTAGGAGGTGCGGCGTTGACTGTGATCGAAATCGTCGTATTCGCGCTTCCAAACGGATTGGTTGCGGTGATGACGTAGTTTGCGGCGGTCTGAATGAGCGATGGAGTTCCATAAAGAGAACAATCGGAACCACCCAAAGAAAGTCCCGTCGGCAATGGGACGTTGGAACTACAACTTGTAATCGTTCCCGTATAAGTCGGATTGATCGTAGTAAGAGCCGAGTTCACAGTAAATGTAAAAGGACCGGTTGCAAAGTTTAGGCCCGCCGGCGGATTCATATTCACCGTGATCAGAATCGTACTGACCTTGTTTTCCGATGCGTTGGAAGCTGTAATCGTATAACTCGTTGCGGGTTGATTTACCGTGGGTGTTCCCGAAATCACACAGGAATTGGAATCCAGCGAAAGTCCGGTAGGAAGAGAGGGGCTGGATATACAATCGTTGATGGAGCCGCTTGTTGTTGGTTGAATCGTCGCGATCGGAACGTCCTTGGTGAGAACAAAAGGACTTGTAGTGTAATTGAGAAAAAGCGGTGCATTGGAGGATTGAAAGAGATTCATCGGACCGAAGATTCCCTTAAAGCTCCAAGAATGATTTCCGTTTCCGACACAACTGACAAAACAAAGAAAAATTAAAGAATGAAGAATGGAAAAGAACGTTTTACGGAATGTTCGGGAATTCGATTTTGAAAATAGAACGACTTCAATCGATTCTTTCGATTTGTTGAGTCGATATTTTTCTTTTTTCATAAAATCCCTCACGTGCTTACCTTGGAAAGATACGAACACAATCACTGAAACGAAGCAGTAAAAAGAGTAGGAATGGATTTTTGAAATACGAGGCTGAATGTTCGACAACGAATCAAAATTTAGAATTTTTCTCCGAAAAACAAAGTCATCACAATCGCTTTGACTTCCTTTTCAGTTTTCAATCGTCGTTTTTTGCATTCTAACGATGAATGGATCCAACCAAAACCTTTTTATCTGTTGGATAAACCATACAACAGAATCCAATTTAATACCGCTCGCGTTATAAGATGAAGAATTTTATTTAGCGCAACAATCCAAAGGCCCCGTTTATTTAAGAGGGGCCTTTGGTCCTTAACTCTGAGAATTGATCAACTTTCTGAATTCTCTCGGAGATTTTCCCGTAAACTTTACACAAGCTCTATGAAAGGATGAAGCCGAGTTAAAACCGCATTCCAAAGCGATTTGCAAAAGATTCATATGCGATTTGCTTCGGAGGTTTCGCTTAACGTCTTCGATTCGGTTCATGTTCAAAAAGTCCGCGAACTTCATCGACATGTGTTTGTTGAGATAATACGAGGCTTGGTGTGTGGAAAGGCCCAAATAAGAAGCGAAATCCGGCAAACGAAGCTCTTCGTCCGCATAACCCCGAACTTGTAGAAAAGAATTGATTCTTTCCTCGATCTTTTCCAGTTCCACTCCCTCCAAAATATTCCTTCCGGATTCGGTCAAACCATCGGACTCAATGAGCGCATCCACGGGAGAATCGATAAAAGCCTGGCTATCCATTAAGGTTTTCGCGGATTCTCCCCCGTAAGCCCTGCTGAAAAGAACGGGATAAAATCGCTCGATTAACGTAATGTAGGCGATCATAACGCCTGGAATCAATTCGGAAAACATAAGCATTCTCGTGGAATTCATCAATGTTCCGATCAGATCCAAAATCAGAGAAGTGGTGATCATCGCTGTGATGAACGGAAAATTGAAAAAAACTTTTTGCTCTTCCAAGGATAGAATCTCGCGAATCGACCAACCGGTTGTATAAAGAGTGATTAGGATCGCGATGGAGTCGCAAAGGCCGATGTAAATCGTTCCGGGAATGGCAAAGGCCGCGATCAATGCAATCGGAACGATCCAAAGAATTTTTTTGCAGTATTGCCAAGGATTTTGAAGACGATCCAAAATGAACATCATGCAGATCAAAACCGCGGAGGAAGCGTAAAGAACCAATCCGAAATAAACTCCTAAGAACACAGGATCCTGAGCGAGTCTTGGATCGGTTTCTTGCGGGAAGATCACTCGGTTGTTTGCCATCAGAAAAACGCTGACGCTGAGGAGAATGGTTCCATAAGATTTACTGAATTCGTCCCGTTTCCCCGAGTAAAGTTTGGCGATCGCCATTACGATTCCTGTTCCAACCCCGGCGGCGTGCGCATAGAATAAATTTGTTTCCGAGAAGAACGTATGAAATAGGGTATCAGCGAGTAGACTTGAATTGAACATTCGAATTATTTCCTTCCATGAGAGGAGTTTGATAAACTTTGAATCCGCGTTTATGGAATTTCTGCGAAAATAAGATTTCAAACATTGCTTTATTTCCGTTCATTTTATTATAACCTCCAAGTTCTAGAGAGGTCTTCGGCAAATATAATTTAAAAAACGGAAAATTATAAATATCATGAATTTTATATATTCTATTTTAGAATTAAATTTAATCTGAAATCGATTCTTCGATAAACGGTCCCTATGCGATCGATTTTCAAGATTACAAAGGAAGAATGGACGGAGTTGGAATCCTCCGTCATGGATGAAGATCATCAGATTTTTTTGTTTAGAGGAGGTTCAGCTTCTAAATTGAATGTCCGCCGTAGCAGAGGACTGAAAGTGAATCACCTTCGGTTGTGTTTCCCTAAATTGTTTCGGAGACATTCCGGTCTCCTTTAGAAAAGCCTTATAAAAGGAAGAATTCGAATTGAAACCCACGGCAATTCCCACCGAAACCACGGAACGAGAAGGATCGTTGAGAAGCATGGACTTAGCTTCTTCGACTCGAAACCGGTTGATGTAATTGTTGAAGTTACTTCCTAAGTGATTGTTCAGAAAGAAAGAAAGCTGATGTACGGAAATTCCAAGCTCTTCGGAGACATCGGGGAGGCGGATGTCCTCGTCTAAATAAATTCTTTCTTCCTTGATGATGCGGGCTAATTTCTCTTTCAACGCGTTTATGTCTACGTCGTGTAAAAGGGATCGTTTTACTAGATTCTTACTCGGTTCCAGTGAAAGAAAATCAAGTAGATTGGGGTAAATCAAAGTAAGAAAATAATAGAAAACCACCGCAAACGAAGTGTGAACGCTGGACAATAAGATCAGAGATTTGCTCTGAAGCACGATTCCGAGGATTTCCAAGGGAATACACAGGGAAATCAAAATCACCAACGTAAGAACCGTTCGAAAGCTCATCATGGAAGATTCGTATTTTTTATCGATAAACACGTTCGCCACCGCGATCACAAAATACACGAAAACATACAAATCGGCCGCAAATAGGAAGAATTCCAGTTCTTTGCCGCCTTGTTGTTCGTAGAAAGTTGCGATCGGTAACGCGAGAATGAACGGTCCCAAAAGATTCCAATAGAAGATCAAAGGAAGTTCCGAATACTTCTTAAAAATCATCGTTGAAATCAAAAACACAAGGGTTCCGCTCGCGGCTAACGCTACGATATCGACTAAAAATAGGAATTTTCGAATCCAAGGTTGTGTGAATAAACTCAAACTGGATTCATCAACAAACTGAAAGATCGCGGTTAATACTAAAACCAGCGACACCAGATAGTCGATTTGTCTTTTTGCGCGTATCCAACTTCCAATTCCTAGGACTAAAGAAAAGCCCGCTCCAAATCTTATTAAGCTCAATAAGATTTCTTCATTAAACATTGAATCTAAAATATTCACCATAATCCATTCTTCACTTTTGGTTTTCTTGTTTATTTGT
The DNA here is from genome assembly GCF_002811925.1 of Leptospira barantonii. Classification (NCBI taxonomy): domain Bacteria; kingdom Pseudomonadati; phylum Spirochaetota; class Leptospiria; order Leptospirales; family Leptospiraceae; genus Leptospira; species Leptospira barantonii. Next base: position 128,137 of record NZ_NPDS01000004.1, read on the forward strand.
TTCGAAAACTAAAGCTCATCTCTAATTAATAGTATAGTGAACTCACCATATTCCAATCAATATATTCATTTTTAAACTGAATTCAATTTGGTCTATTCAAATTCAGAACAAATGAATCATTCTATATGCGAGAGTGAAATTGACATCTAGATTGTAAAAGAAATTTTGAATATTCTTGATTACTTTTATTCCGTTTAATAACAAATCAATTAAACAACACTTCGGGAGATAAATAGTTTCTTTTGTATGTAAAATATTTGCATGCGTAGCATTCCTATACCGCTTAATTATCCGATTTATAATATAAAATCAATATATTGTAAAAACAAATAATTTATTTTTAAATTGATGTTCAAAAATAAAAACAATCTAAGAATTATGAGTTCTCATGCGCATGAAATTTATTTTAGAATTTCTTAAAATGTTAAACGAACTTGGAAATAGGCTCCAATCTTCCGACGAAGAATGGTGAGAAGCTGTATCTAACGTTCTATTGTTAAATGAATTGCAAAAAAATAATTTTTGTCCTTTTTCAAAAACTCTATAGCTGAATACGCAGAATCATGTCGAATTAAAGAATCTGCTTATTTCAGGTTATATTTTGCTAAGAAGACAGGCCTTGGTTTTTGAAACGGTCTAAAAACGATTCCAGAATAGAACCTGTTTGAGAGATAGAAATGAAAGAATGAGTCCCGCTTTTGAAATCTGAAGAGCAAAAGCAGGGGAGAAAAAACAAAGTCGGTCTTTATTTTGTACGTTCTATAAAATTAAAAAGACATGGATGGAAGCGCTTCGATTCCGTTTTTATTTTTATGAATGCTGTTGTGAGGCTTAGGCGCGCTTCGGGCTCGATGTCTTCGCCGAGGAATAGAAACTGAGCCGAGTTTTATATTTAAGAGAAATCCATCTAAAGATGGATGCCTTTCCAATATGAGTAAGTAATACTCATTTGTAATTTTGTTTTGGTGAGCGGTGCTTTATATTGAAGAAAAAATTGATAAAACATGGATTCAAAAGTCCTTTGTTTTGAGGCCCTTGATTCTTTCTTTTCATTCTTCTTTATGCAAAAAGTTGAAATAATGAATCGTAAGTATTATAAGCTGAAAAATTTACCTAAAATTCTTTTGAAATTTAGGTTATAAGATGAAAAGAAACTATCGACTTCTAATATATAATGATCTCATGATCTCCGAATACAGCGATCTTTATATAGAGAACAAGTCACATCCGACCGACGTGTTCAGCTACTCGCTGTACGATTTCGACGGAAAACAACTCTATTCGGAACCGCATTACAATTCTTTGTTGGATTCGGATCCTAAGCTCAAGAAGGCAGTCGAAAGATTTATCGATTACGGCAACATTCATTCCAATATCTCCGCTTTTCGAAAGTTCAAAAACGATAGAAACATTCAATTGATGGTCCGATCTAAAAATGATCTGATTTATAAGGTCAACTTTGAGATCAACTTGAAGGGCGGGTATGTACTCGCGCATATCGAATCTACTGCACGGAATCTTTCCAATACGGAAAAGAATCGAATTCAGAGATTTCGTTCGATAAAGCACGATTTAGTGCGCACTCTCAAGCTTGAAAAAACGTATTTTTATCTCGTAAACATCGAAATCTACAATCATCCCGCTCTTCACAAATACGAAACTCAGATCTACGAGGCCGTATTTTTGGATCTACATACCGAATTCTTAACGATTACAAACAGTCAGAACGTGGGTCTTCGCATTTCCACAAACCAGATCTTTTTCGCGTATCAGATCAACAAACCGGACGTAGACATCAATTGGATTCCTTCGAGTTTGATTTCGTATATGAAAAATACGATCCAAATCGATAATCACGAATTTCATCTCAAACTTTCGATCGGCGGATTTCACACGGCGGAGACGACCACAAGTCCGCTTCACATTCTCAAAGGATTGCGGGCGAACTTGAAAAAAGTGATCGATTATCCTTTCAGCCGTTATGCGACACAGAACCAAAACGATTCTTCCAATTTGATCGCAACGTATTTATCCCTCAGAAATTCCGTTCATAAAAAAGAACTTCTTTTGTATTATCAGCCGATCGTTCACGCGGAAACAAAGGCGCTTCATTCTTTGGAAGCCCTTTCTCGTTGGAATCATTCCGCAAAGGGGATGATCAGTCCGGATGTTTTCATTCCATTGGCGGAAGAATCGGGTTTGATCAGTTCCATCGGAGCTTGGGTGATTCAAAACGCACTTTGGGATCTGTCTCAGATTCGTAAGAATGAATTCTTATCTTCCAATCCGTTGATCTCGATCAACGTTTCTCCCTTTCAGTTAAAAAATCCCGAATTTGCGGACAATTTGATTTCTTATTTTTCAAAGTTAAATCTGATTCCGAATTCGATCGTTCTCGAGATTACCGAAAGTCGTTACGAAGAGACGACGTTGATCATCGAACAAATGTCGATTTTAAAACGTTTCGGGTTTCAGATTGCGATCGATGACTTCGGAATCGGGAATTCGAATTTCTCGAGAATCGAAAAGATAGAATGTGATTACGTGAAGTTGGATAAAAGTTTGATCATCGGAGTCGATACGAATCAAAGTAAACGAAGCGTATTGAAGGCAATCTCTCAGGTTCTTTTGTCGCTCGGTAAAAAAACGGTCTTTGAAGGAATCGAAAATCTTGAACTTGAAAAAATCGCACTCGATTGTGGTGCGAATTTTCTACAAGGTTATCATTACGGAAAGCCCACGCAGATTACGGATCTTTCTTCCTTTCGGTTTCCGTTGACTTCTCAATAACAAACAGTTTCAATATTTCGTATGGAATCAAACTTGAATGTGATTTTGATTCTTGTCGGAACAAAAACAAATCTTTCTGTATGAATGGATTCTCCAAATTTGTAAAAACGGTTTCATCTGAGCCGTTCAAGTTATCAACGGAATATAAAAAGATAAAATTTCTTTCATTCTTTTGAATCGATCGGAATCAGTTTATGAAATTATCATAATAAAGTATTCAAATTCGAAATGTCTTTTCGAATTGATAAGTAAGAAAAACATAAAATCCTAAAGGGATGAATGAATTTTTAAACGCGGATAGGCCAATAATAAAAAAGTGTTCCTTTTATAGTATGCGGTGAACGAAGAGCATGAATTGAATAAACTATAGACATGTCCAACAGTTTACGTTCGAATCTTAGACTTCAAAAGCGATTTCGCTTTATTCCGAAGTCAATTCAAGGAAAGAATTCTTTGAGTTTTGCTGTTGCGTCTCTTGGATTGATTCTTATAAACTGCGCGCAGGCAACGCCGATTGAACTTGATTCTTCCCACAGTCAAGTCGGACTTTTGTTAAACGCTTTGATGTTACGATCACCGGCTTATACGGAAAATTCTCCGTTTTTCTCCGTAGTGGAGGGGCAGGCGATCACGATCGAAATACCGATTTCTTCCCGTTCTAATCTTAATAAAGTTAAAATATTCAAAGAATCGAATGTATTCGATACTCTTTCATTCTCCGAAGAAGCGAACGTCGTAGGATCTTCCGACAACGCAAAGGTCACCGTTCGGCTTTTCACAAACACGGATTTGAACTGTGACGACGAGAATTTGACGTTGAATCTTAAGGATGAAAACGGTTTGGTCGTCGCAAAGGTCAACGTTCGAATCTTAGATTCCGATAAATGTATGTTCTTCGCGACCGCAAACGGAGCAGGATACGATGGGAATTTAGGCGGTTTGGACGGCGCGGACAGGATTTGTCAGAATGAAAAGGGGAATTTTCTTCCCGGAGATAAAACCGAATACCGCGCGCTTTTAGGCGCACAGTATCAAAGAAAGCCGAGTTTGAACGACGATGGCGGGATGGATTGGCCCGTTCGTAAAAATTTACGTTATTACGTTCACAGCAACGATTCTTCCCATTCTCAGTATTTTTTTGGAACTTCTTTTTCCGTTCCTGCAACTTCCGCAAGTTCTTCCGGAATTTTTACGATTCCGATTTCTGAAAATTTGCCTTTGTCCGTGTCGCCGACTCCTGCTCGTATCTGGACGGGTTATTACAATTCTTTTTCGACCGGAGTGGATTGTTCGGGTTGGACTTCGAATCTAAGTTCGGCTTCGGGTTTGGTGGTGAACGTATCTTTCAACGATACGTACGACAACTGCGATGTTCGGCATTCTATCTTATGTGTTCGATTATAAAAAATTTTTTAAAGTATGAGGGTGCAAATGCAGGTTAGTAATGAGTTCGTTACATTCAATGTACAAGGAACGACTGCCAAGGTAATGTTGATTCGATTGTCCGGTGTGATCGACAATCGTTCCATCATGAACGTTCGAGATATCATTCTGTCCATCTTAGACGAGTTTTCCGGAATTTATATTTTGGATCTGAATAAGATTGAAAACGAAGAATTCATCAATCTCACGAACTTTCGAAAGATGATTTCGGATTCGATCCGGGTCAATCATAACTGTATTATATTATCTGAATGTAGGAAGTTGGAGTTGTGGATCGAAAACTATTCCGTTTTTAACGGAGTTTATTTGGCTAAGAACGAAGCCGAATTGACTCAGGTTCTGAACGATAAGATCTCAAACGATACACTTTTAGACGACGCCACCGACGAATCGGATATTCGACTTCATTTGGATTACTTGATCAAAGACGGTTATTGAAATTTTAAAAAGTCGGAATTCTTTTCGATCGAAGATCGTTTCGAGAGGGGAGAATTTCCTCTAAACCCGAATTCCTTTCGAGTCCAGAGGGATCGGTGTTTTTTAGTAGGCCATCGCCTTATCGACGGCTTCATCCAAGTCGATCGACAAGGTGATGAGTTTATCCAATCGAGTTAATTCGAAAATCTTGCTGATCGAGTTCGGAATCGAATATACGATCAAAGCCCCTTTGAGTTGTTTCATCAATTTTGCCTGAGTGCTGATCAACACCGCAAGTCCGGAAGAATCGATATGTGTAGTCGAAGAAAGATCCAATAAAAGAACCCGAGTGCCTTCGTCGATTTTCAGAGTGAAAAGATCTTTGAGTTTTTTCGAAGAGAAGATGTTCACTTCTCCGTTCGTCTTTACGATCGTAATATGCGGTTTTAACAGATGGTTTACGTGAGAATTGGATATAACCTCCACCGATAACTCGTCTTTTGAATTGTTTGTAGCTTCCATTTTTGTGCTCCTAAAAGTTAATATTTATTTTCATTTCGAATTTTTGGTCCTTCTCCACGGAATGTAAGTTCGGTGTTGCGGACGGTATTTCCTGAAAGAAATACGAAAAGGCAACCGGAAAGGTCAAAAGAACCGTGTTGAATAGATATGTGCAGGCAAGGGATATTAAGAAAAGTTGATTGAGTCTTTTGTGTTTATCGAATTCTCCGTTTGGTTGTTCCGCCCATAAAATAGAGCCGTTGCTCTGAGGAAAATAAACCGGAGTTTTCCCTGCCGCGTTTTTTGCGGCGAAAAATTCGTAAACGCTTCCCGCTATAAAAAAGCCGGTTAAACCCATCATCGCGATTCCGCTTTTGGTATATCCCTGTTTTTTGACGTAATAACCCGGAACCAAGTAGTCTACCAGGTTGATCGGTTCTTTTTCTTTGGTTGGATCTTTTTTATCCTCCGCAGTTTTGTAGAACAAAGACAGGATCTCTTCTCTTGGGATCGGTATGGGGTTTACATCCGTTTCGGTTTGAACGAAAATCGCGTTTTCGTTTACACTTTCGATGGGAGATTGAATTTCACTTTGATCCTTGGACTTGATCACGATTTGAAACCCGGTTTTGGAAAGTTGATCCAAAACTTTTGTGGAAGGGGCTTCGATCGTAATCGATTCCAAGTCCTTGAACGGAACGCGAAGATATCGGTTGTTTTCATCCACGTAAAATACGGTGCTTGCATTGAGTTTGAGAAGTTTCAAACTGCATTTCGATTCCGGTTGACCCTTGAAATGCATACAAAGATGATTTCCGGCTTCCTCGAAAAACATTTCGGCGATATCTTTTTTGAAAATTTTTATGTCTTCACCTTCGGTGGAAATAATGATATGATCGGAAGCCCCGTCGGTTTCCTTCAAATCCCCCGAAAGTTGTTCTCCGGATTTTAGAATCACACGATGTGCTTGTAGATATCCGTTTAAGAACGTAAAAAGAAGAATATAAACCAGAGTTTTTTTCATTTGGACAACTCGATCTGAATCGGAGAACTCAGGTTGATTTTCTTCTTAGATTTTTTCTCGATCAACGTAATCGACTGATCGTCTTCGAAAACCGCTTTTAAGAACGGGGTCTTCTCCTTGTTTTGAACGAATAAAAGTTTATGTGGATTTTTGATCGAATTCTTCATAAGACCGATCGAATCGATCGTGTATGTCGCAAGAGTGATCGGGAAGTGCGCGGAAAAAAGTTTCGTTTGGTCTCCGTCGATGATGATTTTGTCTCCGTAAACCGGAACCGAATCCACAACTTGAACCGCTATGTAGTTACGAGCTTCGACTTTGGCATCGTCTTCCGCTTTTTTTAAGAATGCGTCCGACTTAGTTACGATATCCTGAAGTTCTCCGCTGAGCGCCGTCTTTTTCTCGTCGATCTTACCGGTTTCATTCAGACTTCGAAAATTCTCGTCTAGGCCCGCGGGTTTTAACTTTTCGGAGGAGGCGCGAATCTCGGCGGCCTCGCTTGCGTCTCCTAACCGTTCCGCGTTCTTATCCGAGATTCTCGCGATTTCACTTCCCGCATTGTAGTAATGACCGAGCATCATCAATCTTCGATTGGCCTTGATTGCGATTTCCTTATCCGTGTCCGAAAAAGCGAGTTTTGCGTATTCGGTGATCGCCGTACTTTGGTTTCCAGTTTTTTCCAGAGAATACGCGCGGATGTATCTCATCTCTGCGGAAGTCATATTCGATTTTGCGAATTCTTCCAAAACCTTTGCGTAATTTCCTTTTGCGAAAAAGGCTTTGGCCCTGGACTCGGGGCTGTCGAAATTCTCCTCGATTTCCCGAACGCTTTGTTTCGATTTTTGAATGATTGCGATTAGAATTTCGGCGTCGTTTGCGAATACGGTTCCGGGATTATTCTCCAGAACGGATTCCAAATCCTTCAGCGCGAGATCGAATTCTCCCTGAACGGCCAAACAAAAACCTTGGTGTAAAAGGATGAATCCGCTTTCGTCCGTTCCCTTTGCAAAGATGTCTAACGTTTCTCCGTAAGCTTGATATGCGTCCTTGTAGGCCTGGTTTCTTTCCAAACTGAATGCGCGTTCGAGCGCGCGGATTTTCGTGGAACTGATTTCAAAGTCGATCGAAGGTTTGCCCGTGATCAGACGAACTCCGTTGATCAGAACGGAACCGAAAGTTTGGAGAATTCCCACGCTGAAATTTTCAAGCTGATTGCTTTCGATCAACGAGCTCTGGAGATTGTTTAGATTCATCTCCGCCTTGATATTGTCTCGGTTGGAAAGAATACTTTCGAATTTGGATCTTAGAATTTCGCTGGAGAAGGAGAAGTTAAAAAGTTTTCTCTTTTCAAGAGTTACTTTCAATTCGTAGAGTTTTGTATCGAGTACGACGAGTCCGAAAAAAACGATCAATAGGAATCCTAGAATTGCGATCAAAATACTTTTTTTCATTTTTTAGGTGATCTCTAAGATTCCGAAGGTGACATCGTCCGGAAAAATATTCGCAAAGGAATGAATTTCGTTTTTAAGTTTCTCCGTTATTTCTCCCGTGGAAAGGGTCGCGTATTTTTGAAACGCATCCATCAAACGATCGTCTCCGAATTGTTCGGTCGTTTCGTTGGTCGCGTCCAAAACGCCGTCCGTATAAACGAGGATCTTGTCGCCGGGAGAGGTTTTGATTTTTAATACGCTGTACTCGTCCGGGATTCCGATTCCCAAAACGAAACCGGTGGATTCTAAAACCACGATCTTATTCTGAGCTTTGCGATAGTAATAGATCGGGTTGTGCCCCGCACTGCAGAAATAAGCGTAACCGCCTTCCTTCTCAAAAAGAATGAAAATTCCCGTAGCGAAGAACGTTCCTTGTAAAGTTTCAAAAAGATTGTCGCTCAGTTGATTGAAGATCTGCGCCGGGTTTACGGTTTCCTTCATGATGTTTTCCACGTTGTAGTGGATGATGGAAGTGATGAGCGCCGCGGAAACTCCGTGACCGGTCGCGTCCGCTAAGAAGAATGCGGTTCTCGTGTCGTTGATTTCTATGATGTCGTAGATGTCGCCGCTGACTTCCCGCATCGGTTGATAAACGATCTCTGCTTCGATGAGATTGAACTTCTTACGTTTTTCCGGAAGAAAACATTCCTGAACGTTTTTGCCGATTTCCAATTCGGTTTGGATCTGCGTGTTCTTCAGAGTAAGCGTGTCGAATTGGGAAGAAATCTGTTCTGCCATTCCGTTGAATGTGTTGCCTAACGCGTCCAGTTCGTCGAGGGCGGAAGTGTTCCACGAAATTCTCGCGTTCAAATTGCCGGTGGCCATCGTTTCGCTGACTTCCTTTAAAAGGAAAAGACGAACGAAAATTTTGCGATATAGAAAAATTCCGAAAAGAATATGAAACGCAAATCCCCAAACGAGCATCAATCCGAGCTGAATGTAAAGCGATCTGAGTCGGTCTACCATTTCCTTCATTTTGATTTGGGAAACAAGAAACGTTTTTGGGTTTAGATAAAAAATCAGGTTCACGATAAAATGATCCGTATCGAGTTCGATATCATACGACGTGTTGAGCGCGGCTTTTGCACTTGTCATATTTTTTAATTTCGATTTGAGATCCGAAACGTTAGCCGTAACCCCGTTGGAAAGAATGGATTTTACGTTTTCCAAGGAATCGTTTTCCGCCGCGATCACCGAAAAATTGGTGAGACCGATGCTGAAAAGTTTGCTTTGAAAGTCGTTTGTTTGGGAAGAATCTTCGAAGTCGATGTTTCCAAAGGATTCCACCTTTTTAAGAATTTCCCTTGCAACTCGATCCGATTCTAATGTGAAGTTGGAAATAAGAAGATCGGTTTGATTTTCAAAAATCATGACCGCAACAAACGTAAGATTGACAACGGTTAAAATCGTATAAATGACGATAATCTGTAATCGAAGCGATTTCTTCATGGCCAAGATAGATTATCGTTCTTTAAAGACTTAAAATCATTGCATACTATAAAGTGATGCTTTTTGTTTCCGAAGCAACGATCCGAATGGGAAATCTAGTTTGTTGCAAAACTATAAAGAAAAAAGTTTTTGACGAAGCGAATCCGACATAGATCCGCAACATTCATTCGAGTAAAGTCTTGAAACTATTCTTTTTAAAATTTGATATAAGCCGAACGTATTAGAAAAACGAGTTATGTATTTCATAACGTTTGTTGTGTCGATTGAATTTAAAGTTGCATTTCGGATTCGAATTCCTTCATTCTTTTATTTCCTAAAAACCAAAAGTAAAGTACGGGAACTGCAAAGCGGCTCAGAACGGTCGCCGCGATTTCTCCGAATATTAATGAGACAGCGAGACCTTGGAAGATCGGATCAAAGAGCATGATCGAACTTCCGACTACGACCGCGGACGCAGTCAACAACATGGGACGAAATCGAATTACACCCGCGTCGATAACGGATTGTTTCAAAGGTTTTCCTAGAAAGAGTTCGGATTCGATAAAGTCCACAAGTAGAATCGAATTGCGAACGATGATTCCCGCGCCCGCTATGAATCCGATCATGGAAGTCGCGGTAAAGTATGCGTTTGTGATCCAATGTCCTGGAAGAATTCCGATCAAGGAAATCGGGATCGGAATCATGATGACGAGGGGAAGGAAATAATTTTTAAACCAACCCAGAATCAAAACATAGATGAGAATCATCACGAGCGCAAATGCCCCGCCCAAGTCCCGAAAGACTTCGTAGGTGATGAACCATTCTCCGTCCCATTTTACGAAAACCCGATCTTCGTTTCTCGGGGTTTCCAAGGTCGAAGTCGGGTATTCGATTTTCGGAGAAAGTTTTAAGATCCCGTAGACCGGAGCTTCTTCCTTCCCGGAAAACTCGCTCGTTACGTATTCGACAGGTCTTAGGTTTTTTCGATTGAGAACGACGTTTTCTTTTATATAAGGAGAATTTAATATTATTTCCGATGCGACCGAACCGCTTTCCAATGAGGAAACGTTTACGTTTTGAAACGGTTTCGAGGAGGAACGGGTTTTATCTTCGACGGATAAGTCCACTGTGATCTCTTCCGGATTCTCCGCTTCTGCAAGCGTAAAGAGGGGAGTTTCGGAGAATAGGAATTGCGCGTCTCTGGCGATCGTTTCCGATCTCACTCCGAGTATTCCGCCTAACGTGGATCGAAACGGATAAACGATTTTGGGACGTTCGGTTCGAAGACTCGAATCCAAATCGACAACTCCTTCTTGTTTGGAAAGAATGGAACGAATTTGTAGAGCGGCGTGTTTTCTTTCGACTTCGGTTGGTCCGTAGATTTCGGCGACGAAGGTCGCGAGCACGGGCGGTCCGGGTGGAATTTCCAAAACCTTTGTGAGAGCGTTTTCTTTGTTTCCGAATTCCGCGATGATCGGTCGAAGCGATTCTATGATTTCGTGGCTTTTGATTTTACGATGATCCTTGGATTTTAATACGACATGAAGATCCGATTTCCAATCCGTGTTTCGTAAAAAACTATGTTTTACCATTCCCGAAAAGGAGAATGGAGCGGCTTCTCCCGCAAAGATCTGAATTTTTTCGACGTTCTCGTTTTGAAAAATCGATTCCGCGAGTTGTTTGGTTCTTTGTAGATTTTTTTCCAAAGGGGTTTTTGGATCGTAATCGATCAACACTTGGAATTCGTTTTTGTCGTCGAAGGGAAGCATCTTCACCTTTACAGCTTTGAAAACGACCAAAGTGAACGACAAAAGAAGCAGGACGACTACGCCGCCTGCGAACTTTATGGAATTCGATTTGGATCTCAGCAACCATTCCACAAATTGAATATAGATTCGATCGAGTTTAGAGATATTCTTAGTCTCCGCGGATTTTGTATGAGATTTGTTTTCTTTGAGAATTCGAACTCCGACCCAAGGTGTTACGATAAACGCTACGAACAAGGAAAGAATCATCGCAAGACTCGCGCCGACCGGAATCGGTTTCATATACGGTCCCATGAGTCCCCTGACAAAAGCCATAGGAAGAATCGCCGCGATCACGGTGAACGTCGCGAGGATCGTCGGATTCCCGACCTCGGCAACGGCGCTTAACGTGTTTTGAAGGATTCCCAGTTTCGGGTTTTCGTGAAAATGTCTTTCTATATTCTCGACGACTACGATCGCGTCGTCCACGAGGATTCCGATCGAAAAAATCAATGCGAATAGGGTGACCCTATTCAACGTATATCCAAGAAAATAATAAAGTGCTAATGTAAGAGCGAGCGTGACCGGGATCGCGATTGAAACCACAAGCGACGCCCTGTACCCCATCCAAAGCGCGATCAAAACGCTCACCGAAACCGTAGCGATCAAAAGATGTTCTATCAACTCGTGAGATTTCGAAGCCGCGGTTTCTCCGTAGTCTCTTAAGACCGACATTCGAATGTCCGCGGGTAGTTTTGTTCGAAACGACTCGGCGCGTTCCAAAAGTTCGCGGGATAAGGGAACCACATTGGTTCCTTTTCTTTTTGCGAAACTGATCGTGACCGCGTTTGCGGCCTTCTTGTCCGAGTTTCGATCGTAAAACAGGGATTCTTTGGTTCTTTCACTCGGCCCTTCGGTGATTCGAGCCAAGTCGGAAACAAGGATAACCCGTCCTCCTCGTTGAGCCACGGGCAATGATTTAATTTCGTCTAACGTGGAAATTGTGGCTCCGACTTCCACGTCGTATTCGTTTTCTTTACCCCAATTTTTTCCCGCAGGAAGGATTGTGCTATTTCGTTTTAACGAATTCGCCAATTCGGAAAGACCGATTCCATATCCGTTCATCCGAGACGGTTCCGCGACGACTCGAACGGTTCTTTTTCTTCCGCCAAGGAGTTCCACCTTGGACAGATCGGGTGTTCCCGAAAGTTCCCTTGCCAAAGGAGCGACTAACATCCTTAAGGAATAGTCGTCTCTTGTTATCGAACTGAACGTGATCGCCAAAAAGGGAACATCGTCGATCGTGAGAGCTTTTACGGACGCTGGAGATACGTTAGGCGGAAGCTGTCCTTGTATTTCCGAAAGTTTGTGATGAATTTTTACCAAAGAAGGTTCCATCGGTTGTCCGACTTCGAATCGAACCGTTACGATCGCACCGTGATCCGCGCTGGATGAATAAACGTATTCGACTCCTTCCAAACCCCATACGGCTCTTTCCACCGGTTCGGTTACTTTTCGTTCCACCTCATGCGCGTTAAAACCGGGAGCGGAAAGACGAATGTCGATCATTGGAACCGAGATTTGAGGTTCTTCTTCTTTCGGAGTCAAATAAACGGAGATAAGTCCGAGTAGAATACTTCCGAACACGATTACTGGTGTGAGTTTGGAATGAACGAATAGGGAGGCAAGTTTGCCCGCGAAACCGGAGGATTCGATTTTATTTTTCATAAGAATTCTCGTGCGATGAATAGAGTGAAAGTTCGGATCTGATTTTCAAATATTCGAGTTCGGAAGAGGATTTGAGTTTTAATAGATTGGCCATCGCGGAAAAGGATTCGGCCATCTGTGGAGCTTGAATGGTTCCGCTTCGAAAAAGTTTTTGAGAAACCTGAAGTTGTTCCTCTTGAAGCCGCATGGATTCGTAAATCGAATTCAAATTTTCGAATACGATTCTTTCTCTCGAAACGAGTATCTTAAAACGATTCTCTTCGTTTTGTCGAATCTCTTTGGATTTTTTTCGGGCGTTTTCTGCCTTTGCTTTCGCTTCGTCCAAGGCCCCCAGATCGGAAGGATCCAGAAGATTCATTTGAAGATAAACGCCCGCGTTGTAAGAATTGGCTTGGTTCCTCGCTCCGTTATACGCGTATGTCTCCGCGTAAGCCGCGATTTTGGGAAGAAACTTCGCTCTTTCTGCCTCGATTCCTTCTTGTGCTTCCTCGGATTGAAAACGATAAACTTCGGTAAGAGGCGTGTGGGCCGAGTCTTTTTCTTTGGAAACGGGAAGATATTTATCGGCAAAGGAGAATAACGTATTTCTTTTCGGTTTAAAATTCTCTCCTAGGCCCGGAGCCGATAGAAGAAGCGTTTCTTCGGAGGAGATTCGTAAGGACTCGAATTCTTTTTTAGAAACATCTAATATTAGCTGTAAGGATTGTAGTGCGAGATGACCTGAAAAACCGACCGGGTTGGAACGGTTTCCGATTCTATAACGATTTAGAAAATTTCGGATCTGCTCCGAAAGATTCTCCGCTCGGGTTCGATTTTCTTCGGCGAGAACGATGGATTGATAATGAATTGCCGCTTTTGAATATTCTAAAAACCGAAAGTATTTTTCCTCGGATAGGACTGCGTGGAGTCGTTTTTCCCGGATCGAATGAAACGCGACTTTGCTTCCCCCCTCGAACAGAGGAAGTTCGACGCCCAATGTCCCTTTTGAATAAGAATTGTTTCCCGGATGATTGAGTGTATCCTTTGCGAACACGTTCGTGTTGTTAGGATTTATACCGTTGTATGGTTGATTGTTCGAGTCCAAAAAATTACTCGGTTGGTATCGAAGACTTTCCGTAGAAAAATCGGAGGCATTGGCCGATCTTTGTCCGAGTTTTCCCATAAAGTTGAGAGTGGGGTCGTCGGTTCGAAACGTACGCGCGTCGGCATACACTTTCGGAAGCCAGTGTTTTGCGGATCTGCTTTTAGCGATTTCGTTAGTTTTGACTTCGGAAGCCTTCGTTTGAAGACTTGCGGATTCTACGCGGATCTTTTCCCAGACTTCCGAAAACTCGAGAACGTTTTCGCCGAAGACCTCGCCCGAAAACGGCGAGATCATAAATAGGAATATTAGAAAACTCGAATGAGATTTCATTTTTTCCCTCCGAAAACCTCCGCGGCGGAAGGAATTCCGAGTTTACCGAGAATAAAAGCCATAGGGCAGAATCCTGCGAGCGCAAAAAGGATCTGATTGAATCCTACCAATCCGTTTATGATAAAGCCCCAAGGGCTTACGAAGAATCCTAAGGTTACTCCCAAAAGGGAAAAGACACCCGCGATCAGGAATAATGTCCGCTCCAAATACCAAGTTCTCATGTTTTCTCTCCTTGTTATATACCCTAGTGGGTATATAAATACAATACCCCGTATGGTATTATAAAAAAGGAAGCAAATTTTCTTCCCGAGATCGGAATTCGAAATTATTTTAGGACGTGATGATATGGGCGAAATAAGCCGATTGGGGTTTATCGGCGGAGTAAAAATTCTAAAATTAGAAGAAGAAAGCGGCTTTGATCGCGATTTTTACGTTTTTGAGATCCAGTTTTTTCTTATTTTCGATGACACAACGATCCATATAGTCCTGAACATACGCCTCTCCGAATTTTTTGATCGCTTGGCTCGCCGCTTTGAGAAGAAGAAGCGTTTTTTCGCAATCCATCGTATCTTCGACGATCCCTTTTTCGACCGCTTCGAGTTGGCCTTTGATTCTATGAATCCGATTGATCAATAATTTGGTATTGTTGTCCTGTCTCATAGGTAACATACTCCGAGGGGTATAGGATTCGGTCAATTTTGAAATCGGAATCGGTTACAAAAGTGCAAGTCCATTCTCCCTTGATGAAACGAATCTCAGGAATATCGAAAGATCGCCTCCACAAGAATCGGAAGATCGTCGAGCGCGCTGATCTTTCCGGTGAGTTTCCAAGTATGAATCACACCTTCGTAACAGGTAAAAACCCGTCTCGCCAAAAGTTTTGGCTCCGTGTGTTTGGGAACAAGTCCTTCGTTCTGCCATTCGGATAGATAGTCGCTTAGAATTTCGATCGTTCTCAAGGAAACTTTTTTGGTTTCTTCCGAAATCGAAAGGGATGTGGATGCGATTTGTGCGACCGTATTCGCCATCGGACAGCCTGCGAAACCGCTTTTTTTGGTTTGTCGTTTTAAAATTTGGGCCCATGCGTGAATGAATTCCTGAGGGTTGTTCGATCTGGATTTCAATTTTTCCAAAAGGACGATTTGACCCTGTCCATAAAATTCTATATAAGCTTTTCCTAAATCGTCTTTCGAAGGGAAATGATCGTAAAAACTCGCCTTTGCGGTTTTGGATTCCTGGATGATCTGGTTGATCCCCGTATTTCCGTAACCCTGAGATTGAAAAAGCCGAACCGCCGTTTCTAAAATTCTATCCTTCGGTCCCGAATCCCTGCTTGACATTTTTCTTCCTTTCTGATTGAATAGGCAGACAGACTTGTCTGTTCTAATTCTTTCTAACTTCATAAGACCCGAGAAAGTTCGAAAACGCAAGTCATTTTGGAGAAATTATGGAATCTACCGAAACAGAATTCGTAAATATTACCGGCGTAGCCAAAACCGTGGAAGAGGCCGTCAATACGCGTCATAGCATCCGCGACTTTGAATCCACTCCGATCGACGAAAAGATTCTTTCCGAACTTTTTAAGAATTCTTTGCGTGCTCCGAGTTGGAAGAACAGTCAGCCTTGGAAGGTTCACGTTGTGAGCGGCGCGAGAAGGGATAAGATGGCCGATCTTCTTGTTCAAAGAGCGAAACAAGGAGAACCGGTTCCCGATACGATTTGGCCTACCGGTTTTCCATCCGACGCAAAAAGAAGAATGTTCGATCTCGGGATGAAGATCTACGGAGTCGCGGGAATTGAAAGAAAGGACAAGGACGCAAGAGACGGATTCATGTTGAGAAACTTCGAATTTTTCGGAGCGCCCACCGCCGTTTTCATTACGACCGAGTTCGAATTGAATTTTTACATCGCTCTGGATATCGGATGTTATCTGAACACGTTGATGCTTCTCGCGAGAGGTTACGGTTTGGGTTCGGTTCCGCAAGCCGCGTTATCCGCGTTTCCCGAAGTTGTTCGAACCGAGTTGAATTTGGCGCCGACGGAGAAGGTAGTTTGCGGTTTGAGTTTGGGTTATCCGAAAACGAATTCAAACTTGAATACGTTTCATACTCCGAGAGAATCGATTTCGGATATCGTGAAGTTTTACTAAGGAATCACAAACCTCGTCTTTTCGCGGGAAGAGATGAGGTTCCTGGAAAAGTCATCAAAAAATGACGTTTCATCTTATGCGGCCTTGTCTTTGGGGTCCCAGGGAATTTTATAGTTTAAGATCCATTTTTGTCCGACCTCTCCGAATAGACCGATAAAAATTTTGAGCATCATATTTCGAATCTTGGATTGAAACGGGGTTACGATCTCTTTGCCTCCGGCTCTTCTTCTGCCTTCCGCGACGATTTTTTCCACACGTCCTTTTCTTTCTTTTTCGAAAGTTGCAAAAGTTTGCATATAGTTTCCTTGAAGGTCGCGGAGAAGTTTTGCAAACAAGAGTGCGTCTTCCATCGCCATCGAAGCCCCTTGTCCCGAGTTCGGGCTGACCGCGTGTGCGGCGTCGCCGATCAATGCGATTCTCCCTTTGCTCCATCGGCTTAGGGAAAGAATGTCGTGAATGTTGTGTCTTAGAAAAGTTTTCGTGTTCCGGATCAATTCTTCGATCGGAGAATAATATCCTTGAAACTGTTTCAGAAGTTCCGCACGAATTCGATCGTGATCGAGGTCCACGATTTGTTCTCTGGTGAATTCTTCCCTGGAAAGATTCGTCCACCAGAGAACGGTTCCGGAATCCCCGCCTCCGTGTCCGAAAAATCCGTTGGGCCCGAATGTAAACGTGATCGCTTGTAGATTCTCCGGTGAAGAAGAAAGATCGTTCAGAGATACGAAGCCTCCGATTCCGACGATTCCCACATACTCCGCGTTAGGCGCTTCGGGAAGAATGAATTTGCGGACCTTGGAATGGATACCGTCCGCGCCGATCAGTATATCACCCGTGGTTTCGCTTCCGTCCTCGAAATGTGCGATCACGTTATTCGCCGTTTCCGTGATTGTTGAAAGACGTTTGCCGTAACGGATCGGGACGTTTTGTTTTTTCATTTCTTCGGAAAGAATTTTATAAAGGGAAGCTCTGGATAAACTCACGGCCGTTTGTCCGTAGATTTCGGGAACTCCGTAACGGATTTTCGCCAAAAGTTTTCCTTTTTCGTCTTTGAAGAAACTGTAAGGAGTTGCGGTGCCGGCTTGAATGACCGCGTCTGCGAGTTCCAACTCGGCCAGGACGTTCATTCCGTTGGGGGCGATGTTAAAACCTCCGCCAATTCCTTCCGATTGAGAATGTGCTTCGAATACCTCGCTTTCAAAACCGGCTTTTTTCAGAAATAGGGCCAGGGTAGGTCCGGCGATTCCACCCCCGATGATCAGAACGCGTTTTACTCTTTCGGTCGAGCTCATGACATTCTCCATTTTTCAATCGAAGGCTTGACGAATACTTGGATTTCTTTGTCTTGTGGATGCATACAAAAGCTCCTTATGTCTTACTTTTTATCTTGAATAGTAAGAATTGTTAAGTATCTTAATAAATCTAAATAAAATGTCAACCGAGAAATCAAAGAATTCTCCTCGAGAGGAACTACTACAGAGGATCAATTTGGCCGGGCACCGTTCCAGCAACGCCACCGTTTTGTTTCATCAGGCCGCCGCGGAGTGTTTTGGTCTGAATGCGACGGACATGAAAACCCTTCCGCTTTTGGAAGGGGGCCCGATTGCGGCCGGAAAATTGGCTCAGTCCTTGGGTCTTACGACAGGGGCTGTTACGACGGTGATCGACCGACTGGAAAGGGTCGGAATCGTACGTCGCGTCGCGGATCCAAACGACCGAAGAAAGGTTGTCGTTGAATTCAATCCGGAAAGTATGCAGGCCGCGGCTAAAATCTACGGCCCGATGGGGGATGCGATGCGGAACCTATTCGAAAGGTATTCCGACGAAGAATTGGAATTGCTCATAAGATTTCAGGAGGAGGCCACCGCGATTCTTGTGCGAGAGGCCACGAACCTCAGAAATTTACCGAAAGATAAAAACTAAATCCAGGAAACTTTCAGGAGAATTTATGTCAGAACTTCTCGTCATCTTTACGTTGCTCATTCTTTCACCGAACGAACTCAAACTGATTTCCGAAAAAATCAACGTTCGCACCGGGTCTTCCGAAGGAAAAATCGAATTCGTTTTCGAAAACACAAAGAGCGGTTTTTCCCGCGCGTCCGATAAAATGAATTCCTTAAAGGGAAACGAACCGTCCAGAGAATGTCTTATCAACATTTCCGAAACGGACGGCGGTTTTTACGGACTTCCGGTTCGGAATTCTCCTAAGAATTTGGGCGAAATCAAAGGTCTGAACCATGCCGAGTTGGCGGATCTTTGTAAAAAAGCCGTTTTGAAAAAGTAATCCTTCCTTAAATTCTTTTTTTCGAGAACGTACGTTAGGAAAAATATTTCCAAAATTTGAAATCCGTCTCGAATTTTTAAAAATTCCATCCTCCGATTCAATTCAATATATTGAATATTCCAGTTATTGAATTGGATTTCTTTCTATTCCCGAGACTTTATTCGAACAAGTTTACGGTTTGTTGCATTTTGCTTAACGCGCGACGGTACTTTTCTGTGTTTGCGTCTAATTTTTGTCAAAAAATTATTATTTGAGTTGACTTAAACGAATTTTTGATGAAATGAATTACCTAAGTATCGTCGTATACTATGAATGAGTATATTATGATACTTAACTATATAGAATATTGAATGTGATTCAATATTGTCTTTTAGATCCGAGTTGATCTCCGTTTAAGGCATTCTCGCGCAATTTTCATTTTTACTTCTTTGAAACGAGGTTTGAAAATGATTACCTTGAGTATAAATTCCTCCCTTTATCCGAAAAAGGGGAGAATTCATAGGCTGATTCCGATTTTTTATATCGTTTTGTCCGTTTTCTTTTTGGAAGCGTGCGCGGCCTGGCCTATATTCTCAGGCGCTCCCGGTTTGTTGGCGGGTAAGAAGGGCGGTTCTCAAGATTCTCTTTGGATGCTTTTTTTAGGTGCGAGCGGTCCTGTCGAACTGGATCGAGTGGAGATCACCGTTCCGAATTCCAATTTTGCAAGAGGAACAACGTTAAATCTAAAAGGAACCGCGATCTATAAGGACAATACTCATAAGGATATTACTTCCGAGGGGAGTTGGTCCTCCGCCGATTCTACGATTCTTCGTTTGCTTTCCCAGTCCCAGGTCAAAGGTATGAAGTTGGGTTCGGGGAACGTAAATATTCTTTATCAAAGTAAGAATGCGCAGGCAACGTTAACCGTAACATCAGCAGTTCTTACGGATCTGATCATGACCTGCGTCAATCAGGGAACCGCTCTTCCGGTCGGAATTAATCGTCAATGTAAACTCGAAGGAATTTTTTCGGATGGCAGTACGCAGGTTCTCACCACGGACCCGGACGTTCTGTGGAATGTAACTCAACCTTCCATCGCGGGTGTGGATTCCACGGGTTTGGTGAGCGGAATCGCTTCCGGTAATGCTCAGATCACCGCATCTTATCAAGGGTTTAATACCAGTTTGAACGTCACTGTGAGCGCGGCAACTCTTAGTTCGATCGCCGTGACTCCCTCAAATTCCACGTATGCGCTCGGCAAGGTTCAACAGTATTCTGCGATCGGGACATACAGCAATCAATCGACTCAGGATCTTACGGCTCAGGTTTCTTGGGCTTCTTTGAATACGGGAGTTGCGACCGTGGACAACTCGGTCGGCGCCAAAGGTTTTTTAACCACACAAGCGCCGGGTTCGGCGAACATCACTGCCACGTTAGGCGCCGTTATGGGCCAGACTTCGGTGAACGTCACTACGGCCGTACTCGTAAGTATTTCGATCACTCCCGCAAACCCGAGCGTCTCCAAGGGCAGGGTTTTGTCCTTAACCGCAACGGGCGTTTTTTCGGACGGAACCGTTTCGAATATCACGAACCAAGTGACTTGGTCGAGCGCCACGCCCGGAACCGCAACGGTCGATAACGGAAGCGGTCTGTCGGGTCGTGCGTCAGGCGTCGGGGTTGGTGCGACTAACGTGACTGCGGCGATCGGGGGAGTGGACAACACGGTTTCCTTAAACGTGACGTCGGCCGTTCTCGAGTCCATTCAGGTTACTTCCGATTCTTCCTCGATCGCGAGAGGAACTTCCACGTTCGTTCAGGCGATCGGCGTTTATTCGGACGGTTCGTCTCAGAACATAAGCGATCAGGTAGCTTGGACCACTTCCGATTCTTCTACATTACAGATTGCTAATTTGAATTCGGTTCCAAAACGGGAGATTCAATCTCCGAGTTCGGGGACCTTGGGCACCGCTCGGATCACCGCTACCTTGGAAGCGATCACTTCTTCTACGGACATTTCAGTCACGGCGGCCACTTTATCTTCGATAGAAATTTCTCCCACTCATCCTTCGATCGCCGCAGGTCTTACCGCTACGTTTACGGCGACCGGAGTTTATACGGATGGAAGTACACAAGATATTACTTCTTGGGTAACTTGGGCTTCTTCCAATACCCCAAGAGCAACGATCAGCAATACGGGTGGAACCCAGGGAATCGCTTCGGGTTCTTCGGCGGGAACTACGAACATTTCCGCTACGTTTGGCGCGGTCGTTTCTCCGACGACGGTTCTTACGGTTACAAACGCGGTTTTGAATTCGATTACGATCACTCCATCGCTTCCTTCCGTCGCGGGCGGTCGCAACATCAATCTGACCGCGACCGGTACGTATTCGAACGGAAGTACGCAGGATCTTACGACTTCGGTCGCTTGGACGAGCGCGGATTTAACGATCGCTTCCGTTGACAACGCATCGGGCAGACAAGGGCAGGCGGCGGGAATTACACAAGGAACGACTCAG
This sequence comes from Leptospira barantonii, assembly GCF_002811925.1. NCBI lineage: Bacteria > Pseudomonadati > Spirochaetota > Leptospiria > Leptospirales > Leptospiraceae > Leptospira > Leptospira barantonii. Next base: position 149,045 of record NZ_NPDS01000004.1, read on the forward strand.
ATCACGGCAACGTTAGGCGGAACATCGAGCACAATCGACTTTACGGTTACTGCGGCCGTGCTGGATTCGATTCAAGTTACTCTGGACGATTCTTTTGTTGCGAAAGGCACTTTTACGAGAGCGATCGCAACCGGTGTGTTTTCGGATGGGAGCAACTTGAACATTTCCGATCAAGTCGTCTGGGACAGTTCTCAAACTTCCGTGATTCAACTGGGTGTTGTCGATTCGGGTCCAAAGAAAAAATTAAATTCACCCAATAACGGTTCTACGGGAAGTTCTAGAATTACGGCGAGTTTGAACGGGGTCAGCGGTTTTGCGGATCTTTCCGTAACCTCTCCGAATTTGATCAGCGTTCAAATCGATCCCACGCATCCGAGTGTTGCCAACGGAATCTCTCAGAACTTTACGGCGTCCGGTCTTTATTCCGATGGAAGCAATCAGGATTTGACCGGTGTTGTGACTTGGGCTTCTTCTTCTCCGAACGTGGCGACGATCAGCAACGCATCGGGAACCAACGGTAAGACGACGAGTCTTCAAACCGGAACGACTCAGATTACCGCGAGTATGGGTGCGGTTTCTTCCGATCCGAGTACGTTGACGATTACGAGCGCGACCTTGACGAGCATCACGATCGCTCCAACTTCTTCGTTGAGTATCGCAAAAGGACTCAGTCAGGATTTTTCCGCGGTCGGTCATTATACTGACGGGACGACCCAAGACTTGACGACGCAGGTCATTTGGAATTCTTCCAATTCGTCCGTGGCAACGGCGAGTAACGCGTCCGGCGCCAACGGAAGAATCACTTCGATCGACACCGGAACTTCTCAGATTTCCGCGTCTCTCGGAGGAACCTCGAGTTCCAATACGACCGTAACCGTTACGGCCGCGGTTTTGAATTCGATTCAAGTTTCCCCGGCCAATATCAGCATTCCAAACGGAAATTCGAATTCATTTACCGCGATCGGAGTGTATTCGGATTCTACCACGTTAGACGTCACATCTCAGGCGACTTGGACTTCTTCGGACGTGTCGAAGGCTAACATCAGCAACGCAATCGGTCACGAAGGAGTCGCCACCGCGACTTCGAGCGGATCGACTACGATTACTGCCACACTCGGAGGAGTTTCCGGTTCTACGACGATGACGATCACTGCGGCGGTGTTGGTCGGAATTTCCGTGGGCCCGACCAATCCTTCGGTTTACACCGCGCAGACTAAGGACTTTACGGCGACCGGAACGTATTCGGACGGTTCCATGCAGAATCTAAGCGCTTCGGTGACTTGGACTTCTTCCGATACGACCAAGGCTACCGCGAGTAATTCCACGGGAATCGAAGGTCGCGCGACCGGGATCGCCGCGGGAACTTCCACGATCACGGCCACGTTAGGCGGAATCAGTGGCAGTACTTCTTTGACGGTTGTGTTTTTGGACGTCACGCCGCCTACGATCACGAACGCAGTCGCTTTGACGCCGACGACGGTGAGAATCACATACTCCGAAGCGATGAACGAAACGCAGGTGAAAACCGCGGGCAATTACAAACTCGCTTTGACATCCGCGGTAACCGGAAACTGTTCCGATAACACGGACTTTACATCCAGTTCTTCCGTGATTACGGTTTCGTCCGTGAGCGGAAGCGGTTCCGTTTACGTTCTCACTCTCGGTTCTTCCCAAACTTCGAATACTCCTTATACGATTCTGGTCAACAAGTCGAACGTTCAAGATCTTTCCACGATCCCGAACAACTTGGATTGCCCGAACTACGCGGATTTTTTGGGTCAAGAACAACTCAAGATCGTTTCGGCGACCTGTGCGAATTCAAATTCGATTGTATTAAATTTTTCTAAAGCTCCTAAAACGGGGAATAACGTTGCCGGCTCTGCGGAATGTACCGGTTCGACCGAATGCGGGAATCGTTATAAAATTTCGGGAGCGAGCGATCTCGGAACGATCAACAGCGCCAAGGTTTTGGACGGAGTGGTTTGTAACGGAGCATCTGCTGATTCCGCGAAGGTCTGTGTGGTTCACAACTTGGTTCAAACGGGCGCGCAGTACGCGATCATCTCTGCGGATTCTTTGGACGGCGACGGGTTCAACAATTCAAGCTGGGGCTCTATTAGAAATTCATTGGATACGGAGAATCTTCAATCTTCACCGAGAGACAGGGCTTCTTTTCTGGGTTGTGGAACCTCTCCCGTAAATTTTGCGGACGGACCAGTGGCCATCGATCCGAACGCTTCCACATTCGGTTATCTCGCGGATTACAATTCCAAAATTTATTCCGGTCCGAACAACACGGGCAACGGTGCGTTCCGGTTTGCGTATGACGGAGGAAATCCGGAATCGGTTCAGTTCACTTTTGAAAAAGATACCACCGCTCAGGATAGCGATCCCACGAACGTAAGTTCGAACACCGCTTCTTCAAGGGAGAATTCGATCGCTGTTCCGCCTTACGTAACTCTCGGACATTCCGGATGTACGTCGAATAACGCCACTTTGGTGCTTGGATGCGGACCGGATAACGAAAGCGGAAGGGGCGCGTTCTCCACTGGAATTCTCGGAAGTACCGCTTATCTTTTTATCGCGGGGGCAAGAACGGTTGCGGACGGGCTCGGACAATATTTCTTCGACTATCTCTATTATTCTTCTTCGACGTCGTCTAACGTGAACTTCAAATACATCGATCTCGGATCGATCACCGGATCTTTGACCGCGGGTGTTTCTTCGCTTACGGTTTTAAACGATCGTGTGTTCGCGGGATTTGCAAAATCGAGCAACGACGGCGTGGGGCTTTTCGGAGGATTGAACGCTCCGGATTTCGGATTCGTAACGTTTAACTCGGCGGATTCCGGAACCACGGGATTCTGTACACCCGGAACCAACTGCGACGCGTTTGACGGAACAAAAGGAAAAAGAATCAGAATCGATTTTCTTCCGTACTTCGGAGGGCCTTCGATCGGTGCATTAGGAATCAATAATAATGCTCATCCGAACTGGGGATATTATATCGGAGTGGATTCCACATTCGTATTTAAGAATAGAATGTATGCCGCAAACGGTGGTCTGCACGCCGTAGGACATAACGGATCGATCATACGATCCACGAGCGCGGATCCGACCGCGGCTTGTACCGGCCCCGATACTTGTTCGAACTGGGTTGAGATCGGACCGAGAACCAATTCGAAATGGCACAACAGTCCGACGAACAACTGGTTCTCTCTTGAACTCAATAAATTCTACGATCTGATTCCGGGGGATCGAGCATTCTCCCAGTTCGCGGAATTCAACAACAATCTTTATGTAACGAGAACCGTTTGTGTTCAGAGCACGCAAGCCTTTGGAATTCGAACATCACCGGGAACCGTGGCGGGTTGTACGGACGGAACCGATACGAATCGAAGAGCCCAACTCTGGAAATGCGATCCTACGGTTTCGGGTAACGCAACAGAATGTGACGCTTTGGATTGGTCCATGGTCGGGGACAACGGAACGGGAATCACGAATATGGGAGATTCGACGAACAGAACGATTTCTATGGTCGCTAAAAACGGATCGTATCTTTACGTCGGTTACGATCATCCGTCCGGAATCAGAATATACAGAACCAACACCGCGAATCCGGGATCTTCTTCCGCAGTTTGGAGTCAGATCGCGGGTAACGGGTTAACGGATTCCACGAACGTTCAGCAGATATATTCAGCAGTATCCGTACCATCTGGATCGATCAACTTCCTTTATGTGAGCGTGGGGAAAACGGGAACACCGGTACGAACCTATAGACAACAAAACTAAAAAGAATCGGGAGAATTCAAAATGAAGAATATAATAAAAACAAAAAATTCTAAACTGATCTCCCTGATTTTGTTCTTCTTTTCGACGCTTGCCTTAGAAGATTGTAGACACGCTTGGGTTCGTTTTCCTCAGAATCCGCCGGCGGCTTGTCTTGTGTTTCAACAATCCAACGAATGCAAACGCGCTTTGGAAGCGCAAAAGGTCAAACAAGCCGAACCCGGAAAGATCCATGTGATTCCTCAAAAATATTATCTGTTCGGATTGCTTCCGAAAGAACAGATCGTGGACGTTTCTAAATACTGTCCGGAAGGGCCGAGGTCGGCGCATCAGTTCACATCGTTTTGGGACGCGGTTTGGGAACAATTGACATTGACTGTTTATTCTCCCCAAACCTTGGAGGTCGAATGTTATCCTTAAATCAAACTCTCAATCGAATCTTCGCATTATGCTTTATGATCGTATGCGGACTTCAGTCGATTGTTTGTCATTCCACGGTGATCATTCACAAAGAAACTGCCAAACCTATGTCGACAGCTTTTGCGCCACCGCCTCCCGATAAAAGAAACAAACAAGCGAACACGTTGTTTGGAATTTATGCTCTTTCCGATATCGAAGAAGCTTCCTGTGAAAATTTTCCCGGAGAAGTGAAGATGGTGACTACGATTCCGGATTCGATCATTCATTTTTTTGCAGGCCCGGTCTACACCACAAAAACCGTGGAAGTGTATTGTCCTTACGGAACGAATCATTCCAAAAAAGGAAAGGATAAGGAATCCGAGAATAAACAAAACGAAGTCAAAACGACTCCGAAGGAAAATCAGGACGGAAAGGACGCAACCAAACCGAACAGCGCTCCGACTCCGGATCCGACGAGCGGTTCCAAGGATAAGGATAAGTCCGGTCCCACGAATTCCGCACCGAAAAAGAACGTATTCGATTCCGAATTTTAAACCGAAGTCGAACGGAGCAGACGAGCAAGAATTGATTGCCTTTCTAAGAGAAGAATTAGAAAGAATACATCAAAGGGAATTCATTGCTCGGAATATCTGTCATTCTTTATCTACTCACGACGATTCTTATCGGAGCCGTCGCATCTCGTTTTGTAAGCGATTCTAAAGACTACGTTCTTGCGGGAAGAAGGCTTCCTCTTTTTCTCGCGTCGTCCGCATTGTTCGCGACCTGGTTCGGATCGGAAACCTTGCTCGGAGCTTCTTCCCGATTTGTAGAAGACGGAGTTTTGGGAGTCATCGAAGATCCGTTTGGCGCCGCGCTTTGTCTTTTTTTAGTCGGACTTTTTTTCGCAAGACCTTTGTATCGAATGAACATTCTCACCTTCGGAGATTTTTATAAAAATCGATTCGGGAGAAGGGCGGAAATCGTATCGAGTATCTTTATGATCCCTTCGTATTTCGGATGGATCGCGGCTCAGTTCGTCGCGTTGGGGATCATCTTACACTCGTTAACCGATCTTCCCGTATCGATCGGAATTTTTATCGGAGCCGGAGTGGTGTTGATCTACACGGTGATTGGCGGGATGTGGGCGATCTCGCTTACGGATTTTTTGCAGACGATTCTAATCGTATTAGGACTTGCTTATTTAGTTTGGGACCTGAGTTCCCAAGCGGGCGGATTGGGCGTCGTTCTTGCGTCCACAAAACCCGGATTCTTTCGATTTATACCCGAAGCGGAACCGAAAAGTATTCTCGTGTACATCGCGGCTTGGATGACGATCGGACTCGGATCGATCCCACAGCAGGATATCTTTCAAAGGGTAATGGCTTCGAAATCCGAAAAGGTCGCTGTGTATTCTTCCCTGCTCGGTTCGTTTTTTTATTTAAGCGTGGCCCTTCTTCCTTTGCTCGCCGTACTTTGTGCGAGAAAGGTTTATCCGCAGATCGCGGGAGAGGACGCGCAGATGATTCTTCCCAAAACGGTGTTAACACATACTGGGCTTTTTACGCAGATTCTTTTTTTCGGAGCCTTGTTGTCCGCTGTGATGAGTACCGCGAGCGGCGCGATTTTGGCGCCTGCGTCGGTGTTAGGTGAGAATGTGGTTCGACCTTTTCTCAAAGATCCCAACGAAAAAACTCTACTTCGTATCTTGAGAATTTCGGTCGTTACGATCACGTTAGTCTCGCTTTCGATGGCGATCACGAAAAGTAACATATACGAACTCGTATCGCAGGCTTCGGCGCTCAGTCTTGTTTCTTTGTTTGTGCCGCTTGTCGCCGGACTTTTTTGGAAACGATCCACTTCCACAGGCGCGGTTCTTTCCATGATTGTCGGTTTTATCGTATGGCTTTTTTGGAATATAATGAATTTTGAAACACCCGCTTCGATTCCGGGACTTACTGCGAGCTGGATCGCCTTGGTGATCGGCGACGTTTTGGAACGAAACGGATACGGATTTAAAAACAAGGAAGATCTCGAATTAGAACCGGAACCTTGAAGAGTGAATGCAGAATCGGCGCGTTTGTTGTCGGAGTTCCGACAGAATCGAGGAAGATTCTTGGTTGTAAGAAAAGGGGATTCGTGATAGGGAGATTTTTCGGGGAAAATTTCCCACCACCTCTCCACCTCCACCCAACGCGGGTGGGGCCGAGCCGTTTTACTAAAATGCTGTCGGAACATCGGAAGATTCGACGACTTACGAACTCCGTTCGTTTTCATAAAAGTTTTCTTATCAATCTCAAATCACCAAAAGTGAGAATTCTTACCTATGAATAATTTCTTTCCCTAAAAGGCGACTTTGTTCGATGATGGTAAAATCCCTCATTTGAAAAAGGAAAAGAATGCCTCCCGTTTTAGACGATTCCATCGCATTTGAAAGAAAACAAGAATCTCAGAATAGAATCGGCGAAGCCTTTCAAGGTCTTTGGCTGGAAGACGAGATTTGTTTTGCGATCGCCGGCGGCGGATGTAAGGCGTTCTACGGATTGGGTTTCGGTCACGAAATGAAATCCTGGGGATTGAAGTTCCGAGAAGTGTCCGGTGTTTCCGCCGGAGCCGCGATGGTTCTTTGTCTGATTTGCGGAGACGAGGAAGAATGTGTCGCCTTCTTCGAAAACATAGTTCGAAAGAATCCGGCCAACTTTTATTTCAGTCGTCTTTTCAAAGGAGAAAGGGCGTTTCCTCACGAGGACATGTATCGCAAAACGATCCGATTCGGAATGGACTTTCAAAAGATTATGAAGTCCGGAACGAAAGTTTTCATTCATACGTTACGCGCCATTCCAAAGGAAGATTCATTTAAGAATAAGTTCAGACTTGCAAGACTCATCGCAGAAACCGCAAAAGCTTTTCTCGAAGACGAAATGGATCGTCTTCGCGGCTTAAACACGGAAAGAATGCAAAGAGTACTCAGAAATTGGAATATGAAAGAAGTCTTATTTACGGAAAAGGACTTCGAAGACGAACAAACCGTGGAGCAGATCGTTCTCAATTCTTCCTCGGTTCCTCCGATCGTATCGGTTCAAAGTCACGGGAAAGAATATTACTTCGACGGGGGGCTGACGAATAACCTTCTTTTAGAAGCTTTCCCTCCCGATAAAAAGACGATCGGAATCTACTACGAGCCGACGACGATCGTGGGCAAAGATCCGAAACTTTTGGAAAGATGTTTTTTACAAACCCCATCCGAACCTTTGCCGATTACTTCTTTCGATTACACCGACCCGATCGGGGTGAGAAGGGCGTATGAGCTCGGCAAACAAGACGCTCGTTTGAATAAGGATAGAATTTTCGAATATCTCAAAAGAGATTGGGCCAAGGCCGTTTCTTCATTCCGATCCAAGTAGATTTGTATTTCTTTTCCGCTTTCTATTCCGCCTAACGTTAGAGAAGGCGCAAGAAACTCCGAAGCTAAAAAATTCTCCCTTCCATTTTATAATTTCTAAATTCCAAGTTTCTCTCTTTTGATTCCCACGTTGGAGTTTGCCTCAGCTCGATCTTTGACCCGTTCTTTTTTCGAACTGGAGAATCTAAAAATTCAAAAGAACACAACGTTTCTATTTCGAAAAGCGGGATCGTTCTGTTATCGCTGACATGATTTCGATTCATTTTGAGGCAAAAGGAAATATGCGCTCGAATCTGTGAAAAATAAGAATCATTCAGAGGAAATGTGTCAGAATTTCCTTGACCTGTATACTACAGACGTCTATTTTTTCCACACCCTGTGACTTACCCGGCGGAGCTATAGTTACGCTCTATTTAAAATAAGCTATACATGCATTTAGTGTTTTTTAAGATTTCCCCATGGACTTCCGCTTAGAACGCAATGGGAGATTTCTTTTAGTTCGTTTTCCGTATCATCAAGGCGCCTATGATTGGATCCGAACGCTTCCAAACGCGAAATGGAATTCTGAAAAGAAGTTTTGGATTTTTCCTTTTTCGGAATCGCTTCTTGAGAATTTTCTAAGTTTAAGAAATGCTAAAGTAACTCTCGAAGGAGAATTGGAACTTTTTTATTGGATTCGAAAGCTAAAGCTGAGTAATGCATCTCGAAGAACGATTCGCTCCTATCATTCGAACGTGCTTTCTTTTTTGAAATGGTCCGGTAAAAATCCCAAAGAAGTCACGAAAGAGGATCTTAATTCTTTCCTGGAATTCTCCTTTTTGGAAAAAGGACAGAGTTCCGCGACGGTCACGGCGAAAATTCAATCGCTCAACTCTTACTTCGGCGTTTTTTTAGGCAAACCTTGGTTCAAGGACCTTCCTCGTCCCAAAAGGGAGCAGAAACTTCCCGACATTCTTTCCACTTTAGAAGTTTATAAAATACTAAACGCGCTTGAGAATCCGAAACACAAACTTCTTCTTTCTTTTTGTTACGCGAGCGGTTTGCGTGTGAGTGAATTGGTTCATCTGAAGCCGAAGGACATAGACGAAAAAAGAAAAACGGTAAAAATCCGAGAAGGCAAGGGTAAGAAGGATCGTTTTACGATGTTGTCTCAGGCCTGCCTTTCGCTCTGGGAAGAATTTAGAGTTTCTCATCCTTACGAAGAATGGATTTTTCCCGGACAAGATCCAAGTAAGCCGATTCACATTCGAACTGCGGAAAAGATTTTCGAAAATGCAAAGTCGAAAGCGGGGATTACTAAAGACGTAAGCATCCACAGTCTTCGTCACGCGTTCGCGACTCATTTACTGGAAGCAGGCACGAATATCAAACACATTCAGTTTCTTTTGGGTCACAAAAGCGTCCGTACCACGGAGATTTACACGCGAGTCAGTCAAGTTCGTGTTACCAAAATTGAAAGTCCGCTCGATTCTCTAAGCCGAAAATCGGATTAGCTGTTGTGCGTTTTTACGCCCTTCGGTTATTTTGTGAGTGGCGAGGTTTTTACGAAAGACGCAGAGTTGGAGTTATGCGACATTTAGCTCGCGAATAAATCAGACCATAAAATTTCTATTGATTACTTTAAATTCAGTTAAATAATTGATTCGTACATTGGGAGAAATCATGAAAAAATATTTATTTTTATCTGTCGGCTTTGAAAAACCAACACAAGAAATAATGGAAGCTTGGGGGAATTGGTTTACTCAAATAAAAGAAAGAATAGTGGATGCAGGCGGGCATTTTTCGATAGGGAGAGAAATTACCCGTAACGGAACAATCCAATTATCACTAGATTTAAACTCGATAACGGGTTACATTATAGTAAATGCTGAAAATATAGATCAAGCAGAAGAAATAGCAAGAAATTGTCCAATAATTACCAGCTTAAAAGTATTCGAGATAATGTCCGCGAAAAATTAACGTTTTATGATTTATATCTTTTGATTCTTATATGCTAAGCCGATAAAAAATCCGGCAATTGCAAATTGAATAGTATGAAATATAGCCTGTATTACAAACCAAATATAAATTGAATTTACTTCAATCTTTGCAGCGTTTGCTACCGTAGAAACTGAATATAAAAAAAGACCCATAATCAAGGAAAATTGTATTCCTCGAATAATTGAATGCCCCTTTTTATTAAAGAAAGGAAACAAATATGCTAAAATTAGCCCTTGAATTATCATAGATCCAAAGCCCAACGGAATAATCGGATCATTCCGATTATATATTCCAAAAGAATCATATAGCTCTTTGAAAAAGAGAAAATGCCAAGATGCTCCAAGTATGAATGTAGGATTAAATAGCCTAATACTGCAAATATAAATGCTTTCATTTAATTGCTCCTTTCTCTTTGAGCGAAAATTTTAACACTGTGAAAGCGGAAATAAAACAAAAAAATCTAAGCAGGCTATAGTTTCTTACTGCCTCTTAGCTAAACGTCGCATAACTTCGTCTCCTCGCTCCGTTCGGGATTGCTAATGCAACCCTCACTCCGGCTCTGCACATTTGCTTTGTCACTCGGTTTGCGAGTCGCTCGCTAAGGCTCACTCAAACCTTGTGCCAACCGGGTCGCGTTAAAACGCTCGCGGCCGCAAACGTCGAGGAGACTCTTTCGTTAGGCGAAATCGTTATAATAATTTATAGGAAAAAAAATGACGAAGAAAAGTATTGAACAAGTCTTTGTATCAACGGATATAAACTCCACACCTCCACGTAAATCATTCAATTGGTCTGCTTTAGGAGCGATTGCCACTGTGGTTTCAATTTTGGTTGCAGTTGGATCGGTCTACAATCAGTACTCTCAAAAAAGACGAGAAATCAAAGTAGAAGTGCTTTATGTACAAAAATTAAATATGCTTGGTAGCGATGATGATCTAAAGGTTCAATTTACGTATAAACGAAAAGAGGTAGTGGACCCATATCGCATTGGACTGAGACTTATAAATACAGGTGATGTCACGTTAGTTGCAAAAGGTGACTCTCGAAATGTTATTGGCGATGGTCTTAGACTTTGGATACCGAAGAATTATCAAATTATGAAAATTATCAAAGAAAAATGTGATCTGCCATTGGAAATAGCAACGTTATCCTTAGATTCAATAAGCCTTTCGTTTCAGCAATGGAAAACTGGGGAATTTTGTTCTTTTTCTCTTTACGTAACTGGAACAATTAAAGGTAGTAAAATTCCTTTTATGGAATTAAGAGAACGAGATATATATGAAGGAACTGTAATTATTGAAGATAGCTCAACAAGGCCGTCGGATGAAAAATATAAAAGATATATTGATAAGTATTTTGGGAATTTTGCTTTAATTGGAAGTTCTTATGCGTTCCTAGTTATTTTAAGCCTAGACATTATAATTTTTGCCTTTGGTATTATTGTGTTTGGAGAGTTGTTACGTAATAAGATGTGGAAATTCGTAAATAATGATTCGTTTATAAAGTATATAACTTCAATTAGTGGTAAGCTTAAAGAAGAAGAATGCGATAAATACATAAAAGATCCTACATCACTACCAGAGGAGCTTTGGAAAGGTTATAATGGGCCACATATCCCTGAAAAGAATCCAGCTTTAACTTCGACCACTGAGATTGCAGTTGTGCTTAGCTTAATCATTTTAATACAAATTGGTTGCGTTTTATCTCTCATGTCATTGATTTATTTATAACGACTTCGCCTAACTGCGGCTTCTCGCGGCGCTTCGAGATTGCTTTCGCAACTCTTGCTTGGCCTTCGGCACATTTGCTTTGTCACTCGACTTGCAAGACGTTCGCTAATGCTCACTCAAGTCTCGTTCCAATCCCTTCGCGCACAAAGCGCTCCGGGAACGCAAACGTCGAGAAGCCTATTTCGTTAGGCGACATGCTTAGTGAATGTCAATTTAGGAAAGCTCTATGAAAAAGTATTATTTACTGTATTTGATTAAATTTATTATCTGTATTCTTCTCATTTCCTGTACAGAAAGGATATCCTCGAATTTTCAAAATTATGCTGAAATGAGAAAATCTGAGTCATATTTAAATGGTTGGATTCCAAATGTGATTCCCGATGACGCAGTGGATATTTATGAAGTGCATGATTTAGATACTAATTCTATCTTTATCAAATTTATTTGTCGAGATGAGCTAAAATTTAAAAACCTCAAATTGATTAATAATTTTCGTATTTCTGAAGATCAGATCGATTCTTTAAAAAAATACGTTAGCGAAGACTTAAACATTTCAAACTCTAATTTGTTAGCTTATGATTATAAAGGGTCGGATATCTATAATCATGTACGTCTTGGTCAACTATTGCGATTGAAGAGCGGCGGGCTCTGTTTTTATTTTGATGGGAGATACTAAAAGAGAAGGAAGAAACTTAGGAATTTAATATGACTAAGCACATCGCCTAACTGCGGCTTCTCGCTTCGCTTCGAGATTGCTCCGCAACTCTCGCTTGGCCTCCGGCACATTTGCTTTGCCACTCGGTTTGCGAGACGCGACTAAGGTCGCTCAAACCTCGTGCCAATTCTTTCGCGCGTTTAGCGCGCTCCAGAACCGCAAACGTCGAGAAGCCTATTTCGTTAGACGCCATTGGGCTAATTATGCACAAGTTATAGTACTCTCGATTGGAATATTATTCTCCCAATTTAGTAATCCGGCTGAAAGTAGATGATATTCGGGTAATGTGATTGCCTAATTAAAGGCTATGAATTGCACTCAGTATAAAACATGACAGATTTATTCTATCCATGCCCATGCTGTGGTTATATCGTTTTTTCTGAACCACCAGGTTCTTACGAGATTTGTCCAATTTGTTTTTGGGAGGATGATGCTTTACAGCTGGAATTTGCTACTACTCTCAGTGGAGGGGCTAATCATCTAACTCTTTTTCAAGCGCAGCTGAATTTTCTTGAATTTTATGCTTCAGAAAAAAGTTTACTAATACATGTTCGGAAGCCAGCCCCCACAGATTTTTTAGATTCAGATTGGCGCCCTATCGATACAATTCGGGACAAGTTTGAGTCCTTTACAAACAAGCAGTGTCAACGAGCCATCTTAGATGAATCACTATATTATTGGAGACCAACTTTTTGGCGTAATCAAGGTAATTTATTGCGGCTCAAATAATGGAAGCGTAATATATGCAGATTTTAAAATTACCCAACGGCGCCTAACTTCGTCTCCTCGCTGCGTTCGGAATCGCTCATGCGATCCTCACTCCGGCTCCGCACATTTGCTTTGTCGCTCGGTTTGCGAGTCGTTCGCTAAGGCTCACTCAAACCTCGTGCCAATTCTTCCGCACGCTTAGGCGTGCTTCAGAACCGCAAACGTCGAGGAGACTCTTTCGTTATGCGACATCGCTAATAAAAGCTTATAAGGAAATATGACTGAATTCAATAAAATAATCCGTTATCTAATTCCTGTATTTATTTACTTTGGATATACTTTTGTATTTATTAGTCTTTGGTTGTTACCGAAGATATATTTTTACGAAATATTAGCGAACAGCAAAATTGAAATCTCTCTAATTATTCCTTTCGCGGCTGGTATAGGTTTCGTTATAAGTGCAATTCATCACTATTGCTTCTGGAATGTTCCTTTTTATCCGAAAACAAAATATCGAAATTTTATTAAAAATTTGGAACAATCAGGGCTATTAAAATTCGTAAAACAAAATAAGTATTCTGCAATTGAAAGAAAAGGTCTGCTATCTGTGATCAAACAATTTTTTCGGGAACCCAAAGTCTTGAAGAGGAAATATAGAAAATTAAATGAAGAGGACTATTGGAGGATCATTAATATTTTATGGCATAGATTGCGAGAGGACGATTTATCTTTTGAAAAAATCAATAGTCGAAACGACTCATTAACCGATTTAATGCATGGAAATGGATCCTCTCTCATATCGTTGATTCTGGCTGGTATAACATCTTGTTTTTATATTGCTTACTGCTATTTGGAATTTAATGTGTTGGCTACCGAGCTTTATAACAAATATACACTGGTATTCTTTTTTCTTTTTTTCGTGTTATTTTTACTTCATTCTAAAAGCTATAAGTTTACTACTGAAAATTTGAATAAATTTGTTCAAGATGCATTATTTCATTCTTTATCATTAAAGAAAAAGAAAGATTTACCGGTAAAATTCTATCTTGGAAATTTTTAAATATCAAGAATAGCGACGTCGCATAACTTCATCTCCTCGCTCCGTTCGAGATCGCTCATGCGACTCTCACTCCGGCTCCGCACATTGCTTTGTCACTTCGGTTCGCGAGCCGTTCGCTAAGGCTCGCTCGAACCTCGTGCCAATCCCTCGCGCACAAGCGCTTCGGGAACGCAACGTCGAGGAGACTCTTTCGTTAGGCGACATTCTCAAAAAAGAACTAGTGAATATGCAAACTTGCCTTCTAAATTCACTCGTTTTAATTATTAAATAATCTCAGCAATAATTTTAAGAATTAGGAGTTTATATGGCTTATAAGTATATGGTTAAGGCTTTCGTGCCTACGATCAAAGGATGTGGTGCCCAAGATCAAGGCTGGGATCAAGCACGCTGCCAACAGTTTAGTGACTTTTTGAATACAAACGCGGTAGACGGATGGCGTTTCCATTCGAGTGAATATCGCGAAGTCAAAGTCAAAGGTTGCTCAGGGGGAAGTGGAGCCTGGTTAGTTTGTACATTTGAAAAAGAAACATGAGGTATTTGGGGATCTTAGGAATTAAATTTTATCAAAGATATATGCGCTCTCTACATAATAGAGAGTGCATATATAATCCCTCTTGCTCAAATTATGGTATTCTATCAATAGAAAAGTATGGATTAATCAAAGGTTCCTATTATACATATTTACGAATTAAAAGATGCAATGGTGCATTATATACGGGCGGGGATGACTTCCCTTAGCTATGCATATATAGTATAGGAATTAAACTAAATTATTATTGTAAATGGATTTGAGAACATCGCCTAACTGCGGCTTCTCGCGTCGCTTCGAGATCGCTCCGCGACTCTTGCTTGGCCTTCGGCACATTTGCTTTGTCACTCGGCTTGCGGGACGCGACTAAGGTCGCTCAAGCCTCGTTCCAATCCTTCCACGCGCTTAGGCGCGTTCCAGGACCGCAAACGTCGAGAAGCCTATTACGTTAGGCGACATTTTGAAATTAATGAAAATCCGGATATTTCTATTATTCTATTTTGCTTTCTTTAGTAGTGATTTATTTTCAGAAAATCTCGGACTATTAGAAGAATACAAATTACTGCACCTCGACTTGTCAAATTTCAAAACATTTGGGTATAAATCGTACTTTAATAATAAATCAAACAAAGCAGAAGCCAAAATAAATAATCTTCAAGGATCCTTAAGGAGGGCAAAAAGCCGTTTTTCTTGCGGTATAGTAGGTTTTGGTTTTTTTAAAATCAAGTTATCAAATGGACGAATCGGATATAGTAGACAATGTGATCTCAAAGTAAGCAAAGATAGAGAACTAATAAACAAACAATATTCCTTCTTTGATAAAATTACTATACCTCACGAATCTGATTCGATCACGTTTAGAATTCTTTTCGATAGAAGCATTTCTATAAAAACATCAAAAAATGAAGAGTTGATCATAGGAAAGTTAAAAACTTATAAAATTAATCCTAAACTACTAGAATATTATAAAGAAGGCATTTACTTGCCTAAATCCAACGAGGTAATTAAAGATGAAGAGCTACAGGATGATCAAATATTTACTAGTCATATCGAATTGAGCAATTGTGATTTATTTCCTGTTCTTTTGAGAATGTATTTTATTTTAATGACTGTAAATGAGAAACAAATTCCAAATATTGAATTCAAAAAAGAATTAATAAGAATGCAAATAATGAAAATTGCTAACGAAAATAATCAGTCTAAAAATGAAGTAACAGATGAATCGGATGAAAATATTATAGAGCACTTGGATTCTGCTGAAAACCAAAGATTAATTTTCTTAGAAAATATTTTACCATTTATAAAGCACGATTATTGAAATCAATCAAAACGTCGCCTAACTGCGGCTTCTCGCGGCGCTTCGGGATCGCAAGCGACCCTTGCTTGGCCTCCGGCACATTTGCTTTGTCACTCGGTTTGCGAGACGTTCGCTAAGGCTCACTCAAACCTCGTTCCAATTCTTTCGCACGCTTAGGCGTGCTTCAGAACCGCAAACGTCGAGAAGCCTATTTCGTTAGGCGCCATTCCCGCTGCGCTTTTTGGGAAAGGGCTTAGCTGAGTGTGCGAAAGGGAAGGCTTTGCTTGTTTCATTCAGTTACAATGGTTTATTGGAAAGGCTTTAAGATGCTCGCGGGAACGGACGCCTAACTAACGCTTCCCGCTCCGCTCGGGTTTGCTTTGCAACCCTCGCTCCGGGTTCCACCACATCGCTTCGCTCAACGAAGTTAAATAGTAAAAGAGAAGTATTTTAGTAAGAAGCGTTTCGCGTCCCTTCGGGATCAGCGACGTCGGGAAGCTTCGGTCGTTAGGCGCCATTCCCGCTGCGCTTTTTTGGGAATTGTTTGGCTGAGTGTGAGAAGGGGAAGGCGTTTCTTGTTTCATTCAGTTGCAATGGTTTTTGCAAACGTATTTGAGATGCTCGCGGGAACAGCGCCTAACTAACGCTTCCCGCTCCGCTCGGGCTTGCGTTGCAACCCTCGCTCCGGGTTCCACCACATCGCTTCGCTCACGAAGTTAAATAGTAAAGAGAAAGTATTCTATTAAGAAGCGTTTCGCGTCCCTTCGGGAACAGCGACGTCGGGAAGCTTCGGTCGTTAGGCGAAATTTTTGCAAATAATATCTTAATGGAGAACTAAATTTGTAACATGAAAAAAATTATTTTAATCTTGTCTTTTCTTATGCTAAATCACTGTTTCATCTTCAATGAAAAACCAAAATTAACCTTGAAAACAACGAAGTATCAGGTCATTACCAAGGAAGCAAATATCAAAAGTGAAGCAAATAATCAATCTGCCACCTTAGGAAAGTTATTCGAAAAAGATATTGTCAATGTTATTGAATTTACCTCGAGGGAGGATGTTCTATCGATTAGAAATGCACCGAGCTTTAAAGCGAAATGGGCTAAAGTAATTACTCTCAAAAATGAAATTGGTTACGTATTTGGAGCAATGCTTCAATTAGCATCTCTAAATGAATATAGTTGCACAAGACCTGGTAAGCACTTGAATATTAAAGTGAAAGCAGAGGGGACTTATATTAAGCTATGCGCTGACGGATCTTACACTCTGTCCGAATATTATAATTGTGATGGCTATGTTTGCTCTGAACACGGGTGCTGGAGTTCGGTAATGAAATCTTTAAAGTTATCCCCAAAAAAAGTATTCTATTACAGTGGAGCAGGTGAAGCCGAGAATTGTACGCATGGCTGCACTTATTTGGAATATTATGCAAACAGCGAGATATCAAACAATAAATCCTATGATTCAAATTCTATTTACTCATTTAAAGGGGTAGATTTCTTTAAAATTGATCCCAATAGTACTAAATTTGAAATTACGGATCTACCCGTAGGCGAAAACTGCAAAAATAATACTTTGTTTTAAGCAAAAGCTTCGCCTAACTGCGGCTTCTCGCGGCGCTTCGAGATCGCTCCGCGACTCTCGCTTGGCCTTCGGCACATTTGCTTTGTAACTCGACTTGCAAGACGTTCACTAAGGCTCACTCAAGTCTCGTTCCAATCCTTCCGCGCGTTTAGCGCGCTTCAGGACCGCAAACGTCGAGAAGCCTATTTCGTTATGCGACATTTCTTAATTTTTACTTTAATTGTAAGGACTTTATAGTATGGCAAATGCACAAAACATATCAAAGGCAATAAAAGATATTGATGATGTCTTTTTAAATCCTCCTGCAAGAAATGGATTATATGGAAATATTTTAAAATCAGTTTCGATAGAGAATGTGAGGGGGATAAAAGAGAAAATCGAATTTAATTGGCCTGTATCGGTAATTGCCGGTATAAATGGAAGTGGCAAGACTACATTTTTACAAATGTGCTCAACGGCATATGTTAAAGAGCAGGGTGGCCGTCATTTTAAAGTGGGTGATTGGATTCGGGGCGCACTTAAAGGTGAAACTTCGGCAATTGATTTACCCGCAAAAGTTGGATTTACTTTTTGGGACGACACAATTGGCTTTGATGTTCCTTACTCTCCAAGTAGAACACGATGGGAATATCCGAAAAAAGCATCTATTTTAAGAAACGTATATTTTATTGGAATAAGCAATTTTGCACCTAGAATTGAAAAGAAAGATCGTGTTAACATTTTTAAATCTCAAATAGAGATCAGAAATACAAAATCTGTAGATTCAAAAATCACTGCTTCAATCTCTCAAATATTAGAAATACCGTATACGAAATCAGAGTTGCTAACGGTTGGAATCAAAAAAGGCGAATGGTCTGACACGTTTCCAAAGCTTGAACGAAATGGTATTTCGTATACTGAACCACATATGGGTGCGGGTGAACAAAAAATTGTTAGGTTAATCGAATTTCTTGAATCTTTGCCGAAGAAAAGTTTGATATTGCTTGAAGAGCCAGAGCTAACTTTGCATCCAGACGCTCAAAAAGGATTGGGCTGGTATTTGATGACACTTAGTAAAAGGAATGGTCATCAAATAATTATTGCAACACATTCGCAAGATATATTTGATACATTGCCACCGCAAGCAAGAAAGTTGATAATTAGAGATAAGATAGGCCATGTTTCAGTACTTTATAATATACCTGAATTTTACGCAGCACGTGAATTATCGAAGTCGGTAAAAACAAATAAAGATATCATTTTTGTAGAGGACACAAAGGCTAAGGCATTGTTAAGTGAAATTTTTCAAAGATACAATAGAAGCCTATTCGAAAATACTACAATTATTCCAGTTGGTAATACGGATGATGTTAAAAAAATGGTAACATTATTTTATTCAGAAGGACAACGGGTGATCGGGATTCGTGATGCTGATATTGGAGAATCTCCAGATGAATCGTTATTCTCATTACCTGGTCAATCTTGTATTGAAAAAGAGCTGCTCGATGAAGCTAATATTATAGCAGCTGAGCAATTTTTAAATGGGATAACGACGGCTTTCAAAAAATGTTCAGCATTAGTCAGCCAGCAACAATTGTCTGCAACAGATAAATCTAAAAAGATATTTAATATGATCTTTCCTGAATTATCTATAACTGAAGCTAAATTTATGGACAGAATAATTCTTTGTTGGATTGAGACGCATAAAGATGAAATTAAGAACTTCGTTCAAAAAATCGCAAATAAACTTAATTACACTATCGCGCAAAGTAACAGTGAGTAAGTCAGGAAACGTCGCATAACTTCGTCTCCTCGCTCCGTTCGGGATCGCTCATGCGACCCTCACTCCGGCTTCGCACATTGCTTTGCCACTTCGGTTCGCGAGACGCGACTAAGGTCGCTCGAACCTCGTGCCAACCGCTTCACGCTAAAAGCGTTTGCGGACGCAACGTCGAGGAGACTCTTTCGTTAGACGCCATAATTTAGGAGCTCTGTGTTATGAATGATGAGCAAATTAAGACGACTCAGAATACGATATTCGATCTAAAAAGTATACTTGGCTTAGATAACAAGTCTATTAACCAAAACCTTAAGTGGGTTCTCACTCAATATAAAAATTATATACCAAGTTTTATAAAGGTTTTGGAAATCTCTATTAACGTAAATCTTCCCCATAATATTGAAGTGTCAATATTAGCATATGCAGGGTTATTCGGAAAACCAGCAAAAACATTACTTCGTCTTCTAGATAATACTAATCCCAGACCCTATAACGAAATAATCGTCGAGATGGATGAAGCAATAGCGCTTATTACTCAATTTACGATTAATCCAAATATCGGAGGTATTCCTTATCCATCTTTATCAACTTATATATTATCATTAGAGACGAGTAAAGCTCAGGAAGTCGAGTCGATCATTACAAAGTTAAAATCTCAAGAAAACGAAACTAGTTCATTACTTGAGGGATTACGTAAAGAACTTGCACAACTTAGCATTGAAAAATATGCAAGTATCTTTAGAAAACAGTCATTAAAACACTCGCGTATATTTGAAACAAATGGAGTAGATGAAGGACGTTTCTCTTATTTCAAAATTGGAGCATCTGAAATCTGGTTAGTTTTCGGATTAATTTTTCTTATTACGCTACCTGCTTATTTAATTAATAATTTTAATTCGGACGTTTTAATATATAAAGAAACTGAATTTTCTTTGAAATATATAAGTTGGTATTCAGTTCGGATTGTTATATTGTCCTCGTGGATTTATCTAGTTAAAATCTGTTTTAAAAATTACAATAGTAATAAACTTCTATCTACAATCAATACTCACAGGGAAAATGTACTTAATTCTTTTAGATTATTATCAGAATTAATTCCTAAAGAAAATGTAGAAGCGCGAACTGAATTACTTAAAGAAATAATGAGAAATACTTATTTCGCGGGTGAGATTCCGTATTCTGATGAAAAAAACGATGGAATCAAAATTGATGCGATAATGGAGCTAATTAAAAAGATCAAATTAAGTTAAATTACGGCGTCTAACTTCGTCTCCTCGCTTCGTTCGCCATTCGCGGTCCCCGCTCAGACTCACTACGGCCTTCGGCACATTGCTTTGTCACTTCGGTTCGCGGGACGCGACTAAGGTCGCTCGAACCGAAGTGCCAAGTCCGGCGCGCTCAGGCGCCTGGACACGCAACGTCGAGGAGACTCTTTCGTTAGGCGACATGCTGAAATGGATTAAAAAAATGAAAAATAATAAAGATAAAAAAATCTTTCGCTTCATGAGTTTTTATTCATTTGTCGATCTCATTCAGACTCAATCACTTACTTTAGTCAGGCCAAAATTATGGGAGGATCCTTACGAAGGTTTCATTTTCAGAAAGCTGAATTCTGAGCAAGGGAAAGAAGAAGTAGCCGCTAATCTCAAAAGTATTAATACTCCTGAGAGAGCATTATTTATGAATTTAGGACTAAGATTTGAAAATATTTTTTATGCTCAGTCTTGGACTTTATGTCCAGAAAGCGATGCTATGTGGCGGATATACAATTTTGATCGGAAAGCTATTAGAGTAGAGGTATCAGAATCGAAAATGAAGCAGATAGAGGGCTTAAAATTATTATACGTTGATTACAAGAATGAAATTAGTTTAAAAGAAACTATTAAAAGACTAAAGATCGCAAAAAACAAAACAGATTTTATTGAAGCATTTAAACATAAACGATCTTCTTTTTCTCACGAGCAAGAAGTGCGCATAGTTTATCAGGACAACGAAGCGATTAATGAAACTATGTCGGACGAAGAGGCAATTCAAATGGAAAAAATTTTAGCAAGTTTAGGTTCAAATGAAAAATTAACTAAGAAAAAGTTTTCGGACCGTATTAAAGTTAGTTTTTCTAATATCAGCGATTTTATTGAAAGCGTCATGTTGCATCCACAATCAGAAGAATGGTTTAATGATACGCTTTCAGAATATTGTAAAATTAATAATTTAAACTACTTGGGAAAATCGAGTCTCTATAAACCATTGTAAGACTTTCAGCACATCGCCTAACTTCGTCTCCTCGCTTCGTTCGTCACTCACGGTTCCCGCTCGGACTCACTACGGTCTTCGACACATTGCTTTGTCGCTTCGGTTCGCGAGACGCGTCTAAGGACGCTCGAACCTTGCGCCAAGTCCGGCGCACATAGGCGCTTGGACACGCAACGTCGAGGAGACTCTTTCGTTAGACGTAATGCCTTAAAACAATTATGAAAAACTTTTTAAATTTAGCACTATTATTTTTTACTATTGGTTGTTCTGAAACAAATAGCCTCAATGTACCCTTAATGAAAGAGAATATTTATTTCAATGATTTTGAAAATGATGATAAGCAGTTCTGGACAGGTAATGACGGATTGCAAGAAGCTACAATAGAAAAAGGAAAGTATTATTTTCGATCGTTGGACAATAAAGAAAGATTTAACGCTATTCCGATAAATTTAAATTATCTAAATGATTTCATTTTAGAAGTTTCTGTAGCGGGACCTGCTAGTGATAACGATAAATATTATGGTATTTTATTTGGCGATTTTACAGGAAAGGAAGACTTTCTATATTTCGAAGTCACCAATTTAGGTAAGTTTCGTATTTTCGATCACCATTTAATTATCGATGGTAAGCTTCCGGGTATTTCTTCCAAGGGATTTAAGAAATTAACTATTCAAAAGAAAGAAAACGAAGCAAAATACTACATTAACGAAAAATATATTTACTCTTACCCAGTTCCTAAATGGAAGGACTTTAGAGCAGGGGTTTCAACAGGCAATGCGCTTTTATTGTGGATGGACTATTTTAGCATTAAAAAAAATTAACCCCTTTTTTGTAACGGCACTACGTCTAACTTCGTCTCCTCGCTCCGTTCGAGATCGCTAATGCGACTCTCACTCCGGCTCCGCACATTGCTTTGTCACTTCGGTTCGCGAGCCGTTCGCTAAGGCTCACTCGAACCTCGTGCCAACCGCTTCACGCTAAAAGCGCTTGCGGACGCAACGTCGAGGAGACTCTTTCGTTATGCGCAAAAGCCCCAAAAATGATTTTGAAAGTAGATGATCTAAGATTAAAGGGGAAAAACTTCAAATCGTAGCCGAATTAAATTTGACTTTAGTAACACCATCGTATATACTAAGTTGTAACGAGTTAAATCATGGTCAAAAAACTAATTCAACACGGTAACAGTTCCGCACTAATTATAGAAAAACCAATTCTTGAACTTTTGCATATTACTTCCGATACTTCTTTGAATATTAGTACGGATGGTAAAAGTTTGATTATTACGCCTATTGATAGAAAATTAGAAACAAGTCTTGGAAAAATAAATAAGAAACACGGCAAGACACTTAAACGACTTGCTGAATGAACCCAATTTCTTCAGTTAGATATTTATCATATGAAGAGATTCTTTACATTCATAAGAACCAAATAGAAGAATATGGTGGTTCTTACGGAATTAGAGATAAAAATCTTCTCGAATCAGCGATTGCACAGCCACTTTCCGGATTTGATAATCAAGAATTTCATATTGGCCTAATACAAAAGGCAGCAGCGTATTTATTTTACCTTTGTAAAAATCACGCTTTCGTAGATGGGAATAAACGAGTAGCTCTCGCGTCTGCACTGATTTTTCTAGATTTAAATGAAGTTGAAATAGAAGATCCAGAAAGCACATTGTATGAACTTACGATCGGAGTCGCTGACGGAAGTATTTCATTAGAGACTATTATAAGGACTTTTGAAAAACTAAAAATTTAATTTAGTTTTAATAGGGGTAGGGCTTCAGCGCATAACTTCGTCTCCTCGCTTCGTTCGGGATTGCTAATGCAACCCTCACTCCGGTCTTCGACACATTTGCTTTAACGTTCGGCTTGTGATCGCTCACTAAGGTTCGCTCAAGCCTCCGTCAATCCCTTCGCGCTTAAGCGCTTCGGGACCGCAAACGTCGAGGAGACTCTTTCGTTAGGCGTCATTGTCGCGAAATTACTTTTTAAAAAAATTCAATGGAAAATGAAGAAAGCCAAAGACAATTTCCTTTTGCGATTATCGATCTTGCGACAGTTGTCTTATCAGTTTACGTTTTAGCAACATTATTACTAAGTTCTTTCATTAAGCTGGATTCAGAATTAGAAAAATTATTAAACTTTATCGATAATCTAATTTGTGTCTTTTTCATCTTTGATTTTACATACAAGCTATTCACTGCTGAAAATAAGCTTTCTTACTTAAAATGGGGATGGATAGATTTACTTTCGAGTATTCCAACTTTAGATTATTTTAGAGCAGGAAGGTTATTCCGATTAATTCGACTTTTACGAATTCTCAGAGCTTTACGATCTACGAAAAACTTAATTCACTTCATTTTTAGAAATAAGGCTCAAGGCGCATTTTCATCAGTTGCTTTAGTGGCGTTCATAATAATTATCTTTTCATCGATCGCGATTCTTCAGGTAGAAGATACTCCGAATAGTAATATTAAAACCGCAGAAGATGCTCTTTGGTGGTCTTATACGACAATCACGACTGTGGGTTATGGAGATAAATTCCCAGTAACGACTGAGGGACGGATAATAGCGGCGATCTTAATGACGACAGGGGTAGGTCTGTTTGGAACTTTTACTGGATTCGTCGCTTCTTGGTTTGTCTCATCGAAATCAAATATCTGAAGTAATCAGTAATAGTCATCAATTCGTTTTAGGGGCGACAACGGACGCCTAACTTCGTCTCCTCGCTTCGTTCGGGATTGCTAACGCAACCCTCACTACGGTCTTCGACACATTTGCTTTGACGTTCGGCTTGTAATCGCTCACTAAGGTTCGCTCAAGCCTCCGTCAATCCCTTCGCGCTTAAGCGCTTCGGGAGCGCAAACGTCGAGGAGACTCTTTCGTTAGGCGAAAGTGCTGAATATAATATCGTTTATGAAAAAAAGAATTACCAATAACGGAAGATCAATAAACAAATATCGAAACAAGATTTTCGTTGAATGTCCGAATTGTTTATCGATTGCAATCATAACTGTTCAAGGTATTGAGTATGATTTTCCAATCCAACATGATGAAATTAAACGAGTCATCTGCTTAAAATGTACCTTTAATAAGGAAAAGAAAAATGTTATCTGGAAGGGAGAAATTACTGGCTCGTTTAAAAGACCTTGTGGCAAGTGTGGATATCAGTGGATTGAAAAACGTATTTACCGCACTAAGTATTCACCTAAAATTCCAATGACAGCTAAGGTTAAATGTCCTGTTTGCAATAACGAAACTGAAGAGAATTTACAATGGAATATTTCTTATTCGGCGACCCAAGGAATTGATCCTTATTTCGGGTTGCCATTATGGCTAAAGTTTAAAATAGGAAGTCATGAACTTTGGGCTTATAATGAGAATCATATAAATGATTTAGTTGATTATATTGATGCAGATCTTCGGGAACGAGTTTCTTATCCAACGAAATGGGCAATGGTAACAAGATTACCTAAATGGGTAAAAGAAGCGAAAAATCGAGAAATTATTACAAAAGGTTTGAAGAGATTAAAAAAGAAATTGGAAACAGATCTCAGCACCTTCGCCTAACTTCGTCTTCTCGCAAGGCTTCGAGATTGCTAACGCAACTCTCGCTTGGCCTTTGGCACATTTGCTTTGTCACTCGGCTTGCGAGACGTTCGCTAAGGCTCACTCAAGCCTTCGTGCCAATTCTTCCGCGCGTTTAGCGCGCTTCAGAACCGCAAACGTCGAGGGGACTCTTTCGTTAGACGTCATTTGCCATGGATGAAATTTTCAAAAGAATCAAAAATTTAGAACCATTGGATGTAGAAAAATTATTTACTTTGCTCGAAGGAAACCATGATAGAAATTTTAAAATTGGTCAAACTGCCTCGCAATTAACTGAACAGTCATTAGCAATTGACATAGAATTTATATCAATGGATCCGGAATATAAATTTAACCTAATTCTTCAAAAGGATTTTAAAGGTAAAATAAATGATATTCGAATTAATAAGACTAAGAAGGGTGCATTTCCAAAAAAGGTGAAAGACAAAATTACACTTTATTTACTTTCCCTTATAGCGGACTTTGTAAGTGTAAAAAAAGAAAGTTACTGTTTTCGAAAATCAATCGAGTATATTGGCTATCCACTTGTTGGTGAATATTGGTTAAATAATAACATACGCATTTCTGAAGCTTTCTCGGATTCTTATAACGCGAATCTGTGTTTAACAAGTAGAGTTATATATGTAGATTTTAGAATTTTAGCTTTCAACAACAATCAATCGCACGTAGAATCAATTAAGCTATTTGATCAAATTCAAAATTACCTGTCTTTTGTTCAAGATGTAAATATACCAAGAAGTTCCCAAGGAATGGTTTGGATATATCCGATGCAAAATACTGAAACGAATGAAAGGAAATATTCAGGGTTTAAAGTGGAGCCATTACTAAATAGTAAATTACCAAAAAAAGGAGAGTTTGCAAAAGTTATAAATCCGACAGAATCAATATTGAAATTTACTCGCTCTAGAAAATATTTACCTTCTGAATTTCGAAAAGTATATAAATGGCTCCAAAGCGAAAAAGTAGGCAACTGTCTCGCGAATGTATTTAGGCTTTATAGGATTTCAAAATTTTTAGAAGATCATTTCCCTTCAGCTTCTATCGCATATTTAATAGCATCTGTAGAAGCCCTATCTGCTCTATCTCAGAATCATAAGAAAAAATTCGCTCAGTTCGTGCGAAAATACAACCCAGAAATTAATAAAAACGATCGATTAATTGAAGAAATATATGGTACAATTAGGTCAGCCCACTTTCACTCCGGTGAATCGATTCTAGATCCAAATCCAACACATTTAATGATTACATTGGATACGAATGAAATGATTAGACTAGATAGATTTGACAAAATTCGTTTTGTATTAAGAAACACGATTCTTAAATTTCTTCTTGAGGATTTGGCAAACGACGTCTAACTTCGTCTCCTCGCTTCGTTCGAGATCGCTAATGCGACTTTCACTCCGGCTCCGCACTTTGCTTTGCCACTTCGGTTCGCGAGACGCGACTAAGGTCGCTCGAACCTTGTGCCAAGTCCTGCGCGCTTAATGCGCTTGGACACGCAACGTCGAGGATACTCTTTCGTTCGGCGAAATCCATTAAGCGATTACTTCAGTCAAAATAATCTTTGTTCATTCTCCAAAATATAGAAGTGGTTTTAAAGTATTTTGATTTGATAAAAGTATAGAGAATTACCTTTAGGATTAATATGGAAAAAGAAGAAAAGATGGAAATCGTTATAGTCGCTATGCGTAAAAGAGCGCTCCGTGCAAGGCGTTTTGCACAGATATTAATTGCTTTAATTGTAATCGTTGTTGCTTTTATGCTTTCTTTCTTTTTCACAAGTGCTCAAACGCTTCCTACTGCTGATGTTGCAAAAAGTACTGAAATAAAACTTCTTTTTTTCGATTATAAATTTAATGAAAATTTTCTTGGTTCAACAAATAAGGAGGATTTTAGTACTGATACAGCTGTAGAGAAAAGTGCCGTCGAGCTTTTAAAAGGCGAGAATTCCCGTTTAAAAGAAGAGGCAAGTCAACGGGCCTTTATGATTAATACTATTGGTTCCGCAATACTTAGAATTGGTTCAGTGTTTTTGGCAGTGTATCTGCTTCAAATTCTTGTTCATATAACACGATATCATTTTCGAATAGCTGATCATCTAGAAGCTATCTGTGACTCAATTCTCATTACGGAAGCCACTAATAGTGAGCTTAAGGAAGTATTTGACATTCTTAGCTCCAAGGAAATAACTTTTGGACCTACCCCAAGTCCGGTATCTGACCGGGCTGTTGAATTAGTTAAAGGTACAATAAATAAAATTTCTGGTAAATAGAATACATCTACTGATTTAATGGACTTCGCCTAACTGCGGCTTCTCGCGGCGCTTCAGGATTGCTTCGCAACCTTCGCTTGGCCTTCGGCACATTTGCTTTGTAACATGGTTAAATTTAGGCAACAATGCTTCGACTTTAATTTTTGGTATATGCTACTTGTTGCTTCATTCTAAAAGTAGGTACTTTCCCGCTTTTATTATTTTAATTTCGATATCTGTGATTGGAATCGCGGCGATTGAATATAACTTAGAGAGTGGATCTGTAGAGGAAGGTAAATTTAATGATTATAAAAACTATGTTCACCTTTTCTATAGTATTTCTAGAAATTCTTGTGCGGTCGCAATGATCTTGTTTGCCGGTAGGTTAGAGAGCTCGGTAATGGGAGCGCCGTTACCTTTGGTCTTTATTTTTTATCTGTATGGGGCCAGTCAGTTTTTATCGTACGATTTCGTTATAATATTTTTAATTGGAAAAATTAGCTATTTTCTCTTTTTCGATTGGCTGTTCTCGACAGGAAGATTACAATTTTTCTTTGAGATTACGCCAAAAATTGAGAATACTTTAGTGGAAGAAAGGGAATCCTTTTTAAAAAGTGATTCGTTATGAATTCGTCACCGCCTTCACTCACTCCATTCTTCTCTCGCACTTCCTCCTCATCCACCCAAATCCCGTTGACAAAGACTACGTTTGACCTTACATTTTGAGTTCAGCCTAATTGAACCAGGAGCTTGGTCATGAGAAAAATTATCGTACTTGAATTCCTCACGTTAGATGGTGTTATACAAGCCGGAGGCGGGCCAGAGGAAGATACCAGTGGCGACTTCGTTTATGGCGGATGGCAAGTTCCATATTCTGACGATGTAATTGGATCAGTCATGGCCCAGCAAATGAATGTGCCCTTCGATCTTCTATTAGGACGAAAGACCTTTGACATTTGGGAATCCTACTGGCCGAAACATACTGACGTTTGGCCGCGCGTAATGACTGCGACCAAATACGTCGCTTCAAATACAAAAACTTCGAGTGAATGGCGACCTTCCGTTTTTTTGGGCGGTGACATTGTTGCAAAAATCATAAAGCTCAAGCAAGATGAAGGGCCGGATTTACACGTTTACGGAAGCGCAAATCTTGTGCAGACTCTTATGAAGCATGATTTGGTGGACGAGTTTTGGCTCAAAATATATCCACTGACCTTGGGAAGTGGAAAGAGGTTGTTTATGGAAGGTACGATTCCCGCGGCATTCAAAGTAACGGAAAGTCGAATTTCTCCAAACGGTATCATCATTGCGAATTACAAACGTTTTGGTAAGGTTGAAACGGGAAGTTTCTAAAAGCTACACGTAGTTCTATAGTTTCAGGGCGAGCATTCGACGAGCGGATTTCATCGTTTTAATGAGAATTTAAAATCGAATAAGAATATTATAATGTATTGCACAAGTGTAGCCGATTCTCCGAACCTAAATTCGTCGTATCATTTTCAAAAATGAGATCTCATATCACCGTCTTAATCCACAGTTCTACAAAAGATATATATACATCTTTAAAGCAAGCTCTGGAACCACATCGCCTCAATGAGGACAAAATCGAATCGATTCGTTCCCATCATTGGGACTATTGGATTTTCCCCGATGAACCGGCGCTTTTTGATAAAGAATTGGAAGCAAGTTACCCGAACGCGTCTTCGGAGATTTTAGAAAATTCAAGTTATGTCAGGAACTTACCGGAAGATTATTCGACTTCCGGAATTATACGTTTGGACGGCGCCTGGATCGATCTTCAAGATTTCGGCTGGAAGATGCTCAAAAAGCCTTCGTCGGATAACGACAAGGCGTGGAAAAAATGGGTAAGGCATTTTGGGCAAATTTTGGATGAGAATTCTGATCAAATTTGTGTACAAGTAAACATTCATTGTTGAAAGAAAGAATCCATTCTATGTCCAATTTTCTCAAATTCGATTGATAAAGAGGTGAACCACTAAACACAAAGGAGTGCGATAAAATGAATTTGTTCGCATTAATATGTTATTCGGACATCACCGACGGAGTCAATTTATGAAACGGAAACTGATCTGGCTGATCCCCGTTCTCCCGATTTTAGTTTTACTGATCCTTTGCGCGGGACTTTGGTCCGCAAGCAATCAACTTCTATTCCCGTCTTGGCACGGAGTTGTTAAGGATTTATCCGTTTGTAAACAAGAAGCCGAAACACATTGGGGTAAAGGTTGCGGAAATTTAAGAGCAACGAAAGAATTCGAATTTGAAGAAGTCAAAATTCTTTCCATAAATGGTTACGAACTTCCCGGTTGGCAAATCGAAACAAGGAAGAACGGATTCTCCCGATCTCAAGGAGCGATCCTGTTAGTTCACGGAGGGGGAAGCGATCGAAGAGAGATGACGAGGCACATTCGATTCTTTTTGAAAAACAAACTCGACGTTTTGACGTTCGATCTAGGATGTCACGGAGACGCGCCTTGCCCGGTCGAAGGATTGACTTACGGACATAGAGAATCGCGGGACGTATTCTCCGCGTATCTTTATCTTTTGAAAAAATATAAGAAAGTCTACGCAATGGGTTCGTCGATAGGAGCGGGTTCGATTCTCATCGCATTGCCTCAGATGCCGAAATTGAAAGCGGTTATAGCGGAGAATCCGATGGAAAGTTTTCAAAGATTGATTTTTGATTCTCCGGAAGCGCAGTCGGCTCCTAAAAAATTCGTTCAAGCGATGATCGACTTATCGATGTTACGCGGTCGGTTCGACGGGTTGTTGAACCCGAAAAATTCATTGCGTCTTGAAAGCGGTGTGCCGATTTATTTCATTCACAGCCAAAAAGATCGAGTAGTATCGTATCGGCAAACGCAGGATTTGTTCGACTTATACGAAGGACCAAAGACGATTTGGCTTCCCGATTTCGGAGATCACGGAACGATTCGTGATATTCATCCGGAAGAATACGAACAAAAACTTTCGAACTTTTTAATGCGAACGGAGTAAAATTATGGATGAATTCTTAATCTTAATGCGCTTGGACCTCGTCACAAAAGAAGCTCAACCTTCTCCGGAACAACTCGAAGTTTATATGAAACAATACCACGATTGGGTGGGAAAAATCATTTCGCTTAACAAATTCTCCGGAGGAACGGGCTTATCGACCGAAGGTAAGGTGATTCGATCGAACGGAATCGTTACGGATGGTCCTTATGTGGATATCAAAGAATCGATCGCCGGTTTTATCGTAATCAAAGCGAAAGATTTCGAAGAAGCCGCGAGCATCGCAAAGGAATGTCCGATCTTAAACGGAGACGGCAACAGCGTAGAAGTCAGAAAAATAATAGGTGTTCACGAGAATCAATGAATGATCGAGTTCTTCTTCGGATTAGAAGAAGAACTTTTTTTAAGATGGAGAATGGAGAATTAATACCTCATCTTTTTCGAACGGAATACGGAAAGATCGTTTCCGTTCTTTCCAAACGTTTCGGTTTGGATCGTATGGATATTGCGGAAGATATAGCGAGTGAAACTTTTTTAACCGCATCTCAGGTTTGGGGAATCAAAGGTGTTCCTCAAAACCCGAGCGCATGGCTTTATAACGTCGCAAAGAATAAGGCGAAAAATCATCTGCAACGAGATTTTGTATTCTCCGATAAGATAGTTCCCGAACTCAAAAGAGCGCATTCGGAGTTTTTGGAAAATTTTTGGGAGAAGGAGATCGATCTTACCTCGCACAATATCATCGACAGTCAACTTCGGATGATGTTTACGATCTGTCATCCTTCGATTCCGGAAGAAGCTCAGATCGGTTTGGCGCTTCGTATTCTCTGCGGTTTCGGGATCGAAGAAATCGCGGACGCATTTTTGACGAACAAGGAAACGATCAATAAACGTTTGTTTCGCGCCAAAGAAAAATTAAAACGGGAAAGAATTAGAATCGAACTTCCGAGTTCCGCCGAGATCGAAGATCGTCTAAACGTTGTTTTGCGAACGATCTATCTTTTGTTCAACGAGGGTTACTATTCCACAAGTCAAAACGAGATTCTTAGGAAGGATCTTTGTTTCGAAGCGTTTCGTTTGTGTCGTCTTCTTGCCGAGAACGAAATTACGAATCTTCCGCAAGTGAACGCGCTTTTGTCTTTGATTTGTTTTCATTCTTCCCGATTTTCCGCGAGACAAAATGAAAAGGGCGAATCGATTCTTTACCAAGATCAGGACCCGAACCTTTGGGATCGGAATCTCATCGTTCAAGGCGGTTATTTTTTAAGTCTTTCCGCAAAAGGAAATCGGATTTCCAAATATCATTTAGAAGCCGAAATCGCTTATTGGCATACTCAAAAAGAGGATTCTCCGAGTAAATGGGAGAATATACTGCAAGCCTACGATCGCTTGCTGAAAATTGAATATTCTTCCTTTGCGGCTTTGAATCGAATTTACGCGTTGTCCAAAGTGAAAGGCAAAGAAAAAGCGATTCTCGAAGCGGAGAAACTCACTCTCAATGAGAATCGTTTTTATCACGCGCTTTTAGGCGAACTCTACTCGAATTTTGACGATCTAAAAGCGAAAGCGAGTTTTAAAAAAGCTCTTTCTCTTGCGAAGACTGAATCCGACCGGACTGCTCTTCAAAAAAGAATCGATCGCTTCTGAAACTGTTGATGGACAAGGCCGCGATCAGACTTTCCGTTTCCCTTTAATATTTTAAACCGACTTAAAAAACACAGATAACGATTTTATACTGTGCCAGCGACATTTGCGGAGGACATAATTGAGACTTTCTCTAAAAGATATTGATGATATATTCTCGGCTTTGATCGAGTTGGATTCCGACAAACAGGACTATCAAATTTCCATAAAGGAATACACCGCGTGTTTATCGAAAGAACATTTGATGAAAATTCTCATCGGTAAAAAGAGCGAGAGTTGGCAATCCTTTAAGGCGGATCTTGTTTCTTATCTATCCAAATTGGGTTTTGAATGGAAGCCATCGCAAGGCCAAGGTGGACCGATGAAATTGACTAAGGTATATCTTCCTCGTGGAATCGGAACTCTTCTTGCGAAGAGAATTTTTGATACGATACAGGACGGAGAATTGGGGGAGGCCTTATCTTTCATTTTTCCGAATATGATGAATTATTTAAAAAACGACCCTTCGATTTTGAACCTATCGGCGGTGCGAGAAGGTTTTAAGGATTATGTTTTCAACAACAGCACCTATAAGTTTAAGAGAGGTAAGGGGAATTATTTTTATAAGACGAAAAACGAATTCGTCTATTATGGAAACGAGAACAAACAAGACGAGATCGGTCTTGGAAAATTAATTCTTCCTAAGCTCGCGGAATGTCTTTCTTTGGAAGTCAGAGACGCTCAATTCGATCGGGGAGGCGGTAAACTTCAGAATTATGATTTCGTAGGATATAAGATCGAATCGGATCTGAATTTCGACACTCTTTCGGTTTACACCTTTGAATTGAAGGCTTCGAATTCGATCGACTCGATTACAAAAGCGATCAGTCAGGCGATCAATTATAAATCTTTTTCGAATTATTCGTATATTATCATTCCGATGTTTGATTATGAACTCTTTCACGATAAGGATCGTTTTGAAACGTTTAAACAACTCTGTAGCGCGAACGAGATCGGAATCATTTCAATCGAATTCAACGAGAACAACGAACTCAAGGAAGTCTATGAAGTGACTTCTCCTCCGAGAAGAGAACTTTTTGAAAAAACTACCGCTTTTGAAATACTTGAGAATGAGAATTTGGAAACCTGTCCGCTTTGTAAAAGAATCGTTTCTAAAACGGGAAGAAACAATTGTTCCTGGCTACTGGCGATCGATAACGACAATCAATGTATGAAACTGCTAATGGACAAGGCCGCGATCAGACTTTCCGTTTCCTAAACTCCTTCTTTTTCGAATCGATTCGTTTTTATAAGACGACCAAAAACAAAGAAGGCTAATTCATTCTAAGTTCTTGCTTTCTCCGATAAGATTTCGATCTTTGGTTTTGAATCATTGGAGAATGGATATTTTTGGAATGAACGCCGTAAAAAATGAAAACGCATTTTTGATTTGTATGCTCCTGGGACTTGGTTCCGTTTTGGGACTTTCCGGGATCGATTTGGTTCTTCCGAGCATTCCTTCCTTACCCGAAATTTTGGGAGGAGATCAGACCGCTTCCCAATTTGTGATCGCGTCCTTTGTCGCCGGGACGGCGTTCGGAATGCTTTTGTTCGGGAATCTTGCTTCTCGGATCGGAACTTCTTCACTTTTATTTTCCTCTCTCACGTTATACGCCATTGCATCCTTTGTTTGTTCTTTTGCGGAGAATCTGGACGTTCTGATTCTTTGCAGATTCTTTCAAGGGCTTTTCTCTTCCGCGCCCGCCGTTCTGGCTCCTGGGATCGCGAAAAATCTTTTCGATGAAAAGGGAGCGACCAAGGCTCTCGGAATGTTGGGAAGTGTAGAATCCTTAGTTCCCGCGTTGGCTCCGATCGTGGGAGTTTGGCTTTTGACTTTCGGAACTTGGAAGTATTCTTTTTTTCTCACGGCCTTTCTTTCCATTCTTCTTGCGCTTGTTTTCTTGTTCGTTCGCATCGACAACGTCGGCGTTCCATCGAACGGAAAACAAGGCTCTTATCTTTCCTTACTGAAATCCCCCGTCTTTCAAAGATATTCCCTCAGCCAAGCATTGAACTTAGGCGGTTTGTTGGTTTTTGTTTTCGGCGCTCCGGTAGTGATCGTAAAAACGATGAACTCGGATATCTCCAAGTTCGCGCAGATGCAAACAATCGGAGTCGCGTTTTTTATCGCTGGCGCGGTTTTGTCTCCTTCCGTTCTCAGTCGAAAACTCAAACCGGAACGTCTGATCACGATCGGAACCCTTTGTTCTTTGATCTCTTCGATTCTTCTGGTAGTATATTCAATTTTTGGAAACAACAATCCGAATGTGGTTCTTATGATCTTTCCTTTGATGAACGTCGGCTTGGGACTTCGCGGACCGACCGGATTCTTAAGAGGAATCATCTCCGCAAACGGAGACGACAACCGAGCTTCTTCTTTGATTCTTCTTTCGATCATCACGGTCACTTCGGGCGGAACCGCGCTGATCGCTCCGTTTTTGAACTACGGTCTTTTTGCTTTGAGTTTATTCGCGGGAGTTTTGCATCTGGCGGCCTGTTTGGTTTTACTTTTCCTACCTAAGTTGCCCGAGTCCTAAGAAATTGAGATTGTTCTGAAGTCGTCGGATCAAAAACAGTATATTTATGATCCAGGAACTTCAGCTTCGCGTCGTCCCGGAGGTTGCGGGGCAGGACGAGGCGCTCAAGAACTTCGTTTCCAAAAAGATAAAAATCGACTCGAGTGAAATTCGTCACATCGAGATTCTCAGCCGTTCCATAGACGCAAGACAAAGAACGGTTTATTACAATCTCAACGTTTTGATTTTTATCCGAGAAGACTTCGTTGAAAAGCCGATTCTTCTTCCTGACTTCCCCAATGTGTCTAACGCGGAAGAGGTGATCGTAATCGGCGCCGGACCCGCCGGTCTTTTTGCGTGTCTTCAACTCATTCTTTCCGGTTTAAAACCCGTTCTTTTGGAAAGAGGGAAGGACGTATCTAAACGCCCTTTCGATTTAAGAGAAGTCAACATTCATCACAACGTAAACGAGGATTCCAATTATTGTTTCGGAGAAGGTGGAGCCGGAACCTACTCGGACGGTAAACTTTATACAAGATCCAAAAAGAGAGGGAATGTTCGGCAAATTCTCGAATGGCTCGTCGGATTCGGAGCGGACAAGGACATTCTCGTCGAAGCGCATCCTCATATCGGAACGAATAAACTTCCGAAGATCGTAAGACGGATCCGCGAAAAAATCGTGGAGATGGGCGGGGAAGTTCATTTCGAAAAAAGGGTCACCGACTTTTTATTAAACGGAAATCAAATTCAAGGTGTGATCACGAAGGATGGTGATAAGTTCCATTCAAAAAACGTAATTCTTGCGACCGGTCATTCCGCCAGAGATATATTCGAATTGTTGCATCAAAAAGGAATCGAACTCGAACTCAAACCAATCGCGGTCGGTGTTCGAGTGGAACACAAACAATCCTTGATCGATTCGATTCAATATCGTTGCGACGTACGCGATCCTTATCTTCCTCCTTCTCCTTACAGCGTTGTAAAACAAGTGGATGGAAGAGGGGTTTATTCTTTTTGTATGTGTCCCGGAGGCGTTGTAGCTCCTTGTGCGACGAAACCGGAAGAGATCGTTACGAACGGTTGGTCCTCTTCGAAACGTGCGCGACCTTCCGCGAACTCGGGGATCGTAGTCGAGTTGAGAATGGAAGACTTTAAACCGTTTGCAAAACACGGTCCCTTAGCCGCGATGGAATTTCAAAAAGCGATCGAACATAAGGCTTGGATCGCCGGAGGCCGCACTCAAAAAGCTCCCGCCCAAAAACTTGCGGACTTCGTGGAAGGAAAAATTTCATCCGATCTTCCGAAAACTTCTTATACACCCGGAATCACTTCCGTCGAGTTGAAAGAGGTTCTTCCGGACTTCGTTTATCAATCTTTACGAAAAGGTTTTCGGGAATTCGATCGCTCTATGAAAGGTTATCTTACGAACGAAGCGGTCGTTCATGCGCCCGAGACGAGAACTTCTTCGCCGGTTTGTATTCCGAGAAATGGAGAAACCTTGCAACACATTCGAATCCAAGGTTTGTATCCCTGCGGAGAAGGCGCGGGTTACGCGGGAGGAATCGTTTCCGCGGCGATGGACGGAATCCGATCGGCCACCGCTTGTGCTTCCACGAAGGCGAGTTGAAAAAGTCTCGGACCTTCGGATACATGAGGAGATTCTAATATGAAATTGAGTTCCGCGATTCTTCCGTTTCTTTTTGCTTTGATCGCCGCGATCGGAAATGCGTTCTACGCGTATGGTCAGAAAAAATCCGCACCGACTGCGGGGCCGTTCCTGTTTTTGATTCCCACGTTGATCGTTTGTATTTTTCTTTTGGTCGTTTCCTTCTTCTTTTACAAACCGGAGGATTGGAGAGATTATCTTTCTCAGAATCGGATTTATTTTTGGTTGAGCGGTGCGGGACTTTACTTTACGTTTTTGGGATTTTATCTTCTGTATAGCAGATACGGAACTTCGTATTATATTCTCTACGCCGTTTTTTCGATTTTGACGACTTCTATCTTTGTGGGTGCGTTTCTTTTTTCGGAGCGTTTAAATCTGTATCATTATTTTTCGATCCTGGCCGCGTTTGCGGCGATTCTTCTTTTTAATCTCGGCCAAAACGTTTCGAAATGATTTTTGAATGAGAATGGAACCGGATCCGATCCTTCTGGATCGACTCAAAAGTTTACACGCTCAGGGGAAAGAACATCTACATGGTGATCTTCTGACCCATCTGACCGGGACCTTTTACATCTTGGTGGAGTGGGGTTCCTCAATCGATCTATGCAATGCCGGGCTCTATCACGCTGTTTATGGAACGTTCGCATTTCAGGATTCTCTTTTGGAAACGACGGCTCGTAAAGAAGTGGAGAACTTGATCGGAAGCAAAGCGGAAACGTTAGTCTATCTTTATGGAACCTGTGATCGGAATCATCTTTACGCTCAATTCGGAAACGGAAAACCGATTCTGCATAAGAATCGGCTTACGGACGAAGTCCGGGTTTTAGAAGGAAGAATATTAAACGAACTCTGCGAATTGACCGCGGCCAACGAACTTCAACTCGCAACTGCAGACGATAAGTTTCTGAAAGAATACGGACCGGAACTCAAGGATTTGTTCGAAAGAATGGATCCTTATCTTTCAAAAAACGCCTCGAATCTGTGCAAATCCGTTTTTTTAGAATATTAGAGATTCATAAACTGTTTGTTTAAGGTTTCCAAATCCCGGATCAAGTCCGCGGGTTTGGGTTGAATCGTTTTTGCGAGTTTCATTCCGTCGTCGATCAGATCTAAAATCAGTTTTTTTTCCGCGATCGCTCTCGCGGAAGGCATCGACTTTCTTTCGTTTCTGTAAATCGAAGCCTTTTCGTCTATGATGGAAACGATCTTATTCAACGCGTGAATCTTCGCCTGTTCTTCTCCCATAAAAACCTCCGTGCTTTTGCGAGAGTTTAACCGGTTTGAGAATTTCGGAAAGCTATTTTTGAAATCGTTTTCGCAGAACGGACGTTAGTGTTTGTCTTTCCATCCAGAGAAGAAGGGCGCAGATCGCGGCGCTTGCGAGCGCTAAAAAGAATAGAAGTCCTCCGTCGTTTTCCTGTTCGATCCCGATCACGAATAGATGGGAAAAAATCGCGCCGGACATGAGTCCGAGTCCGAGCAAAGCGCCGATCGAGTTGGATCCCGGCACGAACAAAAGAATCGCCGCGATCAATTCTAAAACACCCGTGCCGATTCTTCCCCAAGGTTCTATACCGAGTTTTGTAAAAATCAAAACCGATTCGGGCGCGCCCGTGAATTTGTAGAATAAGGTCTGTAAAAATATGAATGCGACCACGGCGCGTAAAAAATAGAATAAAATATTTTTTGAATTGGAATCGAACTTGAACAAGAAGGTTTCTCCTTTGGATTCTGCGGAGTTCTTCGGGCTTGGTTCGAAAGGGTTACACTTAGGAAAGAATTTTCGGAGTTGTTCGTATTAAAAAAACCCGATGAGAACCTCGAGGTCCCCAATCGGGTTATCCTTTCGAAACACTTCGCTCTTTTTTTAAAAAGACGAATTAAAGTTTAACGATACATCTCTTCGATTTCGTTTTTGTACTTATCGGAGACCACGTTCCGTTTGATCTTCATCGTTTGTGTCAGTTCGTCTCCGGGCTCGAATTTTTTATCTAGAATCCGGAAACTCGAAACCTTTTCGAAATTTTTAAAACCGTTTTCGTTCGAGACTAGGTTCTTGATCTCGTTTTTGAAAAGCGCGATCACGTCCGCGTCTCCGTTCAAATTTCGGACTTCGCTTAACATTTTAGAACGAAGTTCCTTCAAATATTTTTCCAAAGCTTCCTCGTTCGGCACGATCAAGGCTCCGAGAGTTTTCTGATCGTGTCCCACCACCATAGCCTGATGGATGAATTGGCTCCGAACCAGAGCGAATTCGATCGGCTCGGGCTCCAAATTCTCCCCGCCTAAAAGAACGATCGTATCCTTGGCTCTTCCGGAATACTTCAATTCTCCGGAGGTAGTCCAAGCCAAAAGATCGCCCGAGTTCAACCATCCGTCCGAGCTCAAAATCTCCTTCGTCTTTTCCTGTTCCTTGTAATAACCTTTCATGACGTGATCGCCTTTGTGCCAAGCGATTCCCTTAACTCCGGGTTGGGTGATCTCTTTTCCTTTTTCATCCATGAGTTTGATCTGAACTCCGGGAATACAACGTCCGAGTGTTCCCACCGTGATCTCTCCCAAAATTCTTCTGGTGGAAATACCGGATAATTCGGTCATTCCGTATCCTTCCAGAATCGGAATTCCGATCGCGTTAAAGAACGTATCGATGTATTGAGGCAAAGCTCCTGCTCCGGAAAGTGCGAATCTCAATTCTCCGCCTAATCCTTGTTTGATTTTGTTGAACGCGAGTTGCGCCACCTGGTTCGGAATCCAAAGAAGAATTACGATCCAAAGCGAAATGAATTTTTGCCAAAGCGAAGCGAACGTGGATTGTTCCGTTAAGGAATATTCCAAACCTTGCAAGCGAGAGATATGTTTATAATACGTGATCGCGATTTCCTTAAACGCTCCGAATAGAGCCTGTTGCACCGGAGAAGCGCTTCTCACCTTGTCATGGATCTTATTGTAAAGACTTTCCCATACTCTCGGAACCGAAAGAAGCAATGTCGGTTTAATATCCGATAGATCCTGACTGAGAGTGGAGATAGAAGTAAAGGCCTCGGCTCCTCCGGCGCGGACGCAGATGGTTTCGACCAATCTTTCCGCGATATGCCAAGGAGGAAGATACGCCATACTTCTGTCCGTAGGATATACGTTGAGGTCTTCGCCTAACAAGGTGCTATCGACGTTGAACACGATGTTCTTGTGCGTGAGCATCACACCTTTCGGTTTTCCGGTCGTTCCCGAAGTGTAAACGATGGTCGCGAGATCGTCTTCTCGGATCGCGGAGCCCCTTTTATGAAACTCATCCTTACCCTTGCTTTGAATCCAGGTTTTTCCTTTTTGAATCAAGTCGTTTAACAAAATGATCTCGAATGGTTCCGTGTTTTCGATCGTTCCCTTTTGATCGAACAGAATGATTTTTTTGAGATGGGGGAATTCAGACTTCTGAGCGAGAACTTTTTTTAATGCGACTTCGTTTTCCAAAAACGCGATCGAACATTCCGCGTGGTTGAGAATGTATCGAAGATCTTCTCCGGTTGAATCGGTTCCTCTCGGAACGTCCACACAACCGATGTTCGTAATTCCCATACTACACCAGAGCCAACGCGCTCCCGAATCCGCGATCAGACCGATCGGAGTTCCCGGTTCCAACCCTAAAGAGATAAGACCCGAGCCGATTTGTTGAACGGTTTCATAAAGATTTTTGAAACTGTTTGCCTGATAATTCTTACCGTCCGGTTTGTAATATTGCGCAGTGTGATCCGCGAACGTTTCCGCCGAGGCTTTCATAACATGATATAGGGTTCTGGATTGGATTTTCGGAATGGGATTGGTTTTCATAGCAGGGAAGGATTCTATGAAAACCTTTCATTCAGTCGAGAAAATTTTTCATTCTTTAGAAATTCCTAATCGAGTCCGAATCGTAACAAGAATGAAAACGAAGAGGTTTTAGTGTTGGATTCGGTTTCTTCCGGAGGTTTTCGCCGCGTAAAGATTACGATCCGAGTCGGAAATCAAATCCTGAACCGTGGTCGCTTCCGAATCCACGCTACAAGCGATCCCGATTGAAACCGTGATTTTTGCGAACGGACTTTTGATATGAGTGATTTCCATCGCTTCGATTTTTTCCAGAATATTTAATGCGACAACTACAGCGCCGTCGATCGGAGTATCCGGAAGGATCACCGCGAATTCCTCCCCGCCGTATCGAGTCACCATATCGTGCGATCTTCTAAGACTGGCTCGGATCTCTCTCGCGACTCGGATTAAGGCGCGATCCCCTTCCACGTGCCCGTATGTATCGTTGAACTGTTTGAAAAAATCCACGTCGATCATCAGCAAAGAAAGGGGAGAATGGTGTCTCGAAGATCTGCTCCACGCCATTCGGATTTGTTCGTCGAAGTATCTACGATTGAAAATCCGGGTGAGAGGATCCATATAAGAAAGTTCTTCGAGTTTGCCGGCGTATTCTTCGATTTCCTCTTTTTCTTTTCGAATCGTTCGAATTCTTTCCGAAAGCGCGAGTGATAAAAACAAAACGCTGAGAATGATGCCCGTTTGTAAAAACGGAATCGCCGGTGCGTCTTTTAAAAAGAATCCGAATCGGCTCAGTGCAAAGATGATTCCTCCCGAAAGAGTGAAGAACCAAGCCGTCAAAAAAATGATCGCCTTACGATCTCCTTTGATCGCTCTGAAAAAGGAGATCAAAAAGATCACCGTCATCTGCAAAAGAGGGAATAGGGAAGTAAACGGAATCAGATAACGTCCCGGAAGAATCGGAATCAAAAATCCCAACGCGATTCCCGCCCAAAGAGAGGCTTTTAAAAACAAATTGAGAAGGGAATAGTTCTTTTTCGTATCCAGATACGAAGCGAGGAACAACGCCATAAAAATCATCATCAGGGCGATCGCTTCCAGATGAAGTTGGTTGATGAAGATCGGCTGGTCCTGGAAAAACCATTCGAACGCGTATCCGGGAAGGATCATCTGGTGCAAAAGAACGGCGAGAATTAAAAAAGAATAATATAATAAATATCTTTCGCGGATTCCCACATAAAGAAAAAAGTTAAAGAACGCCATGACGGCTAACGCGCCGAAAAAGGCCGAGTCCTTTG
Source organism: Leptospira barantonii (assembly GCF_002811925.1). Classification (NCBI taxonomy): domain Bacteria; kingdom Pseudomonadati; phylum Spirochaetota; class Leptospiria; order Leptospirales; family Leptospiraceae; genus Leptospira; species Leptospira barantonii. The sequence goes on from NZ_NPDS01000004.1 coordinate 190,087, forward strand.
CGAGTTCCACCTTCGTTTCGCGGATTCTTTCCTTGTTCTCGTAGAGGGTCATGGACAGACTGAGCGCGCCTTCCGAAAACACGCGGACCAAAATTCTCGCCTTACCCTTGTTAGAGATCGGTAAAGGAAACATGAACAGTTTGTTTTCGATCGGTCTTGAATAAAACGGAAGGGAATCTCCGGTTTTATATTCTCCCTTGAGTCCGCCGGAGGTTTGATAATACAGATCCACTTGATCCAAATGAGGATAATGCAACGCGAGCGAGAATTCCTGATCCACTTTTTCGGGAGTTTCCACGTCGAAAACCAACCAATAGGGAACCGGATCGTATCCGAAACCGAAGGTTGTATTTTGAATTTCACGAACCGGGATTTTTTCGAGATCGTTGAAAAAATTCTCGGGAAGATAACGCGATTCCGGATCGCGTATCAGATAGACGGATTTTAAGAGAGGTTGTTTGCCGGCGAATTCCGGTTTGATGACCACCGCGGGATCCAGTGCGAATAACGAATGAGCGGAAACGAATATTCCGAAAATAAAAAGCGTATATTTCATTCGAACTGGAATTCGCATTCGGAACAAGATGAGTTCTCCAAAGGATTTGTCAAAGATTTTCGAAAAGAAATTATTTTCCGAAAATCGGATTTACCGAATCGGAAAATTCGTTATACTTGAATATTAATTTCGTGACTCTTTCATCGGTTAATTTTCAGAATGACTGGAACAGACTTAGAACAAGGAACCGCAGGTGGCTACAGATCCGATCCAATCAGAAGAATCCAAAACGGGCGTTTTCCGCGAACAATTGCGTAAGAGGTTTGGTTTTTTCATAAATATCAAAAATCTTTTTTACCTTGGTATCCGGGCGAAACTCGCGCTTTTTACCGGAGCATTGATCGCGCTTACCGTTATGATTCTTTCCGCCATCGACGTTCATCAACAGACGGAAATTCTTACACAAAGTTACGAAAAAGAAGCCGCAATTTCCAGACATTATATCTCGAGTTTGGTTCTTGAACTGGAGAATCTTTCGAGCAGTTTGATCCGGGTCGAATCCTTTCGAGAACGGGTAAAACGTCAGAGCCAGGCTCTTCGTAAATACAGAACGAGGGTGGTTACTCAAGAAACAAAAGAAGTCAGCTTTTTCGGATTCAAGACGAAACTTTTCGGAGTTCTGGGAAAAGAACGTAAGTCGTCCATTAAGGATACTTACTATTCCGTTTATCTTTCCAAGGCGGACATCGAGGAACTTGAAAAGAATACCAAGTTTTTACTGAAGGATCCGAACGGTCTCGCCATCTCCGACGCGATGTACACAAAACTCAAAAACATGGCGCATCTGGTCGCGGTATTGGAAGCGGATTTAAACGAACAAAAACAAAAATGGGACGAACTCCATTCTCAGGAAAAAATTTCCGAAAAAGCGAAACAAGACGTGGAACACGGAATGGACAATCTGAAGAACGGAATCGAAAAGGCCAGAAATCATCTCGATCATTCCATTCTCGAGTTGGCTCTTCCGAAACAACACAGAAAGATCGAAGAACTCGGACTCAACATGTCCCAGTATAGAATTCAGACCTTTCCGGTGATCTCAAATCAGATCAAAGAACACCTCACTCCTTCTTTCGATACGAAAATTTTCAAACAGGACGTTTCGATCAATTCGAACATCTTTCTAAACGACATCGATTCGAACTTAAAGGATTCTTTCGCTAAAATTCTTTCCTTGGATTTTTCTCAGGATACGGATCAAAATTCTTACACGATCGGAAAGATGGAATTACAAACGCTGTATTCTCCGATTTTCAGAAACCAAAGTTCCACCGAAAGAGCCAATCGACTCAAGGAAGAATTGCCCGACTTCGCCAAACGTTATCTGCAACAGGACGCGAATTATGCCGCGCAGATCCGCGACTTGGTCACCCCGTTGAAAAAAAGAATTCAGGAGCTGAAGGATAAAAAACCTCCGCTTCCTCCGTTTCAGGACAAAACGTTTCGGGATCTTTATGCGCGTTATGCGAAACTGATCCAAGAAAGGGATACAAAGTTCGAAACATTTCGAAACGAATTTTCCGAAGATAAAAAGGATTTTGTCGAGGCCGCGCAAAAACTCAAGGTCTTAAAACAAAAACATCCCGTAAAAACCCGCGTCGCATTTCCGATTCAGAGCGAAACCGACGTTCTCATCGACGCGTTAGGCGAGCTTAGGAACGCGGGTCTTGAGGATCTGATCGTCTTACGTTTCAGTCAAAGTTCCGGTAATTATTCCGATTATCTCAGAGATCCGAAGGAACAAAATCTTTCCAAGGAAAGATGGGACGCGATCCGAGAATGGATTTACTCCGGCAAAAGCGAAACTCCGACTCCTCAGTTGAAAAAACTGATACCATACGGAATCGTCGCAAACTCGAGAAGTGAGGCCGAGGAAATTCTTTGGAGCCTCGATTCCAAACCTCTTCTCGCGGATTCCGGCGAGGAGGTAAGCGCGACGATTCTTTCCGTGAACCTTTCTGGAATTTCAAGAACCATCGTGGATCGAACCGAAGGTCTGGAGATGATTCAGAAGAATAAGAATTCCGCGATCGGAACCGCGTTGCTGATCTGTTTGGCCGCGATCGTTTTTGCGGTTTTAATTTCCGGTTTTGTGGTTCAAAAAATCAAACGGATCATCTTTCATGCGAGAGAGGTCGGTCAGGGAAATTTGGAAGTTCACTTCGAACAAGGCGGAAAGGACGAACTCGGAACTCTTACGATCGCTTTGAACTCGATGGTGACCGGTCTTAAGGAAAGGGAGAAGATCAAGAATATTCTCGGGACGATGATCGATCCGGTCGTGGTCAGCGAGGCGATGGTGGATCTCGCGGCTCTCAAACGAGGAAGCGAGAAAAGAATCACCGCATTCTTTTCGGACGTAGCAGGCTTTTCGAATATTAGCGAAAAGTTAACTTCCGTCGAATTAGCGTCTTTGTTAAACGAATATCTTTCCGCGATGACCCTGATTCTGAAAAAACACGAGGGTGTTTTGGACAAGTATATCGGGGACGCGATCGTGGGAATTTTCAACGCGCCCGTCGAAGTGGACAAACACTGTCTCAAGGCCGCGGCGGCTTCCGTGGAAATGATCGAAACTCTCGAAGGACTCAGACAGGAATGGAAGGCCAAGAAGGCTTATATCCCCGAGGCTCAGGAGATGCAGATTCGAATCGGACTCAACACCGGACTGGCAAAAGTGGGTTTTATGGGAACCGATTCCATTTCGGCTTATACGATGATGGGAGATACGGTAAACCTCGCGGCGAGACTCGAAGCGGCGGGAAAGGATTACGGTGTGAGCATTCTCGTGAGCGAATCCGTTCAACACGAGATCAAGGACGAATTCTTTACGAGATTGTTGGACGTCGTGCGCGTCAAAGGGAAGAATGAACCCGTTCGACTTTACGAATTGATCGGAAGACCGGATAACGTATCCGAAAGATTGGAAGCTTCCGTTCTTGAGTTTTCCAAAGGATTCGAGGCGTATCTCAACCGAGAATGGTCCTTAGCCCAGGAACTTCTCGAAAGTTCGCAGATGACGAGAGGAAGTAAGGACAAGGCCGCGCATCTACTGATCGAACGTTGCGAGGAATACAAACACAATCCTCCCGAAAAAACCTGGGACGGGGTTTATACCAGAACTCATAAGTGAAACAAGGTTTCGATTCCCAGGAAAAACAAACCGCTTAAGAATATCAGAATAATAGAATATTCTTTTTTGAATTTCAGTAGAGCGACACAAAGGATTGTCCAAAACAACGGAAGCCATTGTGTCGTTGCGATCGGATTTTGGACCCAACTCGTCGCCGAAGTTTGCGGAAATATCAAAATGGACTTAGCGAAAAATACGCTTAGATAAAGAATCACCGCACAAACACACGCGGTCACATAACTGAAACATACTCGAATCCATTCGGATTCTTTCGTTTTTTCGACAAGACTCGCTCCTCCCAAAATCAGAATGAAGGAGGGTAAAAAAGTATAATAGGTCGTTAATAAAAGTCCGAGCAAACCGGAACCGATTCCACCAAACCGATGAGCGCCCGCTAAAAATCCGATGAAGGTCAAAACCATCACGAGAGGTCCCGGAGTACTTTCGCCGAAAGCGAGCGCGTCCAACATTTCGTTTGAGGAGATCCATCCGGCTTGTTGCGTTGCAAATTCGGCCACGGAAGGAAGAATCGCATACGCGCCGCCAAACGTGAGAAAGGCGGTCTTCGTGAAGAACAAAATCAAGTCCTTCCAGAACAAAAACTCCGCTTTCAAAAAGAATAATATTCCTAAGAATGGAGTCGCCCAAAGAATCAAACCGATACTTCCGGTTCGTCCTAGGTTTTTTAAAAGCTCGGAATTTTTTTCGCGTTCTTCGTCGAAGGAGGTTTGAAGATCGATTCGTTCCGAGGTCTCGGCTTCCGTCGTTTCCGACTTGGATGTCGTAATTTGGTATTTTAGATTTGCCGTTTTTGAGGAAGACGTTTCCGCAAAGTCCGAGTTTGTATCCATATCCGAATTCTTTTTACCGAAAAGAAATACCGTCCAGCCGAACAATACGGAAGCCAAAAGAAGATACGGATACGAAATTTCAAAAAACAAAATTCCGATTGCGGATAACGCGAAACAAAGAATTTGTCCGTTGGATTTCAGGCTTTTTAGAACCAGATTTCCGAAAGCCAAAAGAATCACCGCGAGAATCGCGGGTTTGACCCCGTTTAAAAACGAAATTACGTACGGAACATTCCCATAAGAAAAGTAGAATATACTAATCAGTGTAAAGATCAACACGGCGGGAAGAACGAACAAAAGTCCGGCGAGAATTCCTCCCTTTACCCCGTGCAAAATCCAACCGAGATAAGTGGCCAACTGTTGAGCCTCAGGTCCCGGAAGAATCATACAATAACTCAAAGCGTGGGAAAATTTATCTTCGGAGATCCACTTCTTTTCTTCCACGAGGGTTTTGTGCATCAGACTGATTTGTCCCGCGGGACCGCCGAAACTGAGCCAACCGAGCTGAAACCAAAAACGAAGCGCTTCTCCGAAGGAAGGAATCAACCCGGAAGTCTCCCGATCTTAAAGAATAAGGGCCATTCTACGATTCTCGAAGGAGTAGAACCCCATACGTTTCGGATTTCCGTTTCCACGAGTAGAACCGGATCGGATTCGTTTTTTTGAATGTATTTCTGAACGCTGGACCAGGTTCTTAAGTAACCTAACACGTGTTCGACTGTCCATTCTTCCTTCATCGCGAAATAGGGCGCTGTGATCGTTTCGAACGGAAACGCGATCGATTTATATTCTTCTTCCACGTATTTTCTTTCGGGAGGCCAATACGAACCCACGATCTCTTCGTAGAGTTTATCCACGAGCGCATCCACTTCCGGAGTAATTCTGTGCATATTATAGCCCCAGATCGCGAGGACCCCGCCTTTTTTGCCGACTCGAATCGCTTCCTTGTAAAAAGGTTCGAAATCGAACCAGTGAAACGCCTGTGCGACGGTAATCAAATCTACTTCATGATTTTCTAATGTAGAATTCTCCGCTTTGCAGACTTTGTATTCTACGTTTTTATGCGGTTCCGCGCTGGAAATCTGATTTGCGCTTGGATCGGTTGCGATTACTTTTTGAAAAACTTCTCCGAGAGAAACGGCGGCTTGACCGGTTCCGGTTCCACAATCCCAAACAACGTTTCCGTTCGGAACGAGACTTTTGAGATAGGAAAAAAGTTCATCGGGATAACCGGGGCGAAATTCGGAGTAAGAAGAGGAGTGGGAGGAAAAATGATCTCTGAAACTCATAGGCCCATGCTTTCAGAGATCATCGTGCAAACTCAAGTAAGAATTTAAAAAGCTCCGTCGGGATGTTTCTTAAATTCTTTCTGATTGATAAAAAGATATTGATATTGGATTTGTTTTCCGTCTTTCGTCTTTGCTTGAATCATCAAGGGAAGGAACGTCGATTTTTTAGCAAAATCCGGGATCTTTACCGTATAATCCGGAGAATGATTTTCTTCGATCACGTTCTTACTTTTGATTTTGATGCTTACCGATTCCGGTTGAACTCCTTCCAGATGAATCTTAAATTCCTGACCGGTCTTCACCCAAGATCCGTCGAGAATGGAAACGGAAATTTTTGGAGGAGGCGCCATGGTAAGAATGGAGTTGAATGCCGATTGTGATTGTCCCCAAGGAACCAAGGAACGATGAACGTTGTAAACGGGAGTTCCCGGAAGATTCTTCCCAGGGTTAACCGTAAACGCCATTCTATAACCGATCGCCTTTGCTTCTTCGATCACTCTCGGATCAAAAAGACCGAACGGATACGCGAGATCCACAACCTTTCTTCCCGTTTTCGTTTCCAAAATCTGTTTGGATTCCAAGAGCTGTTTGCGGATCAACGCGCGGCTCATCGTTGGAAGTTTAGGATGATACAATGTGTGAGAACCTAAATCCAAAACACCGCTATCAAGCGCGCTTCTCAACTGATCCCAGGTCAGATAGTATTTCTTTCCGGAAGAAATGATGGAAGGATAGATAAAGATGGAAGCGGTAAAGCCGTATTTTTTCAAAAGAGGAACCAACACTTCCAAATGTGTTTTGGAACCGTCGTCGAACGTCAGAAGAATCGGTTTTTCGGGAAAGTCCGAAGGTTTTTTGCCGTTGATATAATCGTAGAACTGATCCAAACGAACGGTTTTATAACCCGCCGCTTTGAGAAACTTAAACTGCTCTTCCAAAAGATTCGGATGAAGATTATAACCGCCCATCGGTCCGCCTTCCGCGGCTAAGTGATGATAACAAAGAACGGGAACTCCACCGCCGGAGACGGATTCAAAACCTTGGGTCGCATAACTCGGAGTAGACGGGGTGTCGTCTTTAACGGTAGGAAGCGCGTCCTCGTATTTTTTCTTTTTGGAAACGGAAGAATTCTTTTCATCCTTTCCCTTTTTGATCTTGGATTTTTTGGAAGGAGCTTCGGATGTTCTTTCTTCCGATTTGGATTCGCCCGAGCCGGAATCGCTTACTGGAGTTTTTTCCTTTTGATTCTTTTTAGAAACGGTTTCTTTGGATGATTCTTCCGAAACGTTCGAGGATTTAGATCCGTTCGTTTTCGGTTCCGATTCTTTCTTCGGGGAAGAATTTGCGGTCTTTCTTTTTTTTTCGGGATTTAAAAAGTCGTCCACGGGAGACGCGACTGCGATCGAAAAGGAGATAAAACATAGAAGCGCGAAGGTAGTAAGAGAAAATCGCGTTTTAGAAACGGATTTTGAAGTTGGTTTAAGAGTTGAATTGGAAATAAGTTTTTGTGTGTACATTCCGAGTTCCGGGAAAAGAGTCTTCGGTTAGTCTTTTAGAGCCTCTTTCCCCGGCAAGCGATTCCCGGAGTCCTTCAATTGCAGAATTTCTCGAACGAATTTTCCGCTTCCTTATGGCCTATGATCTCGGCTGTCTTCCAATCCGCGCATGCCTTTTGTTTTTCTTTGATCGCCCAGTTTGCGACCGCCCTGTTGTTCAGAGCGTTCGTGTAGGTCGGTTTCAATCGGATCGCGGAAGAAAGATCTTGGATCGCTCCTTGATAATCGGAAATTTTAATTTTTGCAAAACCTCGGTTGTTGTAAGCCGTGGCGTAGTCGTCTCGTTTTTCAATAGCTTGACTGTAATCCGAGATCGCACCCGTTTCGTTCCCGGATTTGCTCTTAGCAAGTCCTCTGTTGTTGAGAGAAACGGGGTTGTCCGGGTTTACGTCCAGATCCCTTGAATAAAACTCGATCGCTTCCAAATACTCTCCGCTCTTAAACTTGGAATTCCCTAGTTGAAAGGGATTCGGTTCCGCTTTACGAGTGGAAATCGGCTCCTGTGTTTTCTCCTGTTCGGTGGAACAGGAAGAAAACAACGTAACGGTTAGGCAAAAAGTAAAAATCGATATAAGTCTCGATCTAAGATCGAAAGGGACCATAAAAAGCCTCCGGAGGAAGCTTATTTCCCTTCCTTCTCCCGGATCAATCTCTTTAAGACCGATTCACTGTGGGAGCAGAGTTTCAAAATTCCGCCCTTTGCCGGTTTTTGTTTATCGAGTTCCAAAAGTTGAGAAGCAAATCGGAACTTTCTGCGGATATGATTCACAGCCGGAATCGAAGTTTTGAAACTTCTCGCCAACTCATGGTCTGTTAAACCTTTTGTGTTGAGGTCGAAGAACTTGCCGAGCTTGTCTTTATCCCAAACGATCTTCTGATCCGTTCGGTAATAATTGTGTTGTTCCAGACGTTTGCTGTTGCGCTCGTAAGAACCTTGGTTCCTCTTCTTTCTCCAGAAGGGATGTCGGTTCCGCGCATACTTGATATCATCGATCGTATACCCGGTGGATGTTAACCATTCCGAAGTGATACTCGATTTTTTAGGTCCGGTCAGTTTCGATTTAATCGATAACTCGATGTACTGCTCCGGTGTCGATGCTGATAGTAGTTTCCGTTTTTCTTTTTCGTAGATTTCCATATTGTTTTACGCTCATTTATCCTATCCGGAGAATTTAGATTCTCCGAATTCAGGAACTATTCTTATCACAATATGTTTAACTTGAAAACATTTTTCCGAAGTTAAATAGAATTTATCGAATGTATTTGTAAGCATCACAAGTACATCCGATGTAATCGTTTACTTACCAGCGAAAGTTACCCTCTTTTATAAAACCGAAGCCGATAGGATCACTTGAAACTCCCGGACATACAACTGCGGCCTTACCCGTTAAACGAAATGAAGAACTACGTTTAGTAACCGCGTTTGCTATCGAGTTGGAAACGGACTTAAGAGGAAAGCTTGTACGAATCGTAAGAATGGATTCCTTACCGTTGTTCGTAATGTTTACCGGAGAACCGGTTAAGAACTTATCGTTTTCAAGAAAAAGTTCGAAATTCAGATCTTGGAATTGTAAATCGGAAGCCGCCTTATTGTTTAAGACGAGTTCGAACTGAGTGTCTATAGAAATATCCAAAGCATCCAATCCTGCGTTTAACGCGGAACCGGGTGATTTCTTATTCTTAGGAGAAAGAAGAGCGTCTAAAAACGATACGGCCTTCTTAGCCAGTTCTTCGCTATTTGCGGATTCCGTAATCTTTGCAACATCCGGTTTGATGATTTTAAAATTTCTGATTTCTATGTTCGGAAGAACCGCAGGAATCAATCTTTCATCCTGAAACGGGAACTTTAAAGAATCGGTGCCTGCAAGAACCGCATATTTTTCGGGAATCGGAAGAGCGGCTTCACCTTCCACGCGTATGAGAAGTTCTTTTTTACCGGGAACCTTCTTATACAAGGCCGCAAGGTCCGCGTATTTCAGTTTTACTTCGATGGGAAGAGGCTTTTTGGAAGAACCTTGAACGGAATCCAGCTTGAGTTGCACCTTGCTGAACTGCGTGCCTTCTATCTTAACGTCCAGATTCAAGCTGGAAGCGGGAAGATTGATCGGATACGGATTTTTAACTTCGGTTTGAATGATGAGTTTGATATCTTCCAGGGTGATTTCGGCGATTTCCACCTTTTCAAAGGAAATTTCGGGGGTTTTGATCTTACCTTTTAAAGTCTGCAGTTCCGCACAACCGCTTAGAAACGGCAAAAGAAAGAAGATTAGAAGAAGGGATATTTTTGATTTCAAGAAGGATCCTCCAATTTGAGTAAATACTGATTTAGAAGAATCGAATTCGATTGAAAAGAAAGATTTTCAAAATGGACGATCGCAAAAACGGAAAAAACGCCCCAAGTCGGGCGGAACATGAGTGAATGCTCGGGTATTGCGTCTAACGTAGAAGTTAAGGTCGCTATAAAGAATGTTATAGATCGAATTTTCGTTTAGAATCGACTTAGATTTTGTTTAAATCGATTCTAAATTTTAAAAAATTCTAAAGTAGATTCAAACGGGTTGTCCGAGTCCGATCACTTCCAAAAACTTTGCGGGTCTTTTCGAGTTTAAGTTGAGAATCACCCAATCCGTACTCGCGTTGCAGGAAAGGGTTTCGTTTTGGCAGAGAATTCTTTGTGTGAAGACCGCACGGGTAGGGCTTTTTAGAAACAGATCCGATTCGATCGTAATCGTTTCCGGATAACCGATTTCTTTTTTGAATTCGAGCCCGATGGAAAGAATCACAGGTCCGAATCCTTGTTCCTTTAACGTTTCCATGGAAAATCCCCAGTCCCGCATCGCTCTCATACGAGCCTCGTCCAGATAACCTTGAAAATTTTTATTATTCACGTGGTTGTTCGGATCGAGTTCATCCCAGCGAACTCCGATTTGAGTCAAATGTCCTTTTTTGATTTCTGTCAATTCTTCCGTTTTCATTCTCTTTACCTCTCTAAAAATCGCGTTTCGGAACGGAATCGTTCCAGGTAGGATGTTTCTCCCGTCGCTCTCGCGAGTAACATTGCCCCTCTCCAAGAAGATTCCAAAAATTGAATGCGATGGAGAACGTTTTCGTTTGCTCCGATGTCGCTGTTCTTCTGTTTGTCTTTCTCGTTTTGATTTACTTGAAGAGAATTTAGAATTTCATTCGAGATCCGATCCAAAGAATCCTTCAATCGATTTCGGAGTTCCATTCGTTTCGAGGAAGAATGTTGAGCCAAGACGTTGATCAAACAGGAAAATCCGTCTTGTAGGAGTTCCGTTTCCAAAAGAATTTTCTGTTCGTAAAGATAGGTTAGGGCAGACAATCCTCTTCCTCCCTTTTCGATCGTTTGTTCGTTCCAAAGGATCGCGTTGTTCGTGTATTCTTCCAAGGCTTCGAGTAAGAACTGATCTTTGGAAGTAAAGTAGTTGTAAAAAGAACCTTTGGGGATCTTGGATTCGTCAGCGATTTCTTGGATCCCGATTCCGTCGGGACCGTACAGTCGAACGAGTCGGATTCCGGCCTCGAGAATCGTCTTTCTTTTGAGTTCTGATTCTTTTTGAGAAATTTTCATTCTTTGTAAACTCTTGAGCCGTTTGTCGGAAGTTTGATTTCGTTTGGATCGTTTTTATTTAAAGCGACTGGTCATATTAAAGTCAAGTGAAATTTGTGGGAACTCATACAAATTCTCAGGAGAAGGGCACGATTTCCGGAATAAAAGGCTTGCGGATATCAAGATATCTTGATATTGTATCCCCAATGGAAACCTTAGAGGCAAAGATTTATTCGGGCGTTGGTCCGAAACAGATTCTTTCGGCCCTCAAAGCGCTTTCCGACGAAACGAGAATCCGAATTCTCCACATTCTATCCTTATCCCCGTTGAACGTACAAGAAATTACGGAAGTTTTGAGAATGGGCCAGTCCCGAGTTTCCCGACATCTCAAAATCTTAACCGACGCGGGATTTTTGATCCCGGAACGGGAAGGGTCCTGGGTATATTACCGAATTCCGGAGGAAAAGAAGGATCCGGATTTTTCTTCCGAGGTTACGGATCTTCTTTTGGCTTATAAAGAGGATCTACCGTTTAGAACCGAGGATCAAACTCAGATTTCGGAAATTCTTTCCAGAAGAGATCAGAAAAACACATTCTATTTTAATAATGTAGCTCAGGATTGGGAATCGATTCAAAAGGACGTTTTGGATCCCGCGATCTATCGTAAGAAAATTCTTTCTTATTTGCCGGATTCTTCTTCGGTGATATACGACTTGGGTTGCGGACCCGGCGGTTTGATTCCTTATCTATTGACCAAGTCCGATCAGGTGATCGGCGTGGATTCTTCCCCGAAAATGGTGGAAGAGGCGCAAGTTGCGTTCGCGGGAAACGCACACGTTTCTTTGATCCATTCTCCCTTGGAAGATGTGGCTTCCTCTGCGACGATCGAAGCGGATGCAGTGGTGGCGTCTATGGTGCTCCATCACCTTTCCAATCCTCCCGCGGTCATTCGCGAAATTTATAAAATTCTAAAGCCCGGCGGGACCTTCTGTCTTGTGGATTTGAAAAAACACAACCAGGAGTTTATGAGGGATAACTTTTCCGATCTTTGGTTGGGATTCGACTATTTGCTTTTACAGGATTGGCTGGAACTTTCCGGTTTTAGAGTCAGCGCCCACGAGGAATTCGATACGGGCAACGTTTTCAAAATTTTGATCATTCAAGCAACGAAAAAGGAGGACTAGAATGTCCGCAACAACACAGGAAAAAGGCTTAAGCTATAAAGTAAAGGATCTCTCCCAAGCAGAGTGGGGAAGACAAGAGATCATTCTGGCTGAAAAAGAAATGCCGGGTCTTATGGCTTTGAGACAGGAATACAAAGGTAAAAAACCTTTAGCGGGAGCAAGAATCGCAGGATCTCTTCACATGACGATCCAAACTGCGGTTCTTATCGAAACCCTGACGGAATTGGGAGCGGAAGTTAGATGGTCTTCTTGCAATATCTTTTCGACTCAGGATCACGCGGCGGCGGCGATCGCTAAGGCTGGAATTCCGGTTTTCGCATGGAAAGGTGAAAGTGAAGAAGAATACTGGTGGTGTATCGAACAGACCATTTTCTTCGGAGACAAAGGACCGAACATGATCCTCGACGACGGAGGAGATCTTACCGCTTATGTTCACGAGAAATATCCTCAATTGTTAAGCGAAATCCGCGGTATCTCCGAAGAGACGACTACGGGCGTTAAGAGTCTTTATAAACTTCTCAAAAAGGGAGAATTGAAGGTTCCTGCTTTCAACGTAAACGACTCCGTAACGAAATCCAAATTCGACAACCTCTACGGTTGCCGTGAATCTCTCGCGGACGGAATCAAAAGAGCGACCGATGTTATGCTCGCCGGTAAAGTGGCTCTCGTTTGCGGTTTCGGAGACGTAGGTAAGGGTTCCGCGGCTTCTCTTAGAAACTTCGGCGCAAGAGTGATCGTAACCGAAATCGATCCGATCTGCGCTCTTCAAGCTTCTATGGAAGGTTATCAAGTTCTTCGTGTGGAAGACATCATCGAACAAGTCGACATCGTAGTAACCGCAACCGGTAACGACGACATCATCACTCTCGAACACATGAAAGCGATGAAAGACGGAGCGATTCTTTGTAACATCGGACACTTCGATACGGAAATTCAAATGTCCAGATTGAACGGCGAAAAGGGCGTAACCAAAAAAGAAATCAAACCTCAAGTAGACAAATACACTTTCCCAGAAGGTAAATCCATTATCGTTCTTGCGGAAGGTCGTCTTGTAAACCTGGGTTGCGCTACAGGCCACCCTTCTTTCGTAATGTCTTGTTCTTTCACCAATCAGGTATTGGCTCAGATCGAACTTTACAACACGAAATACGAGTTGGGAGTTTACACTCTTCCGAAACATTTGGATGAGAAAGTTGCGGCTCTTCACCTCGAGCAGTTGGGAGTTCGTTTAACAAAACTGAACCAAAAACAAGCGGACTATTTGGGAGTTCCGGTAACCGGACCTTTCAAACCGGAAAATTACAGATATTGATCTGATCCGCAGACTTCCGGTGCGCGCTTCGGACTTAAAGTCCGACGGTTCGTATCGGGAGGATCGGTCTTCTCGGAAACGATGGCTTACGTTGTAACGGAACCTTGCAGGCATTGTAAATACACTTACTGTGCCGCGGTTTGTCCGGTCGAAGCCTTCCGAGAAGGAACCGATTGTCTTTATATCGATCCCGAGGTTTGTATCGATTGTAACAAGTGCAGACCCGAATGTCCGGTCGAAGCGATTTACCCCGATTACGAGGTTCCTTCGATCTGGCGTCATTGGACGGGAGAGAATGCTCGGAAATCGAAACATTCTCCTTTAATTTTGGACGTAAAGGTCCCCTTAAAAAAAGAGGGATGTGTTGATCCAAATTTTTGAATATTAGAATATAACGTTATACTATTTTTTAGAAAAATCGAAGAAGTTTATCATGACTTATAAAGTTCAGAACTATACGAATCCCGCCGCTAAGGAAATCCTTTCGCTCCTCGAAAAACAAATTTTGGTCATCGACGGCGCGATGGGAACGATGATCCAAAGATTCTCCCTGCAAGAAGAAGATTTCAGGGGAGAAATTCTCAAGAACCACGCTCATCCGTTGAAAGGAAACAACGAACTTCTCTGTTTGACGAGACCGGACGTGATCGAAGCGATCCACGTGAAGTTCCTCGAAGCGGGCGCGAACATTCTCGAAACGAACACGTTCAGTTCGAATCAAATTTCGCAAGGGGATTATAAAACCGAATTTTTAGTAGCCGATCTGAATAAGGCCGCGGTCGTATGCGCGCGTAACGCGATCGAAAAATTCAAAAAAACGAATCCGAATCAGCCTTGTTTTTTGGCGGGAGCGATCGGACCTACCACAAAAACCGCGACACTTTCTCCGGACGTAAACAATCCGGCGTTTCGCGCAGTCACCTTCGACGACTTAGTCGCGACGTTTTACGAACAGACGCGCGCTCTTGTGGAAGCGGGAGTGGATCTTCTTCTTCCCGAAACGAACATCGATACTCTCAACTTAAAAGCGGCGATTTTTGCGATCGAACAAGTATTCGAAGATTTGCAAGTAAGAATTCCGGTTTGTCTTTCCGTGACGATCACCGACGCATCGGGAAGAACACTTTCCGGACAAACCGTGGAAGCTTTTTACAATTCCATCGCACATTGTAATCCTCTTTCCGTGGGAATCAACTGCGCGTTGGGCGCCGACGAAATGCGTCCTTATATCGAGGATCTTGCGAGAGTTTCCTCCTGTCATATCAGTTGTTATCCGAACGCCGGGCTTCCGAACGCATTCGGCGGATACGATCAAACCCCGGAAGAATTCGGAAAGTATATTCAAGAATTTGCAAGTTCCGGTTGGTTGAACATCGCGGGCGGTTGTTGCGGAACCACACCCGAACATATCGCGGAAGCCGCGAAATCCGTACGCGGTAAAAAACCGAGAATTCTTCCTCGTATCGAAGAACTTACGCGTCTTTCCGGATTGGAACCTTTGAACGTTACTCCCGATAAGGGATTCTTGCTCGTGGGAGAAAGAACCAACGTAACCGGATCGCCTAAGTTTAAGAAACTCATCATCGAAGGGAATTTCGAAGAAGCCGTTTCCGTGGCATTACAACAGGTGGAAGCGGGCGCGAACATCATCGATATCAACTTCGACGAAGCGTTGTTAGACGGAGAAGCCTCGATGAGACATTTTTTAAATCTCATCGCCGGCGAACCGGATATCGCAAAGGTTCCGTTTATGATCGATTCTTCCAAGTGGAGCGTTTTGGAAGAAGGTCTGAAATGTATCCAAGGAAAACCGATCGTAAACTCCATCTCCTTAAAGGAAGGAGAGGAAAAATTTCTGGAATACGCGAAGAAGATTCAAAGATACGGAGCTTCCGCGATCGTAATGGCCTTCGACGAACAAGGACAGGCGGCGACCAAAGACGAAAAGGTTCGAATCTGTAAAAGGGCGTATGACCTTCTTGTAACAAAGGCGAACTTCAGTCCTTCCGATATCATATTCGATCCGAACATTCTCACGGTTGCGACGGGTATCGAAGAACATAACAATTACGCGATGGACTTCATCGAAGCCATTCGTGAAATCAAAAAGATCTGCCCGGGTGCGAAAATTTCCGGCGGTTTGTCGAACGTATCCTTTTCTTTCAGAGGAAACAATCCCGTAAGAGAAGCGATGCACTCAGTCTTTTTGTATTACGCGATCCAAGCCGGAATGGATATGGCGATCGTAAACGCGGGAATGCTCGCCGTATACGAAGAGATTCCGAAAGATCTATTAGAATATGTTGAAGATGTAATATTAAACAGAAGGCCGGACGCGACAGAACGTCTTGTCGAGTTTGCGGAAAACATCAAAGCTGGCGGCGGGGATAAGGCTGAGAAAAAAGAAGAAGCCTGGAGAGAAGGAACCTCCGTCGAGGAAAGACTTTCTCACGCTCTCGTCAAAGGAATCGTGGAATACATCGATCAGGATACGGAAGAAGCGCGTCTTAAATACGGACGTCCGTTAACCGTCATCGAAGGGCCGCTGATGGACGGAATGAAAATCGTCGGCGAGTTGTTCGGAGCCGGTAAAATGTTTCTTCCTCAGGTCGTCAAAAGCGCTCGGGTGATGAAAAAATCCGTGGCTTATCTTTTGCCGTTTATGGAAGACGAAAAAAATCAATCCGAAGAAAAGGCCGCGCGTCCTAAGTTTTTGATCGCAACGGTTAAGGGAGACGTTCACGATATCGGAAAGAATATCGTAGGAGTTGTTCTTGCTTGTAACAACTACGAGGTCATCGATTTGGGAGTGATGGTTCCTTCGGATAAGATTCTCGAGGAAGCAAAGAAACATAACGCAAGCATCATCGGACTTTCGGGATTGATCACACCTTCGCTTGACGAAATGGTGCACGTTGCTTCCGAAATGAAACGAACCGGTTTTAAAATTCCTTTGTTGATCGGAGGCGCGACTACAAGTTCAGCGCATACCGCCGTTAAGGTCGCACCCGCATACGATCAACCGGTCGTTCACGTAGTCGACGCATCCCGTGTTGTGAACGTAGTCAATCAACTGCTTCATCCGGATTTAAAGGAAGCGTATTCTCAAAAAATTATAGAGGATCAAAAGGCCGCTCGTGAGAATTATTTCAACACAAGAGCCGAAAGAAAACTGATCACCTTGGAACAGGCAAGGGAGAATCGCGAAGAAATCGATTGGGCGACGACGCAGATCGACAAACCTTCGTTTACCGGAGTTCGCGTTTTCGACGAGGAAGTTTCTTTGGAGACGCTCATTCCTTTTATCGATTGGACCCCGTTCTTCACCGCATGGGAACTCAAAGGAAGATATCCCGCAATCTTAGAAAGTGAAACCACCGGAAAACAAGCGAGAGAACTTTTCGCGGACGCACAAAAACTGATGAAGACCATCGTAGATGGAAAACTTTTCAGAACCAAGGGTGTGATCGGAATTTTTCCCGCGAACTCGGTCGGAGACGACATCGAAGTTTACGAAGACGAAAAACGTTCCAAACTTCTTACCGTATTTCATACCTTACGTCAGCAGATTCAAAAAGAAGACGAGACGGAACCTAACTACTGTTTGGCGGACTACGTCGCGCCGAAAGAATCCGAAAGAATCGACTATATCGGAGGATTTGCGGTCACTGCGGGACACGGAGTGGAGGAATTCGCGAAAGAATTCGAAAACAATCAGGACGATTACAACTCCATCATGGCGAAAGCGTTAGGCGATCGTTTCGCGGAAGCCTTTGCGGAATACATGCACTACAAAGTTCGGAAAGAATATTGGGGATACGATAAGGACGAAAATCTTTCACCGGAAGATCTGATCCGTGAAAGATACAGAGGGATTCGTCCGGCCGCGGGTTATCCTGCTTCGCCGGATCATACCGAAAAAAGAGTTCTTTTTGATTTGCTCCAAGCGGAAAAAAATACCGGGATCACTCTTACCGAACACTTTGCGATGTGGCCTGCGAGTTCCGTAAGCGGACTTTATTTCGCACATCCTCAATCGAAGTATTTCGCGGTTGCAAAGATCAACCGGGATCAAATCGAAGAATACGCGACTCGAAAAGGAATGAGCATAGAAGCGGTGGAACGTTGGCTCGCGCCGAATCTCGCGTATGATCCTCTCGCGGTGTCCGTAGCGCGATAAAATGTTTTGAGATTCTCATGGGATTTTTCGTCTAACTAGAACACTATGAAACCGGCGGTTCCAAATCATTCTTCCGTGCACAATCACGGTCCCGTTTTTTCGGAGACCAGAAACGCTACGGAAGAATTTTCCTTTCATCCCACGCTGATTTCGTGGCTCAAAGATCCGTTGGAACTTACGGGAAAAGAAGTTTTAAAGTTAACCGAAATCGGTTGTACCGATAATTCCTGTCCGGTGATCGAAACCTGTCTGGAAGTATTCGCGTCAAAACAGGATAACGAACCGAAGAAAATGATTCGTTTCGGAAGAGCGAAACATTTAATCAGTAAAATGGATCTTGCATTCTCCCTAAAAAAACAGGGGATCATAACCTAACAGTCGTTTATCGATGGACCGCGCTTGTAACAACGCGTGAAAAGGCCAAGCGCGCATTACGATCGATTGTCGTTATTTGGAAGAAGTTTCCGAGAAGCTATACTTGATTCCGAGAATTCCCTGAACGTCCTGCATCCACTGGTGTTGTTCTCCCGCGAGTTGAGCGGCGGTCGGAACCGGAACTCTTACCATTCCTTCCAGACTCAAGTTTCTGGAAGAAAACGAAATCCCAGGGTTCAAGTAATACTCGTAGGATTTTAAACCGCGTGCGTTGTTCGCGCCGAGATCGGTCGTTCCCGAGTAGCCGAGGTTTCTATCCTGAAACCGTTTGATACTGGAGAATTGAAGAAAGAAATTCATCTTGGAACTTTCTCCGATTTCGGGAAACACGGAGTAGTTGAACGCGATCGTAGACTTTGCGGATTCGAGAACCGCAAGCCCGGCCTGATTTCCGATCATCCTCGCGTTAAAATCCATTTCCAAACCCGCATGACGTTTCATATAAAGAAACATAACCCCGGAGCTACTTCCATTTTGAAGAGGGTTCGTATTCCAACTCATCAAACCGAATCCTTGGATTTGGTTTCTGGAATCGGTGATACGATCCATGGTTCTTTTTTCGGAAAAGGCTCCCGATACGAGTTTGCTGTTTCGAGAAGGAAGCTCGTTTACAAAAACGGTTTCGGAAACGGGTAAGAATTGAACGCTTCCGTGCGGAACGACGGAAAATAAAAACGGTTGAAACATTCCCGAAAAGGAAAGTCCGGGAGTTTTGATAAACGTAGGTTCGGGAGATTTTTTTTCGGGCGCGGTATCGTATTCCGGTCCGAGTTTGAGTTCCATCGGATCCTTATAAGGGATCGCGACTACTTGTAGATATTTCTGACGATTGAGATCGAAATCCCGAGAAAGATGGTACGGTTCAAACGGACTAAAGGTCGGATCCTCGACGGAAAAAATCGAAACCCCGAACAAAAACAAACATAAAGAAAGAATGAGGGATCTCTTTTTGCTCATAAACCGTTCTGTCTGTAAGACTATATAAATAGAACAGAACTGTCAGTATAAAATTGCAAAATGAGGTGATTTTTCCCCGAATTCCTGAAATATCTCCCGCAAGAAGATGGAAACAAAAATAAAAAATTTTGGCGAATGTACAATCCCGAGTCCTGCGGATTATGAATACTATACTAGCGATTCTTCCAGGCTTTTGTTCAGAACGGTTTTTCAATCCGAGGAAGATTGGAATTCCTATATCAAAAACGGTCCCGATTTTTTCGAACAAGCCGGTCCTCGGGAAAGAATTTTCTTTCATCCGAAGGAAGTGACCGCGGGAATCGTGACCTGCGGAGGTCTTTGTCCGGGGATCAACGACGTGATCCGGGGCGTAGTGATGGAACTCTACTATCGTTACGGGGTTTCGAGAATTCTCGGGTTTCCATACGGCTATCAAGGTCTTGTCAAAAAATATTCTCATAAACCGATCGAACTCACTCCGGAGAAGGTGGCGCATATCGTGGAAGAAGGCGGTTCCATGCTCGCTTCTTCCCGAGGAAATCAATCCGCGGTCGAGATGGTGGATTATCTGAGTCTTTACGGTGTGAAGATGCTTTTTTGTATCGGAGGCGACGGCACGTTACGCGGCGCGCGTGAAATCGTGGACGAAATCGCCAAAAGGAAAGAAGAAATTTCCGTAATCGGAATTCCCAAAACCATAGACAACGATATCAACTATGTCCAAAAAACGTTCGGTTTTTCGACCGCGTTTTCCAAAGCGATGGAAGCCGTGGAATGCGCACACGTAGAAGCCAAAGGAGCGCCTAACGGAATCGGTCTCGTCAAGTTGATGGGTCGTCATTCCGGTTTTATCGCGGTCAACGCCGCGCTCGCTTCCAGAAACGTAAATTATTGTCTAATCCCGGAAGTGAACTTCGATCTAAACGGGAACGGAGCATTTTTGGACGACTTAAAAAAACGCATCGAGAAAAAGAAACACGCGGTCATCATCGTCGCGGAAGGAGCCGGTCAAAAATTTTTTGACGTGACCGAAGAACGGGATGCTTCCGGAAATCTGAAACTGGGGGACATCGGCATATTTTTAAAGAACACGATGGGAGAATTTTTTAAAAAGGAAAACATCCCCGTAAACATCAAATACATCGATCCGAGTTATACGATCAGATCGATTCCGGCTAACGCGGAAGATTCCGTGTTCTGCGGATTTTTGGCTCAGAATGCGGTCCACGCGGCAATGGCGGGTAAAACCGATATGGTCGTAGGAATGTGGAACAACGTGTTTACACATCTTCCGATTTCGGTTGCCATTCAAGAAAGAAAGGTGTTACAACCCGATCGGAGTACTTTGTGGAGATCGCTTTTGGCTTCGACGGGACAACCGGCGCATCTGGAAGCAAAATGAAAAACGGTTTGCCTCCGCATTTAACAAAGATCGATTCTATGAAATCGCTGACGGCTTTGGTGCTCGATTGGGCATTGATCGGATTTTGTTTTGCCGCTTCCGCTTATTTTGAATCGTTTTTTGTTTATGCGATTTCAGCAGTCTTAATTGCACGAACGCAACTTGCTTTAGCGGTATTGATGCATGAAAGCGCGCATGGAATTCTAATTCGAAATCGAAATTGGAACGATCGTATCGGTCAGATCTTTACGGCAGGGCCCTTGACGGTTTCCTTGTATGATTACAGAACGGGACATCTGAAACATCATCAAGCTCCGATGGTCCACGACGATCCGGTCGCTGTCATTTTTAAAATCAACGACTATCCGGTTTCCAAAAAAGAATTGGCTTGGAGATTGTTCAAAGATCTGACGAGCATTTCTTACTTTGCGAGTGTTTACGAATTTTTAAGCGGAAAACATAAGAATCTTCTCCTAAGGAAGAATCTTTCGTTGAAAACGAAACTATTCGTCGCGGTTTCAATATTCAGTTTTCATTGTGTCCTGCTCGGGGTTCTGACGTTTTACGGACATATGGGACTTTATTTCGGTCTTTGGATTCTTCCTTCTCTTACGATATTACAAGTATTTGCAAGAATCCGCGCAATTACGGAACACGCAGGTTATCCACCGAACAAGGATCAAACCCTGAACGCAAGGTCCATTGTTCGATCCAACTGGCAGACTTTCTTTTGCGGACCACATAACATTCATTATCACATAGAACATCATCAATATGCCCGCGTTCCATTCTATCGTCTAAAAGAAGCGCATGATATCTTATTTTCCCGCGGAGAATTGCCTTCGGAGAATTTGTATTCAGGATATGGCAAAGTGTTAAAAGACGTGACCGTCTAATTCTTTCCGATCGCCTTTCGATTCTCGTTTTAAAAAAATACAACGCATAAAAAAGAATTGCCTAATTCTTTTCTTTTTAGTAACCCGGATCGGACTTTGAACCCGTTGTTCGAAGGAAAGGAGATCCACATGAAAATTCTATATACTATATTCTTAATATTCTTAACGACATCGTTTTCGTTGATTGCTCAGACTTCCTTTGAGAAAAAAGGATTCTATTCTATAAAAAGTCAGTTCCCATGTGCGTTGGGTAACTATGGATTTATAGGAAAAGAAAATTCCTGTGTCCGACTCAGTTTGTTTGACGACTATACAAAAGTCGAAGTGAACGAATATTCCATCGAACTTCAAAACTCTCAGAGTTACGAAGAAGAAACTTTATTCTTCGATCTTCTTGTACCGGGAACCTGCGAAACCGATGAAGGAAAAAAAAGAATCAACATCCATTATAAAATCGAAAAGAAAGGAAAGAAGTTGAATCCTCAAATTCACGCTCACTTCACGAGCCGAAAGAAATGTAAGACCGCGGAAATGGAGAATTTCGAAATCAAATTACGCGAAGGAGAAAAAAGTTCGATTTTAATTTCCAAAGAGGATTCGAGCAACTCCGTATTGTCACCGACTTTAACAAGCAAGTTTCTAAAAGAATTGGTTCAAGTCGTCGACAATCTGGAAAACACAAGCGCTTCCAAAACTTCGGAAACCGATCGAAAGGTAATATCCGATATTACGATTCAAGTCGGGAAGGGGAAGTTATCCAAGAATATTACGAATTGTAAATTTACGATCACAGGCGGCGACACCGCGCCTAAAAAAGACGTAATATCCACGTTAAACGAAACCGATTGGGAAATTCAACTGCAATCGCTTACATCATTCTTCCCAAAAACCGTATTGATCACGGAACTTTCACTGATTGGAATCGACGATCCGAGTTTGGTTCAGTATATCCGGACAAACGGTCTTCCGAAACGGGAAAGTTTGGTCTTTAAAAAATCGGGATCAAACGGAGTTTTGATCTGGCCGCAAGGTCGGATCGAACTCAAAAACTATCAGAACGTGGTGAAATCGTTTTTCACCGGCACGTTTACTGGATCGATTTTCTTAGAAAAATTGGAATCTTCCTTACGTCCATGAACGAGTCAATTTCCATTCTTCTTCCCGAATCGCATCCTCCGGTTCAGAAACGAATCGGAAGTTCCAGAATCTGGTTCGAGTTCAAATGTTTTTTGGTCGATCGAATCAAAAGTGCGGCGCTTGCAAATTTACAGAAAAGCAAATGGGGAGAAATTCTCATCTTAAAACATTATTTGCGAGCGGAGGAATTGGCGGCATCCAACGGATCTTTTTCTTTGGACGAAATTCTGAAAAACGCTCCCGAATGGCTTTGTAAGGAACTGAGAATTCATGAAAAAGAAGAAGCGGGTCACGTAAGAATTTTCGAAACGAGGATTCAACATATCTCTCCGTCGAACCTTGAAATTCCGTTGTATTTATTTTCGAATCGAAAGATTGAAACGTTTCATTCTCTCATTTTGAAATTCGAAAACCGATTTACATCTGGCGCGGTCGTGCCCGCGTTAGTCGTCGCTTTGACCTTGGAAAACATGGGCGTTCGAATTTTCAAAAGACATCTAAAAGTTTTAAAACGAATCGACGGTGAATCGCCAACCGGTTCTTTGTTAAGGACGATCATCCGCGACGAGAAAAGACATGTTCGCGGATTTCTAAAATTCTTACGCAGACTTGTCAAACCTTCAGAGTTCCGCGACTACGTAAAACTCAGAAAAGAAGCTCTGGCTCTGGATCACAAAGGAGGATTGATTTCCGCAATCGCAATGTTTGTGTTATCTATTTTGCCGATTCGTTTTTTGTTTGTGAGAAAACATTAGTAGCGATGAAAAAAGTTCTTTGGATCGCAAACGCAGACGCAAGAGGGCATCTATTTCGTGCTCACTTGGCGTGGACGGTTTTGAGAACTTCCGAAATTCACGTTTCCATCGTAACTACCAACGCGGACGGAAAAAAATTTCTGGAGGCTTTGGGAACTACATCTGCTGTTCTTCCGGGCAACTATCGATTGTATTATGATTCCAGACAAAACCTAATTCGAATTCTCACCGTTTTTAAAATGGCATTCTACTTATTATTCGGAAATGCAGTGAGAGATCTTTTATTTCTGAAGAAAATTTCCAAAGAGTTCGATTTGATTTTGAACGATCTACATCCGGTTCCGATCTTTGCGTCTAAGTTTTTTACCGTCGATATCATACATGTATACGGGGAAAATCTTTGGCTTACGATCGAGAATTATTTTTTCGGAATCGCTCCGAGGTTCTTTGCAATTTTTTTCAGAGATACGGTTCGAAAGTTAAAAAATCAATCCAAAGGAAATATCGTCCATTCTCTGATCCAACAAGAACGTAAAGCCGATGAAATTTATTTACCGCCGCTCGTTCATTTTACTCCTCGAAAAAAAAGTAAAAACACGGCTCTCGTTTATTTGAATCCTTATTTTTCGGATTCGTATTTGGCCGAGTCGCTCGAAGAGGCCTTGGACGATTTGAAAATTCCGTATGTCGCAATCGGAGAACAATACGCACATAGAAAAAATTGGAGAAGTTACGATACGAATTTTTCAAAGATTCTCTCAGAATCAAAACTCGTAATCTCCGCTCCCGGAATGAATCTTCTGGCGCAGGTTCTCTATCACAGGGTTCCTTATCTTGCTTTATCGACGGATCAGCCGGAGCAGGAGAAAAATCTGGAAGTTTTAAAAAAGATAGATTCTAAACTGTTTACTTCCATCGACGTTTCCAACCAAACCGATCTGTATCCTTTGCTGATTCAGAATATTAGAATTCTTTTAACTCAAAAAAGAAATCAGAACTCGAACACTTTTCCGAATTTGAAAAACTCAAGTGACTTGTGGACATCCACAATTCGTTATTTTTTAGAACACGAGGTAAAACGATGAAAGACGTTGCATTGATATTAGAAACGAATAATTTACGAGGTGGCTCGGAAGACCGAGAGAAAATTTTGCACGGTTTAACGCGTTTATTCCTTCATTACAAAAATCAAACCCTGGATATAAAAACTTTAAAGGAAATCATCGTAACCCACGATGGAATTTCCGAAACGGAAAAAGCGAAGGTGATTCGCACAACGGAACTCAAAAATCTAAAATTCTTACAGATCTCTCCGCTCGACAATTATTATCAGGCCAAGGAATTGGGGTTTCAGGCGAGTACGGCCGCAATCGTAGTCTTTGCGGATTCCGATTGTGTTCCGGTAAACGAGTGGTTGGAGAAAATTCTTCTGCCTTTTGAAACACAATCAGCGCAGGTCGTTTCGGGAAGAACTACATACGATCATTCTCTTTTTGGAATCGCCGCAACGACGATCGACTTTATGTATTTCGGCAGTGTCTTGAATCCGACGAAAACGAAAAATTTTTACGCGAACAACATCGCGTTTCGAAGAGAATTATTCGATCGTTATCATTTCGTTCCGATCGAAGGTCAGTATCGGGGACAATGTCAGGCTTTGGGTTTAAAACTTTTGAAGGATGGCGTTCCGATTCATTTTGTATCGAAGGCAAAAACCATTCATAAATTTCCCGATTCTTTTTTGGAATTGATTCAATTGAGAATTTTTCGAGGACAAGACACGGTGGGTTTGACTCCGTTTTTGGCAAAGGCCTATCTGCCGAAATCTTTGTTATGGTTGAAAAACTGCGGTCCCGTTTTGCCGATTCTGATCTTGAGTATTCGATTTTTTGCAAGTGTCTTTTCCATCGACAGACAGGACATGCCGAAAGTAAATTTTGCGCAGAGAATCGTCGTGATTGCTCACATCCTCTTTATCAATGCATTCGATTTTATCGGAATGTTACTCGGAAGCGTTCGCAAACTCTTACCGTTTTTTAAAGAAAGGGAAAATCGAACTCTATCGTATCACACGGAATCGCACAATGTATCGAAAACGCAAATCCGTTCCGTTTGAAGAGTAAAAACTTTTTTAAGGAAGACGAACCATAAAGAGGGTGTAGTCGTCGTGAGGATCGGCTTCACCTCGGAATGCATCGGTCGTATCGATGATCAATTCTTTTAAGGCGCTGAGAGGCATTTCTCCGTTTCGTTCGATGAGTCTTGTAAGATTTTCAAGTCCATACATCTCGTTCGATTCGTTCATCGCTTCGCTGACCCCGTCCGTATAAAGGATCAAAAGATCGCCGGGAGAATAATCAATTTCGTGTTCGTCGATTTCGGATTCCTTAATCCCGAGAGGCATTCCTTTTCCGGAAAGACTCACCACCTTTTTTTCTTTGGCCTTATAAAGAAGTTGTTCGTTGTGACCCGCGCTTGAAAAACGAATTCTACGTTTTGCCATGTTGATTCTCGCGAGCATCACGGTGACAAACATAAAGTAACCGGATTTTTCCTGGATGATTCGGTTCGCACTCATCAAACTGATGCTAGTCGAAGAATTCCGAGAAACCTCGCCGGCGATGATCGTCTTGGAAAATTCCATAAAAAGCGCGGCGGCGATTCCTTTACCGGAAACGTCCGCAATGAGAACGCTCACTTCGTCGGGGTTATGATAGATCAGATCGTAAAAATCGCCGCCGATTTCTTTCGAAGCGATATAACTCGTTTCGAGTTCGAGGCCTTGAATCTTTTTCGGAATGTTCGGTAAAGAATTCACCTGAATCTGAGAAGCGATCTGCATATCTCTTCGGATCGAATTGAGTTTTTCCTTTTGATCCTTGGAAAGAAGAGAATTGTACGCTTCGGCGATCTGATTCGAGATCGTGCTGAGAACGTTTTGATCCGCGTTGTTAAAACTATCCCCGGATTTTTTATCCGCGGAATTGAGAATCCCGATGATCTTTCCGTCCTGACGGATCGGAACCGAGATGAAGGATTTCGTTTTGTATCTTTCGGGACGAACCCATTCTTCCATGTTGTTCGAATTGTTTTGAACGAGCAAGGGCGCGCCGGTTTCGATGATTTTTTTGATCACACCTTCTTTCTCGTTGATGAAATGTTCTTCGTCTTCAAGACTAAAGCCGATGCTTTTTTTGAGTTCGTATTTACCGCTTTTTAAGTTGAAAAAGATCAAGGAAACACGTTCCGCTCCCATCACTTCCGAAATGGAATGTACGGTGAGATTTAAGAACTGATCCATCTCGGCGATGTTCGAAATCGCCTGGCTGAGTTGAAACAAACAATCCAGCTCGTTGGCGCGGCTTTTCAAATCCAGAATCAGTCTTCGATTTCGAATCGCGATCGCGGCGAGATCGGAAAGATATTGAAGAACCTTAATGTCCTTGTTCGTGAACTCGTTTCTTCCCAAAGAATTGACCGCTTCGAGAACTCCTTGGATTTCACCTTGAGTACTCATCGGAACGCAGATCAGGTTGTTCGTAACAAAGCCCACCGTTTCGTCGATGTTTCTATAAATGCGCGGATCGTTCGCCGCGTCGTTTACGATTACGGGTTCCAGAGTTTCTAGAACCATTCCGGCGATTCCTTTTCCTCGGGGAACTTTCAGTTCCGTTAAGGATTCTCCCTTGGTTCCCTTGGCTACGTTGAATACGAGACAGTCTTCGTCCCGATCGTACAACAAAAGGGAACAACCTTCCGTGTTGAGAACGTCTTTCGTTGTTTCAATGATGATACCGAGAAGTTCTTCCAGGTCGTCGGTCGAGTTGATTCTCGCCGTAATATCTGAAATTAGGGATAAGGATAGTTGCCTTTCACTCATAAAGGGGGTTAACGGACCGTTTAAAAGAAGAATTCAATCATTGGACACAAGAAAGTGTTCCCTGTCAAGGAGTTTCGATAACAATTGAAGAATCGAAAATTTGCAAAAAATTATTCGATTAAAGAACCAATACCTTGATCCGTAAAAATCTCGATGAGAATGGAATGTGGAACTCTTCCGTCGATGATATGGGTTCTTCTCACTCCCTGATCGATCGCAGTAAGACAACATTCCACTTTCGGAATCATTCCGCCTGAAATTTCTCCCTTTCGAATATAATCCTTTACCTTGCCTCGGTTGAGACCCGTAGCGAGTTTTCCGTCGATGAGAATTCCTTCCGTGTCCGTAAGAAGAATCAATTTCTCGGCTTTGAGCGCGCCCGCGATTTCACCGGCGAACGTATCCGCGTTGATGTTGAGGCTGTCTCCTTCCGCCGATTCCGCGACGGGAGATATGACCGGTATGAATCCTTCTTTCTGGAGGTTGTGAAGAATTTCCGGATTTACGGATTCGATCTTTCCGACGAGGCCTACGTCAAACAGTTGTTTTTCTTTTCCTTCGAGTTCGATCTCGATCGGAGTTTTTACCGCCTTTGCTAGGTTTCCGTCCTTGCCGGAAATTCCTACGGCCTTTCCTCCCTGAGAATTGATCATGGACACGATTTGTTTGTTTACCTTTCCGGTAAGAACCATTTCGACTACGTCCATGGTTTGAGCGTTCGTAACTCTATGTCCGTGAACGAACTCTGTTGGAATTTTTAAACTGTCCAAGAGGCGATTGATTTCGGGTCCGCCTCCATGAACGATCACGGGATTGATTCCCACGTATTTTAAAAGAACGATATCTTTTGCGAAGGATTCTTTTAGATCGGCCTTTGCCATTGCGGCCCCGCCGTATTTGATCACAACCGTCTTGCCCGAATACTTCGTGATATAGGGGAGGGCTTCGAGGATATGATTGACTCTTTCTAAAAGTTTTTCCATGAGAAACAAAAGAATTCTTGTGTGTCCCTCTGTCATCCAGAAATACGGAACGGAAGGTTACAAAGAGGTTATAGAGTGTCTTCGAAAAATCAGGAAACGATCGGAAAGAAGAATGTGATTCTCACGGGAGGAAGCGGGGGACTCGGTCGTGCCATCGTGGAATCTCTTGTGGCAGAAGGTTACTCCGTCGTGAATCTCGACGTTCAGGCTCCGAAAAAAATTCTTTCCGGAGAATTCTTTCTCCAAACGGATTTGACGAACGATGAGGATCTTTCTTCTTCCTTATTGAAATGGGAGAATTTGGGTGCCGCCGAAGGTTGGGTTCCTTACGGTTTCATTCATTGTGCTGGTTACGGAGGTCCGTATCACTCGATTACCGAAGTTGACTTGGAAGAATGGGATCGAATTTTTTCGATCAATATTCGATCGGCGTTTCGAATTTCCAAAATGCTCTTGCTTATATTCCAAAAATTGCAATTAGGGAGAATGGTGTTCATCGCGTCTTCCTTATCTTTGATCGGAGCCGCGAATTCGGTCGCATATTCTTCCTCGAAACACGCGTTGATCGGTTTTGTTCGCTCTCTCGCCGATGAATGGGGTGGCTTTGGGATTACGTCTAACGCGGTCAGCCCGGGTTATATGGAAACTTCGATGGGCATTCAGGAGGATCAGGTTTCCGATCATCGAAATAAGATTCTTGCGATGACTCCCTCCCGTAAGATTGCGTCGCCTTCGGAGATCGCACGAGTCGTTTCGTTTTTGTTAAAAGAAGAATCTTCCTATATCAACGGAGCCAATTGGACTGTCGACGGTGGAATCACCGCGATTTGATTGCGATTTGCGTCTTTTAAAATTCTAATTTTTTTTTAGCAAACATTGTGGAACGACCTTCTTTGTGGTCAGTTGTCGGAAAAAGAAAATACCTTTTTCGGTTTTTTGAACACGTTTTTATTTTGAAAATCGATACGTTTGATCTTGTTTAAGAACCGTATCCTGTATGGGTTATCTGATTTTAGATTCTGATCAAGAAATTGAATCTCCGCTTCAGCAAAGAATTACGATTACTGCAACTCTTCTGATTCCTGAAACGACTTGGATTCGTTATAGTCCGGAGGTTGCGCGGAAACTTCCCAAGAAAATTCCTTATTTGTTGCGTCGTTATGGTAAGTATCTCACAGCTCTTCCAAGATTAGGGAGGAACGCGAGAACCACTTTGTATCAACCTAGTTTCGGAAAAGAAACGATGAAAAGAATCAATGTTCGGCTTAGCACCGGTAGTTGGACTTTTTTAGGAACTCTTGCGCAAGTGCATGGGGTGTCTCGTTGTTATCTTTTTAATTTTCTTTTGTCGTTGGAGGAGTTAGAAGTCGCGAATTCTATCGTGGATGTTATGAATGCGGGAGTTCCTACGTTCCACCGAAAGTACAAATATATTCTCGACCTCGATTTAATCAACAACAGCATCACAAGACGGCTACAATGCGAACCGAACGGAATTTTTCTCACATTGGACTACAGAGATTGGTATCCGTCCTGAAAAGAAGTGAGAACACGACAAAATTCCTACATTCAAAAACAAAATCGCAAACAACAAAGCCGGTTGGATCCAATTTTCAAATTCAACCAAGACCGAAGAATAAATTCCGCAAACGAACCTGATCATCCGACGGATGTTCCTCGAACTTAAACTGACTCGATTGAAACCGTTTGGAAAGTTTCAACTTTCGTTTCAGAATCTTACCTCTGCGCGCAATCAAAAGATCCACCCTATCACCGGCTTTAAATTGTTTCAAAAGATCCTTACGATTTCCTGAATGAATTCTGGTTCCATTCAACGCAATCCATTCGTCGCCTTGACTCAAATCCACGGAAGGATCCAAAACTTTCCAATCCACCTTGCTGAGAATCAGATTTCCTCTTTCCTCTCTCGTACTAAACCCAAGTTCAATGCTCGGAGCGGAATCAGATCGTTTAACACCGATTTTGTGGAAATATCTTTCGATCGGAATCGCGACCGGTTTATCCAAATAATCCCCGAACTCCAACTTGAGATCGACGCCTGTTTTCTTTTTCGCCGCTTCAAAGAATTCGATTTTCGTAAAACCCCGTTTTTTCCCGACAAAAAAAATCTGATAAACTTCGTTCATCACATCCAACAAAGAAAATTTTCCGGAAGTTTCAGATAAAAGATAAAGATCCATAGCAAGAGCCAAAATCCCGCCCTTTACGTAATACGAAACTCCCGTGTTGCTCGCGTTCGGATCGTTCGGGCGATTGTAAAATTTTGTCCAAGCGGTAAAGGAAGAATCCTCTAAGCTCATCCAGGATTCTCCTTCCGACTTTTCCAAACTTTGCAGATCTTCCATTACCTTTGCAAGATAGGATTCCGCGCCCAGATGTTTGGTTCTCAGTAAAAAATAAGCGTCGTAAAACGAAGTGATTCCTTCCGCGATCCACAATTCTTTCGTAAGACTCGGCTTTTGATAATCGAAAGGTCCGAGTGCGATGGGACGAATTCTTTTTACGTTCCAAAGATGAAAGTATTCGTGAGACAAAAGCTCCAAAAGTTTTAAATAACCGTCTTTGGAAAGAGCCTTCAACGGATCATACATGTTTACGGAAGAATTGAGATGTTCCAATCCTCCGTAAGCTCCTTCCGACAAAATCAGAACAAACAAGTAACGCGCGTTCGGCGATCCGCCGAACGCGCGGATCTGTTCACCAGTAATTTTTTGAAGATCCGCGATCAAAGTTTTTTGAACGGACTTGGACAATTCTCCCTCGAGAACGATTTCGTGGTCGCATTCTCCGGAACGAAACGGAATCGACGTGCGGTTCGATAAAAGAATCGGTGCATCCAAAAATTCATCCAAATTGATCGAAGATCTTTTTTTGCCCTTACCGTGCAAACCGGTATGACAAAATTCAAAGGGGAGAGTATTCGATATTTCTAATGTAATTTCCGAAACTTCCTCGTCTCGGGGATATAAAAACAAAGCCGGCGGATGTAAAAGACAGAATTCCGTCGTAAAGTAATTGGAACGAACCGAATAATCGTAACCGTATACCACATAACGTATGCGAAAGGATTCTCCCTCGGATTGAACGCTCCAAGAATCGAGACCGATTGGAACAACTTCCAAACTCTTTCCATTCTTCCCTAAAGCAAAGGCCTCGATCTTATGAACATGTCTGGAATAATCCCGAACCATATAGGAACCCGGCGACCAAACGGGAAGAGAAAGAACGGTTTCTTTTTTGACGGACTCTACCTCCAATTCTACTTGAAGATAGTGTCCCGTAAGTTGGTATTCCTGAACTAAAAATTTAAGTTTAGACAATCATTTACCGCTGACT
The DNA here is from genome assembly GCF_002811925.1 of Leptospira barantonii. Lineage (NCBI taxonomy): Bacteria > Pseudomonadati > Spirochaetota > Leptospiria > Leptospirales > Leptospiraceae > Leptospira > Leptospira barantonii. The sequence goes on from NZ_NPDS01000004.1 coordinate 221,521, forward strand.
TTTGAAATCTCTTGGAGAGTTTCTTCCACGGTTGTAGTAGGGTCAACTTTTCTCCAAACCTTTTGAACCTTTCCATCCGGAGAAATCAAAAAAGAATCCCGAGAAAGTCCTTTATAAACTTTTCCTCTCCATTCCTGATCTCCGTACACTCCCAACGCTTCGCTGAGTTTATGATCGGGATCCGATAAAAGAGGAAAGTTCAGGGAATACTTTTCGATAAAATTTCCATGAGAACCCAAGTCGTCCAAACTCACGCCGTAGACCTTGGCTCCGATTTTTTTGAATTCTCCAATATTATCCCGATAACTGCAGGCTTGTTTTGTACAACCCGGGGTATCGTCTTTCGGATAAAAATAAAGAAGGGTCCAAGAACCCGCGATATCTTCCGGAAGTTTTACACTCTTTCCTTCCGTACTTTCCAAACTGAGTGCGGGAAGATTTGTTCCTAACATCGAATCTGACATTCAAATTTCCTCCGTAAGTAAAAATATAGAATTCGACTGTGATGCAACCGCTTTTCGATACGAAATAAAAGATTTGGAGCGGATTCGAATAAAAATGTTGAAAATTAGACAATCTAAACTTCTAATCCATATACTTCTCTTCTGAGAACGACATTCTCCTCAAACGGAAAACACTGACTTTGAAAACGATCCTATTCTTCCTTTGCGCATTCATTCCAACTTTGATTTTTTCTGAAAACGAAGAATCTTGGAAACCCATAGATTTAAGAAAAGGAACTTGGATCGCGGTCGACGATTTCAAAAAAGAATATCCGAACGGAATCGATTCTTCCCTTTCGAACGTAAAAAAAATCTCGAACTTTCCGATCGTCTTAAATGAAATTTTCGAAACCCCCGTCGGAGTCGGTTTGAAAGAATACACGCTTCAAACACGGTTTCAAATCCGAGAGGATCTTTCCAAAACCAAAATCTACAAACCCATCTTTTTATATCTAGAATCCATCGGCGAAAACTGGGAGATTTTTCTGAACGGACATTCTCTCGATCGGGAAGTTCATCTGGATTCTTCGGGAAAAGATATGCTTTTGCGAAGGACGATCCGTAGTTTTCGTCTTCCGGTCGATTCAAGTCTTTTAAAACCGGGTGAGAATCTTCTGACCTTTCGTTTGATCGGAGACGTTCCGGCTTCGGCGCTTTCTAAAAACGTGGATCTTGGTTTTTATATCGACGGGGATTATTCCATCACAACCGAACAAAAACTTTCCGGCGAAATTTCCACGTTAGTCAACCTTTGCTTGAATACGATTTACGTATTCTTCGGTCTTTATCATCTTTTGATTTACGCAAAACGAAGAGAGGATCGATACAATCTTTACTTCGGAATTTTCAGCGTTTTTATGGCGCTTTATTCCCTTTCCAGATCGAACATCGCGTTCGACGTGATTCACGATACGACCTGGATTACAAGAATCGAATACGCCACCGTTTCGCTTTTATCTCCCTTGTTTCTTCTGTTTATGCAGGATTATTTTTACGGAAGAGCCAAGTTCTCAAAAGTTCTTTTCGGAATTCTCGTCTTAAACCTGATCATCGCGGCGGTAACTCTTGTCGAACCGTTTCGTTATACGATGACAAGCCTTCGACTTTGGCAGATTTCCATTCTTCCCACGCTTTTGTATCTTTTGTATTTTATGAGCAAGGCGGTTTATCTAAGAAAGAAGGACGCGATTCTTTTGGCGACGAGCATGTTCACGGTTGTGTTTATCGCGGTTTACGACGTGATCGATTCCGTTTTCTTTCAATCGGGAATTCGTTTTACTCAGTTTGCGTATTTCTTGTTCGTAGTCGCGTTAACCACCATTCTCGCGAACCGTTTTATCTCTTTGTATCGTCAATCCGAAGACTTAAACATCGAACTCAGTCAACAAAAACTCGAACTCGCAAGACAGAAGAATGCGTTCTTCCGTTTTGTTCCGGTTCAATTCTTAAACGTTCTCGGAAAAGATTCCGCTGTGGAAGTGAATCTGGGAGATTCCGTTCTCAAAGAAATGAGCGTTTTGTTTACGGATATTCGTTCGTTTACTACGATTTCGGAACAGATGACGCCGGAAGAAAACTTTCGTTTTATCAACGACTATCTTGCGAGTATGGAACCCGTGATTCAAAGACACGAAGGTTTTGTGGATAAGTTTATGGGAGACGGAATTCTCGCTCTTTTCTCCGGAGAAGGTGAAGCGATGAACCCGAACCTTCACGGTAAAACTTCGGCGGACAAGGCGATTCTTGCGGCGATCGAGATGAAAAAGAAAGTGCAGGCGATCAACGCGGAAGCAAAAGATTCTCACTTTAGAGGTTTAAAAATTGGAATCGGGATCAACACGGGAAATCTGATGCTCGGAACCGTGGGAAGTCGTTCCAGACTCGATACGACCGTGATCGGTGATACGGTTAACGTGGCTTCTCGTTTGGAAAGTTTAACGAACCTTTACCGAGCCGATATTCTCATTACGAAGAATACTCTTTCTTCGATGACGATCGCGGACGGTCTTGCGATCCGCGAAATCGATTCCGTTGTGGTCAAAGGGAAAACCGATCCGATCATCATCTATGAAGTATACGAAGCGGACGCGCCTCATATCCGCAAACTCAAGGACACAACTCTTCCTTTGATTACGAGAGGAATCATTCTTTACAAAGTCGCGGATTTTCAAGAAGCTCTCATCAATTTTGAACAAGCGCTCAAGGTTTTTCCGGAAGACATCGTTTCGATTTTGTATCGGAAACGTTGTCAGGAATACATCGCTTCTCCTCCGACCGGAAACTGGATCGGAGTTCAACATCTTCTCGAAAAGTAAACTATTCTTTCCAAACAATCGTTGCCAAAGTCCATTCTCCCCGAAAGATTGGATTGCCGCGAGCGGATCTCCGACTCTGCGACCGCCGCGCAAGCGCGGCGGCTCTCGATTTAAAATTGAAAACAACGACTTTCAAAAAGGAAACGCTGGTTTATGATTTCTTACACAGTATATAAAATGGTCCATATTTTCGGAATCCTTCTTCTTTTCACCGCGCTCGGCGGTGTGACTCTTCACGTTCTCAACGGAGGCGGCCGAGAATTCTCCAATCGAAAAATCGTGGCGATCACACACGGGATCGGTCTCTTCTTAATCCTGTTAGGCGGATTCGGAATGCTCGCGAGACTTGGAATCCTTTGGCCTTGGCCGGGTTGGGTAATCGCAAAATTTGCAATCTGGCTCGCATACGGCGGGCTTTTAACGGCGGTTTACAAAAAACCGAGCCTGGGAAAGGTCTTCTGGTTCGGCTTTCCTCTTTTAGGTGTTGTAGTTTCGTACATCGTTCTCTACAAACCTTTCTGATCGTTTCGTTGGAACGATTGAATTGACTTTCAAAAAATAAAACAGTAGGATACGAACACATATCCGAGGGAACCAAAAGAGATGGCAAAAGCTTCCGCAACTAAAACCGCTTCCACTTCCAAAACAAAAAAGGATTCTTCGCTGAAACCGATTCACGATTTTTTAGGTTCGAGGGATCTACCACATCCCGTGGACCGTCTGGAAGACGTTCGTCGTCGTGCTCGCAAATTTCGGGAGAAGATGTTATCCGGTTCCCAGGTGGTCTTTTACAGGTCGTACGATCTGGTACGAGTTCCGTATCCTACACGTTATGCGCTCTTAAACGCATACAGCCTTCCGACTCCATACATGCACATACTGAACCGGCTTTTTATCGTTCAGTATAGAACCTCCGAAGGAATCAAAACACTTTTGTTTTCCCCTTCGGATCTCGACGGAAACGCGGAAACTCCTTTTTTCAAAAGACTCTCCGAAAGTTTCGGACCGCTTCAATCCATCGGTAAAAAGATCATCGCACCGATCTTAAACACCGTGGAAGAATGTCTGCAAGACGCGGGAATTTCTCCCGAGAAAGTGGATTACATTTCATACGATCATCTTCATACACAGGACATTCGCAAGTGGTTGGGCGCCAACGGTGAAAAAGGATATTTCCCAAACGCAAAACTTTTGGTGATGAGACAGGAATGGGATTCCGTACAAGGACTTCTTCCTCCACAATCGGATTGGTATTGTCCGAACGGAACCGGAGGTGTTGCGAGCAATCGTATCATTGTTCTCGACGGCGACGTCGAACTTGGACAAGGGGTTGCGCTCATCCGCACGCCGGGACATACCGCGGGCAATCATTCTCTTGTGGCTCATACACCCGAAGGGATTTTCGTTTCGAGTGAGAATGGAGTGAGCGCGGACAGTTATTCTCCTTTAAAATCGCGCATCCCGGGCGTTAAGAAATACGCAAAAGCGACCGGAATGGAAGTGATCCTAAACGGAAACACTCTCGAGATCGGATTGGAACAATACATTTCCATGGTTCAGGAAAAGGAAATGGCGGGAATTTCCTCGCGCAATCCGGACTTTTACAACGTTACGCCTTCTTCGGAAATGACGAGTTATTGGCTTTTTCCGGGAACGGCTCCGACTTTCAGCTTCGGAAGATTGTCTTTCGGTTCTCCCGTAACCTAAATAAGGAAAAAAGAATATGATTTTATTCATCACTGGATGTGCAGGCGGTCTTGGAAAAAAATTGGCCGAAGACGCCTTTGCGGCGGGTCATTCGATTTTGATTACGGACATCAACGAGAAGGAACTTAAAAAATTCTCAGCTCCTTGGAAAAACGAAAAGGATCGGGTTCTTGTTTCCAAACTCGACGTAACTTCTCCTTCCGATTGGAAAAAAGTTATGGATCTCGCGTATAAAAAATGGGGAAGAGTCGACGCGCTCCTAAACGTTGCCGGCTATCTTTTACCCGGTTATATCTACGAGGTCCCCGCGAATCAAATCGATCGTCACATGGACATCAACGCTAAAGGTGTGATGTATGGAACGAGAGAAGCCGCAACAAGAATGGTTGCGGGAGGCGCGGGTCATATCGTAAACATCGCTTCGTTGGCGGGAGTCGCTCCGATTTCGGGGATCTCCTTATATTCCACTTCCAAGTTTGCGGTCAGAGGATTCTCCCTTGCAATCGCTCAAGAACTCAAAGAGAAGAACGTTTACATATCCGTGGTTTGTCCGGATGCGATCAAAACTCCGATGCTCGATCTTCAAAAAGATTACGAACAAGCTTCCATGACTTTTTCCGGAGATAAGGTTCTTACCGTGGAAGAGGTTTCCAAAATCGTTCTTGGGAAGGTTCTTACGAAAAAACCTCTCGAGGTTTTGATTCCGGGAAGCAGAGGAATTCTCGCAAAGATCGGAAATTTATTTCCCGCTATGACCGGAAGCCTCGGGCCAATGCTTCGAAAGAAAGGTCTGAAAAAACAAGCCGTTTATTCGAAAGGTTAAGTCTTAGGAAGAATTCTTCCCAAGTTTACGATGCGGACTTCTCAGTCTGTCCCCACACGAGTTATGGCCGGATACGCGGTGGCCGAAATCGGAATCACCGCGGTAGAAGTTTTAGCGCAGATTTATCTTTTGGAATTTTTCGTAACGGCGGTGGGACTCAAGGCCTCGTTAGCCGGAATCGCACTTGCGGTCGCGGTCTTATGGGACGCGATCTCGGACCCGCTTATGGGTTATATCTCCGATCATACGAGAACGAACTTCGGTAAAAGAAGACCTTATATCCTAAGCGGAGGAATTCTTTTAGGACTTTCCGTTTTCTTAATGTTTTCTCCCCCTTCTTTGGAGACGCAGACCCAGAAATTTTTCTTTCTTTTGCTCGTATATCTTCTCGTAAACACGTCCATGACGGTGCTCGCGGTTCCGCATATCGCGCTCGGTGGAGAGATGGCATTCGTTCCGAGCGAACGAACCCGTATTTTCGGATGGAGATTCTTTTTTAGCAACGTGGGGTTTATTCTCGTTTTGATTTTACCTTCCGTTTTTTCGGCTCTGTTTCCCACACAAGACGAAGTATCACGGCTTTTGATCACGAGAAATTACACTTCGATCGCGATCGCGGGAATTTTGATCGTAACCTGCGCGATCGCCTTTCTCGCAACCGAAGGACGAGATCAAACCGCCACGGCCGCCGATTTCAAAAAAAGCCCGGAAACAAAAACCGATCCTCGCAAAAACAAACGAATCGGATTCTCCGACTTAAAAAGTGTATTCAAAAATCGTTATTTTCTACCCTTGATCGGCGCGTTTATCATCGCCACTTTCGGAAGAACATTCAATTCATCGATCGTAAACTTATATTATAAATATAGAATTCGTTTAACCGAAGCCGAAATCGGCCTGATGATTCTTGTTCCGTTCGTGCTTTGTTTGATTCTTTCCATTCTTCTTTGGGTTTATTTGGCGGGAAAGTTCGGAAAAAAATGGCCCGCGTTTTGGGGAGTTTTCCTTTTAGGGTTGATGACCGTAATCGTTTATCCTCTATTTCCGGAAAGAGGAATCGTTCCGATCTTGTTCGTCGCAGTGTTCGGAGGTTTTTTCGCGGGAGCGATCCTGCTCTTTGATTCCTTAGTCGCGGACATCGTGGACTACGACGAACTGATCACCGGACACAAGAGAGAAGGGTGGTTCTTCGGACTTTGGAAAATGGCAACCAAGGTTGCGAGAGCGCTCGGTCTCGGCTTCGGAGGAATTCTTTTGAGCGGTATCGGTTATCAGGAAGGATCCGCCGATCAGATCCCGGAACTCGGTTTTCGTCTTTCGATTCTTTTCGGTCCCGTTGTGGGCAGTTTTTTTCTATTGGGCGCTTTTGTTTTTTTAGGAATGCCTCTTACCAAGGAAAGACATCAAAGAATTCAAACTCTTCTTTTAAAAAGAAGAGAGATAAGAATCAAGTCGACGCGGAAGGAACTCACTCAAGATTTCTAATATATATTTTTAACCGGTTCTGAACTTTTTACGGATGTTTTTCAAAGCGTCTTGTCTTGATTTTTCGCGAACCGAAGCTCTGAGATTCTTCTTAACCGGAATGTAAGACTCCGTGCTTGCAAGAGTTTTGTGACCGAGAAAATCCTTCACGTGATTCAACGAAGAGCCGTCCGCGATCAAATGTAAAGCTCTGCTGTGTCTCAGAGTAAAAACGGTCACCGGGCTCGGGATTCCGGAACTTCTTCCGATTTCGGAAATGATTCTTTCCACGTTTCTCGAAGTGGTGTGAGATCCCATGCTCTTTCCCGGAAAAAGATACGAGTTCGCCGAGGACAAAGCCGCTCTTTCATACTTTTTAATCAGAACTCCGAGTTCTACCGGAATTTCCACCGTTCTGGATTGTGCGAGAGCGGATGACTTGATCTGAATCGATTTTCTTTTGGAATCGAGATGCGCCCATCTGAGCGAAATCAATTCTCCGACACGAAGACCTCCGAAATATACAAGGCCGCACATCAGCTCGTGTTTCGCGTTGATAGATGCAGTTTTTAGAATATTCTGCATTTCTTTATAAGTGATCGCGTTCGGATTGTTGTATTCGCGGACCGGTCTTTGAAAGTCACGGAACAAATCCATCTTCATCACGTCTTCGAAGAACATCTTCAAGGAGCTTACGTTGATTTGAATGGTGGAAGAGGACACTTTTCTCTTCCTTAAGTGATCCATGTAGCGGTTCAGATCCTTTAAGGTGATCTTTTCCGCGGGTTTATCCGCAAAATGCAGAAAATCTATATTATATTTTAGGTAAGTATAAGCCGTGGCTTTTTTATAGTTTCTCTGGCGGATAATCTTCGTGAGTCTTTCAATCGAGTTTTTGTTCTTTTTTGGAACTTCCAATTCTGACATCGTTCTTCCCTGTTAATACCGTTTTGAGGCTCGTTAGTTGCCTTTATACGGTTTTGTATTCTTTTTCTAAAAGCTTTGAAAAAAGGGAACCAAATATCGCTAAAATGTGTCAATTCAATATTCAATTTTCTGCAGAATTCTGGAACAAATCTCTTCGACCTTCAAATCATCTATTTCTAGATAAAAATCGGACACATTTTGGTAGGAAGGAAGGCGACTTTCGAGGATATTTTTGTAGGAAGTTACGGCGCTGAGCGGGGGGCGAGTAGGGTCATTTTGGATTTTTTCCACCAAAGCCTCGGTGGGACGGGATAAACCGAAAACAATTGCGATCGATTTCAAAAGTTCGATTTTTCGGGAACTGAGAATCTCTTTTCCTTTGGAATCCAAATCAAACAAGATTCCACCACCACAATCGAGAATGATTCCTTGGGAAGATTTTAGTTTTTCTAAAATTCTAAATTCTAAATCGCGGAACGCTCTCCAATCCCCGTCCTTTCTCTGGATGAATTCGGGAATTGAAATTCCACCCATCTCGTATACGGCGATCATGTCCGTGGAAACCACGGGCATGCCCGTTAATTTGGAAAGTTTGCGAGAAACCTTGGATTTTCCGACCCCTCTTGGGCCGATCAAAGCGAAATTTTTTTTCAAGCCTGGATTAACTCACGGATATGTTTCTGTATTTCCGGAAGAACCGTGTAATACATCTGCAAGTCAGAATCGGCAATTCCTAAAATCTGCAAAGCTTTATTGGAAATCGGAGTCGACAAACCGGCGATGTCGATTCCCACTCCGGCCGCAACGGAAATGGAATGAGAGATATGAATCACGGAAACCAATTCCGGAAACTCGGTTTCATCTTCGGGGCGACTGTAATTCTGCGCAACGTGAACCAATTCTTTTGGAAAATTCCATTTTTCTAATAGTTTGGCTCCGGCTTCCTCGTGAGAATAACCGAAATGTTTTCGCTCCAGATCCTCGAAAGAAGAGGAATGTGCTTTCAATTCTTCCCTAAGATTGACGATCACAGCCGGAAAAAAATCCGCGAGAATGACCTTGCCGATATTGTGCAGGAGTCCACCTGTGAATGCGAGATCAGATCCTACTTTGAGTTTTTTTTGTTCGCAGATTCTTTTGGAAAGTTCTGCAACCGTCAAAGAATGAATCCAATTGTCCTCGCCGTCCACTTGATAACCTTTGAGATCTTTTTTTAAGATCCCTCTCGCCGCCGTCAAAAGAATGATGTCTTTTACCGTTTTGATTCCCAAGGTCATCAAGGATTCTTGTACGGTTTTGATCGGTTTTGCCGCGCGGTAATAAGCGGAGTTGGAAAGTTTGATCACTTCGGTTGTAAGTCCGGGATCGTTCGAAATTTCCTTTGCAAGATCCGGAATCGCCACGTCTTGTTTTTGAACCATCTGCATCACTTTCGTAACTACGGATGAAATTCTTGGAAGTTGAGCGTCGTTTAAAAAGAGTTGGTCTATTTTTTCTTTCATCTTTTCTTACCTGACCTTATAGAGGTACTTTTCAAACCCGCCTTTTTTCAAAAGAACCCGACCGTCGTCCAAATACAAACTGATGGTCCTTCCGTCGTTGCCGCCGACGTCTTCTACGATCAATGGAATTTTACTTTGTTCTAAGAGGGCTCTCGCGGTAAGAATATTCTGTTCTCCGATGTTTTGTAAAAAACTGGATTGAACGCCTTTGAACATGGAGGCGCCTCCGAAAAGTCTTACGGAATAATCTCCGGGACTACAACCCAGTTCGCTCATCTTTTTGATCAATAAGGGAATGGCCGTTTCCGCGTATTTGAACGGATTCTTTTGAGAATCCTTTCCTCCCGGATCCTTGGAGAGCATAAAGTGGGCCATCGCTCCTATCTTTTTCTCGGGAGCGTAAAACACGACTCCGATGCAGGAACCCAAAGTGGTTCTTAAAATCTCCGGAGATTGGGCGGCTTGTATGTCCGCGATTCCTACGTTGACTACTTTCGATCCTTTTGCGAGCATTTGATTCCAGATATCCCGGTATTAGTTCTAGTTATAAAAGAGTAACAAGACAATATTGGACCGTCTCGAATTCTTCAATACTTTTTTGAGACGTTCGAAAGAACCGATTACCACGGACCGAGTTTCGGATCCGAAACGGTAGAATTTCATTTTACTCCCTCGGTCTCGGTTCATACAGTGCTTTTGGAATGGCAAAAACATCACTCAAAGAAAAGACAAAACCCGAGCGTAAGAAAAAAGTTTCCGGCTCGGAACCGATCGAAACGATCAAACTCGGCAAGTCGACCGTTACGATTCTCGGGACGGCTCATATCAGCCAAAAAAGTATCGACGAGGTGCAAAGAATCATCCGGCAAGAAAAACCGGACACGGTTTGTGTCGAACTTTGTAATTCCAGAATGCGGTCCGTAAAGGACAACGAACACTGGAAGAAACTGGATATATTCAAAGTTTTTAAAGAAAGAAAAATGTATCTTCTTCTTTCGAGTCTGATTCTTTCCGCGTTTCAGAAAAAACTCGGCAAGGGTTCCATCCGTCCCGGCGACGAGATGAGAATGGCGATTTCCGAAGGGGAAAAAATCGGAGCGAAGATCGTTCCGATCGACCGCGAAGTTTCCACAACTTTGAAAAGAGCTTGGTGGAACATCGGTTTTTTCAATCGTATGTTTTTACTTTCGGCTCTGTTGACTTCCTTGTTCGTAAAAGAGGACATCTCCGAAGAAAAAATCGAAGAGATGAAATCGGAAGACGTTCTCAAAGATCTATTCTCCCAACTTCCGAAACGTTATGAGTCCATTAAGAACGTAATCATCGACGAAAGAGATTCTTATCTCGCTCAAAAGATCCGGGACTCCGCAAAGGAAGGAAAGAAAGTTTTCGCGGTTGTCGGCGCGGGTCATTTACAAGGAATCGTAAATCAAATTCAGGATGAACAGGACATCGCTCCTCTGGACCATCTTCCTCAAAAAACCGCACTCGATCGTTGGAAAGGGCTTCTGGTTCCCGGAATTTTTCTGGGTTTGATTCTAACCGTTTTTTATTTCGGCGGAAGACAACAAGGTCAGGAATTCGTTCTTCGTTGGATTCTCGTCAAGGGCGGACTTGCCGCGTTAGGCGCCATCATTTCGCTCGCACATCCGTTATCCGTGATTCTCGCCTTTTTGGCGGCTCCGGTGGGGAACTTCAATCCGATCATAAAACCCGGTTGGGTCGCCGCGTTATGCGAGTCTTGGCTTCGTAAACCTCTCGTGGAGGATTTCGAAAGAATCGCTCAGGATTCGGAACACTGGAAAGGATATTGGAAGAACAACGTGATCCGTATCTTTCTCGTGTTTATGCTTCCTCAGATCGGAAGTAGCATCGGGACGTTTATCGTAACCGCGGACTTATTCCGCGTTCTCAAAGGTTTGTTGTGATTTTAAAACTCCGGAAAAAAATCGCCTTCTTCTTTTTGACGTTGGCTTTTTCCGGAGTTTTTTCCCTTCTCCATTCTCAAAACGAATCCGCACGGGTACATTCTTCCGAGTTCGAACCGAACGTTGTGATGGAAGACTGGGATCTTCAACCGTATCTAACGTATTACGAGGACAAGTCCGGAAAACTTTCCTTTCCCGAAATTCAAAAAGTGTTTCGTTCCGGAAAATCCATTCCTCTTTTTAACAACAGCCTCGGATATTCGGAATCCGCGATTTGGGTGAGAATTCCCGTCGCCAATCCGGAAAAGGGAACACGAAACTGGGTTCTTCTTTTCTCATACAGTTTGATCGATTCCTTACAATTCTATTCGGTTCGAAACGGGAACGAACCCTTGGTGGTTTCCGGAGACGAGCTCCCTTTTTCTTCCCGTCTTGCGGAGAATCGAAACTTTCCGTTTCAATTGAGCGAACCACCTCTATCCAAAAACGACTACTACGTTCGTATAGAATCGAAAAGTTCGATCATCGTTCCCTTGTCCGCGTATTCCAGAACCGAGTTCTTGGAACAAACCGCGAAAGAATATACCACGTTAGGTTTTTATTACGGAACCATGACCGTGATGTTCATCTACAATCTGTTTCTTTTGCTGACGACGAGGGACAGAAGTTATCTTTACTATAGTATATTCATCTTTTTTGATATTCTGTTTCAGCTTACGTTAAACGGATTGTCCTTTCAGTTTTTGTGGCCAAACAACCCGCAGTGGGGAAACGTGAGCCTTCCGTTTTTTATGTTCTCCGCGTTTTTGGCGGCTTGTCTTTTCGGAAAATCGTTTTTAGAATCCGCCAAGATCACTCCGATCACGAACCGTTTCTACTATCCGATCATGGCGATTTGCGCGTTCGGTTGTATCGGTTCTTTGACTTTTTTCAGTTATACGTTCAGCGTGGTTTCGAGCATTCTCGTTTTGTTGATCGTTCTCGCTTTGATTTTGGTCAACAGTCTTCAATGCGTCTGGAAAGGACATCGTCCCGCGAGATTCTTTTTAACGGCTTGGTCCGTTTTGATCCTCGGAAGTTTTTTATACGCGATGAAGGCGTTCGGAATTTTTCCCGATAATTTTTTCACGCAGTGGGGATTGCAGATCGGTTCGGCGATCGAGGTCGCTCTTCTTTCGTTGGGGCTCGCAGATCGGATCAAACAACTTTCCTTGAACCTGGAAACCCAAGCCGCAACTTTGAATCTTCTCAAACAAAGACACGAACAATCCGCGATTCAATATAAAAATCTTTACGAAGGGGAAGAGGACTTTCTTTTCGATCTGGATTCCAACGGCACGATCACGGGAAGTAACAAATCCATTTCCACGTTTTTGGGATTTAAACCTCAGGACGTGATCGGAAAGAATTTTTTAGAACTCATGTACAACACGGGTGGGCTCGAAGACGCATTCAAAAAATTGTATGTGATGGAAAGAATGGAGGAACTATCCTCCACCGGGAAACCGGTTTATTTCCGAGCGGACTTCGTTCAAAAATATCTAAAAGAACCGAAGGAACTTCAGGTGCGTCTTCAAATTTTGGAACACGAATCTGGACGAGACATTCTGGGAAGGGCTTTCGAACCCGATCAGGATCTGATGGGAAGATTTTTGGACGAGGAAAGAATCGTCTTTTCCATGAACAACTATCTACAAAACGCCGAACTCCTGAGTCAAAGACTTACATTCAATCTTGTACGATTCACCGATCCGACGATCACACTTTCCATCCGCACCAGTCTTCGGGAAATGCTCATCAATGCGATCGAACACGGTAACCTCAACATATCCAACGAGGACAAAGCCAGATCTTTAAAGAACGGAAATTACTTTCAGTTTATTCTTACTCGACAAAACGATCCGTATTATAGGGATAAAAAAATTCTCGTGGAATATTTTCTTTCCAGGCAGAAAGTGGGTTATAGAATCACGGACGAAGGAAAGGGATTCAATCACGCGAGAGTCGTTCGAAAGGCGCTTTCCAAAACGGACGAAACCACTCCATTACAAACCAGAGGAATCGCGTTCGCACTTTCCACATTCGACGTAGTTAAGTTCAATTCCACGGGGAACCGAGTCACCTTGGTGAAATATTTCTAATGAAACATTCAATTTTTATTATATTCTTATCTTTGATTCTGCTTGCGGATTGTGCAAGCGCAGGACGCGGATCCAAACGAAATCTTCCCAAACCTTTGAACGAGGTTTTAGCGGAGGTTTCTTCCAGCTTAAAAAAACAGATCGCGGCCAATCGTGAGAATTCCTTCCCGGATAAAAAGAACGCTTTGAAACTCGCCATTCTTCCTTTGTTAAACGAAGTCGGTGCTTCCACCGTTTTGGGTGTTACGATCGCTTCTCAACTTTTACCGCAGATGTCCGAACCGGGAAAAATAGTCCTCGTGGAAAAATCCCAACTCAACCGATTGATCGACGAGCAAAGTTTTCAAAAGACGGGGCTCGTTCTTTCGGATAAGAATATGGAAATCGGAAAGTTATCGGGGGTGGATATTCTGATTTTGGGAACGGTTCAGTTCAGCGATCAGACTTTCTTACTTCAAATTCGTGCGGTTTCTCTTCAGTCCGGAGAAATTCTGGCGTCCTCCGAATCCGTTTTCGATTCCACGGACAATCTTTACGATCAGTCTCGTTTCGCGGTCCCGAAATCCAATCGTTAAACCTTACAAATTTCGTCTAACGTTTCTTTTTCTTTTTAGCGGATACGACGGAACGAACCGGTTTACTTTTTGCGGAAACCGAAGAGGATTTCTTTTTCGTAATATTCTTTGTTGAAACGCCCGGCTTTTGTTTTGCGACCGGCTTCGTTTTTGTTTTGGAAATCGATTTCTTCGACTGAACCTTCGCCGAGTTTACAGCCGTCGTCTTACTCTTTGCGACGTTCGTTTTACCGATTCCTTTTTTACCGTTCGCAGTTGCCGCCGTGTTTGTGGTCCGTTTTGCCTGCGATTTAGAAGCGTTTAACGCCGCTAAGGCGGCGGCTTTTTCCAATTCTTTTGCGGCGTCGCTCGGATAATGAAACACTAAAAATTCCAGGATCGTCCGAATATTCTCCGCTTTACGAACCTGATTGAAGTTCCCCGGAATATCGAACCAAAGATCCCTTTCTTCTCCGTAAACCGAGGAAGACGCCGGATGAAAAATAAATTCTTTCAAAGGTGCAAGAGGATGAAATCGATCCATAAACAAAAAAGTTTTGAAGAGTTCTTTCAAATACGGAGAACCGTATCGCAAACCGCCTACGGGAAGAATGGAAAATAAATGACTTCCTCGAAACGGAGTTCCCAAAGTCACAAGTCCGCGAATTTTTTGACGGCTTCGATCCGGAAGAAGTAAGGTCAAAAGTCCGCCCGTGTTGTGCGCGAGTAAAACCGATTTCGACGGAATCTGATCCATCTGTTTTGCAAGAACTTCCACCGCTTTTTTCGTATTGAAGAATAGGGAAGGAACTTTCAAAATTCTCGGCTGATAACCCTTGGCTTCCAAAGCCTTACGAAGTTTAGAATAGAATAGGGTTCCCGACAGATAACCGGTCACGATGTAAATATCACCTCGGGAAAGGTTCGGATCGACGCTGGATGGAAAAAGGGACGAGATTACGGAAAGGATAAATTCTAAAATTTCCGAAAGGAAATAGAGCGACGTTCTAAGAGCGGAAACGATTTTTTTCATGAGAATGGCTTGAAGTTATGGGGTGAAAAGACAAGACTGTCAGAGTCTTTCATGAAAACAAAGAAGCTGATTCTTTCCCTTTGGATTTTTTTCATCCTGCCTTCGGCTGTCTATTCAAATATCCCGACCCATTCCGGTATGGAGAAAAATTTCAAAGAAGCCTGGGGAAAGTTATTTCCCGTTGCCTATACGAAAATTCTAAAACGCGATCTGACCGGAAAAGGCGTTTTGGTTTATAAAAAAACTTCGGACAGAACCGTTTACATTTATACGTATCTCGTTTTTCTTCCCTTGTATATGGAAAGCGAAGAAGCTCCCAAGGAAATTCCCGGCAAAGGAAGAGAAGTGAGAGCCAAACTTTTTTACGAACCATCGAACCCTTCCGAGAAATTCTCGATCGAGTTCACCGAGTTCGACGAACAATACAACAGCAAATCGGTGGTACGATGGATTCGATAAAAACAAAATCGGAAGAATCGATCTCGAAGAAAATGTCTTCCGAAGGTATGTCTTCCACTTTCATTCAGGATTTTTTGAAAAAAACGGATCAGGTTCGAAACGGCGAAACCGGAATGGTTCGTTGGGAAGAAGTCGGCGATCTCGATCCTGTTTTGGACGAGATCACTTTGGAAAAGATCGAAGCCGAGAATTCTCAAGGTCCGGAAATTCTTAAAAATCTCGTAGTCATCAAACTCAACGGCGGACTCGGAACCTCGATGGGACTTTCCGGTCCGAAGTCCCTCATACCACTTAAGGAAGGAATGTCCTTTTTGGAAATTTTCGCGAAACAATCCGAAGTCATCCAGAAGAAGTATAACGTTTCCGTTCCTTTGATCCTGATGGACAGCTTTAGCACACAAAAGGAAAGTCAGGCCGAACTAAAACGGATCGGGTTCAATCAAAAATTCTCAACGTCCTTCTTACAGCACAAAGTGCCTCGTCTTTTGAAAGAGAACCTAACACCGATTGTATGCAAAAACCCCGATGACGAATGGTGTCCGCCCGGTCACGGAGATATTTGGATTTCCCTTTTGGAAACCGGACTTCTCGACACGTTGATAGAGCACGGATACAAGATCGCGTTCGTATCCAACGGAGATAACTTAGGTGCTACGGTTCATCCCGGAATTCTTTCCTATATGTTGAAGGAAAAACTGGAATTCTGTATGGAAATGACTCCGAAAACCCTCGCGGATAAAAAGGGAGGAGCGATCTACAGAAGAATCGTAAACGGAAAACCCGAAAACTATCAGTTGTTGGAAACCGCTCAGGTTCCGCAGGATCACATGCACGAGTTCGAAGGACTCGGCAAGTTTAGAACGTTCTCTACGAACAATCTCTGGATCGATCTTGTGGCGCTTCGCGAAAGAATTCTCCGAGGAAACTTCGAACTTTCGTTAATCGTAAATCCTAAAACTGTGGAAGGAAAGGAAGTCCTTCAACTCGAAACCGCGATGGGCTCCGCGATCCGAAATTTCAACAAGGTAAAAGGGATCATCATTCCAAGGGATCGATTCGCGCCCGTAAAAAAATGCGAAGACTATCTCGTGCGTAGATCGGACGCGTATCGTCTTTTGGAAAATTTTTCGATCACTATGTCCGAAGAGAGAAAGAAATCGGGGTTAGGCGAAGTGTTGATTTCCTTGGACGAGAACTATTATAAAAAGATCCAAGACTTCAATCGACTCGTTCCTGAGATTCCTTCTTTGGTGCAATGCACCTCTTTAACCGTCCAAGGTGAGGTGTTATTCGATCAAAAGGTCACAATCGTGGGTAACGTAGTCATTCAAAACACAGGTTCGACTCTAAAGAAAATATCCGATTTAAAAATGGGAATTTTAGAATCCGGAAAATATTCCTTTTAGGCTTTACAAAGAAATTCGTTCATCGGATCTTTTAATCGAGACGTCCCAACGGGCGGACTCAATCCGATAACCAACGGATCTTTTGTATAACAAAGGCTAAAATGACAACTTCTAAAAGTCCGAAGATCCGCTCCTTTGACGAAGGAGAAATTGAACAATTTAAAAACGTCTTTATCAACGAGAACCGAGGCAAACCGATCGTTCTGCTTCGTTTTCAAGACATCAAATCCTTATCCTTTCTGGACTTTCTTCAGTTGGTTCCGATCAAAATTTCGGAACTACATCCCGGTGCTGAAAATCATTATTCTTATTACTGCTACGGAGATAAGAAGAATCTTCTGATCGGAGTCGCGCCGGTTCACGCGAACGGCTCGAACGGAAACGGATTCTTAAACTTCGATTCGGTTCTGGGAAGATTCCGAGAAGTTTCGATCAAAAACGGATCGATGAATTTCGATTTCGGAATCGCAAGAACCCAGTGTAATTTTATCTCTTACGTCGACGAAATCTTTCACGAGTTGGAAGTGTCTTCTCTCAAAAATCTGAAAGACAATCTTATCCGTTGGAGTTGGACCTACCTCAATCGAGTGAACGATTACTTCGCGGGCGAGAAGGCAGACGCGGTCATCCAACCGATCATCCATTACAATCACAAAACCCATATGTATTCGATGAAGGGTGGAGAGGTTTTTGTGGGTGGGGAAGCTTACGCGGGTTATGCGGATCTCATTCGGGATATTCCTCACGATCAGGATTTGAATCGAATCGAACTTTTGATTTTGGAAAAATTGACCATGTGTTGCAACGGAGCGCCCGGTCTTTTGAAATTCAACATTTCACCGCAGACCTTGATCGATACGTTCGATACGGACGAGAAGGTAACTCGTTTTCACAACCTTCTTCTCAATCAAAACCTGAGCCCGGCTCTGGTAAGAATGGAACTGATCGAAAAACCATACGAAGAAGCGGAAATCACTCTCAAAAGTGTGTGTAGAAGATTTTGGAATTTCGGAATCAGTTTCGCCGCAGACGACTTCGGAGTAAAAAGTCAGAGTCACCAGATCGTTTTGGACCTCGGGGAAATGATCAAGGAATTCAAACTCGATCCGATCAGTTTTAAGTTTAAGGCCGATCAGGATCTCACGAAATTTTTAGACAACCTGGCATTTATCGATTATTGTAGAAGACTTTCGGACAACCGCGAAGCGATCATCACCGCGGAAGCCTTGGAAGACATCGATTCTTTGAACTTCCTCATCGCTCACCAGGTTTATTATTTCCAAGCGAATCTTTTTTGTACGAAAATTTCCATCGATGAATATAAGGAAATCTTCAATGATATGCAGAACCTTCCCGAATCGGTCGTGAACAAAATTCTCAACTCGGAAGAACTTCTTTTGAAATTGAAAGAGAAGGGAAATATCTTCAAACTCGCCAAGGAACTTCAACTCGCTCCTTAAATAAAAAGCCCCGTTATTTCTAACGAGGCCTTTACCGTTTTTACGAACGAGAGGATCCGCTCGGCTCTTTCAACCAAACGGATCGTTCAAACAGCTTATTCTTTTAAGAAAGAAAGATTGGATTTCTGATTTACGATCGAAGGATCCTTCATCGTAACCGAAAGTGCGTCTCCCGTTTTTTCGATCTCGATTTTGAACTTACCGTCCTTGTCGATAATCGGAGATTCTTCCACGTATTTTCCTTCGAAGATCTTCTTCTTATTGAATTTTACCGTGTAAGTGATGTTATCCGAACTTTCGATTTCCAAAAGAACCTGACTCACACCGTTGTTACCGTCCCAAGCCATCGCGGTCCAAGGACCTTTGAATTTTTCAAGAGAGGAATCTCCCCCGAACGTTCTTTTCTTAGGAGCGGTCACAGCCGTGGAGATCACAGCCGAAACCGGAAGAGAATTTCCGCTTTCACCGCCTAGATCCGTTTTGGAAGTTACGGAATACAAAAAGAGAACTTCCTTTTCTGGAACGTCGGCCACGAAAGAATTTTTAGTACCCGAAGAGGCGAGGTAGGTCCATTTGGATTCTCCTCTCTTCTTACGAAAAACATAATATTCGGATGCTTCCTTCATCTTATCCCAGGTCAGACTGATCTTGGCGGCTTTCGCGTCCAAAACCCCTTTTAAGTTTTCGGGAGAAGCGAGTTTTACTCCTCTTTGTTTGTTCGGGTCCGTATAACCGTAAGCGAAACTGGAGAAAGGTCCGTTCTTCCCGTCGAGGTTGACTGCGGTTACGGAATAATACGCATAACGTGAAGGAAGATTCTCATCGATGAATTCCTCCGCTCCGGTTTCGGAAATTTTTTCCCAAGCTCCACCGCCGATCCAACCGGACTTCACGTATCGGAACACGTAGTATTTGGAAGCTCCGGAAACTTTTTGCCATTTCAACTCGACCTTGTTTTGGTACGAACCTCTGCTTGCGATCAGTCCCAGAGGTTTTGCCGGCGGGGTTTTCGGTTGAGCCGTAAAGCCGCTCGCCGCATCGGAAGGTTCTCCCGTTTTTCCGTTGAGCTTCGCGGACACTACATAGATTTCCACGACGCCTTTTTTAGCCGCCGAGTTATCCACGTAATTGTTGATCTTGGAATTTCCGATCGGGTTGTATCTCTTCTGGGTTTTATTCCATTTAAAAATCTGATATTCGGAAGACGAATCGCCCGGTTCCCATGCGAGTTCCACCTTGTTGTCGTATTGGCCTTGAGTCGCTTTTACGCCCAGAACTTTAGGAGGAGGTTTTAATTCTTCCGTTTTCGCAAAGCCGACCACTTCTCCCTGAGACAAATCGGAAGAGGAAGAATCGGTCAAAGTCAAAATCTTATATCGATACGCGAGATTGGGTTGAACTCCGTCGTCGTTGAAGCTATTCGTTCCGGAAAGCCCGACCTTTGCGAAGCCCGAATCTCCGGGACCCTTTCTATGAATTTCATAACCGATCGCACCGGGGACAACTTCCCAATTGATCAAAACCTTATCCACAAAACTTCCCTGAGAAGCCGTGATCGATGAAGGAGCCGTAGGATTGGAATCGCTCGCGACACTCGTCGGTTCGGGAGTATTCGAATCCGGTTTTCCTTGATCGCTGACGGTTTCGACCTGATCGATCATTACGAACGCGCCTTGGCAGATTTTCGTAAACCAACGATAGTCGATGTATCCGTAACCTTTATCACCCCAATCGGTTCCCCAAGAATTGATGAACTTCACTGCGTTTTTGGAATCGTCATAACCTACGATCGCGATCGCATGACCTCCGTAGGTTTTGCCCAAACCTTCTTTGTAAACCTGATCGCCTTTGAGATTGAAGAAGTTTTCATAAACCAAAATCCCCGCGACCACCGGCTTTCCTTCCGCGAGTTGGGCTTTGACCTCGCTCATGTCCGTCGTTTTTACGCGTAAGAATTCCTTCGCCTTGTATTTGGAAGCCGCGTCGATCGCGGCTTGCGGAGGACGCGCTCTGTAATCGGCGGCGTTGTAAGGCATCGTTTCCCAAGGAGCCGCGCCCATTTCCACCATCACACGCATCGCGTCTGAAATCAAAGATCCGTTGTCGCGACCGCCGTTGATCTGATTGTAGATAAACGCAGGAGAGAATATTTTTCCGTAATTCGGAGCGCCGTCCGAAGTTTTCAAAGACCAATCCTTGGAACTTTTTCTTTCGATGTATTCCTGAAAACTTTTGGTGGCGTATGCGGTGGACCAAGCGACACAACTACCTTGTTCTCCCTGATTCCCGACCGGAGGCATGGAAGAAGAAAGATCCACGCTCGAAGAAAGTCCTCTGTGCGAGATTCCGTACGGATTCGTTTCCTTTAAGGAAGAAAGAAGTTCGGACGATTCCTGTTTCATCCCGAGACCGCGCAAAGAAGGTTGTGCGAAGATCGAAGTCTGAACGCTCAGAAGAAGAGCCGATGATACTATAGAATATTTTAAAATTCTCATATACTGATTCTCTTAATTCCCTTTCTGGGACTGAATGACTTCGCGGATCTTGTCTTCCGTTTCTCTGGAATATTCCTTAAACGCGAATGGATGAGGTTCGTATAAGGCGATCAAAGAGGACTCGTTGCCCTTGCTGTCCTTTACGGTTTTTTGATTTAAGAATAGAATGTAATCTCCTTCGGGAGGAGCGGCCTTCAGCCATTTTCCCAAAAGTTCCGGGAAAATCATAAAACCGATTTCGAACTTAGCGGGAATTTTTTCCGCGCCTTTCCAAGGTTTGAGAATTTCAACCGTGGCCGTTACCGAAATGGAAGTTTCGGAAATTTTTTTCTCGCGGACGTTCGTGATGCGAGTCAACGCGATATAATCGGAATTCTTAACTTGGGTTTCCAAGGAAGGAGGAGTGGGTACCGATAGAATCGGCAAAGTAAAAAATAATACACCGATCCAAGCAAACGCTTTCAAATTCATCTTTGTCTCCAGCTGGCCGATTTTCGACCAAGAATGAAGTATGAACTTTTAAATCTTCACCGCAAGAAATTTTTTAATTTTTGAAAACGGGTACGGTTTTGTTTCTTGGATCGGAAAACGAAAAAAAAATCGCAAAGAGGGAACTTTCGAAAAACGAGCCTTCGAAAGTCGAAACGAATCAATCTTCCAGATTGAACGAAATCGGAACCCGATGTGACATTTTAGTAGGTCTTCCCTGAACGTATCCCGGACTCCAACGAGCGAGTTTCACGATCTTAATCGCCGCTTCGTCAAAACCGAATCCGGCTTTCCCGGATGCGATCTTCGCGCCTTGCAGGTTTCCTTGTTCGTCGATCTGAACGATGACAACAACTTGTTTGGAAACGATTCCCGCAGACTTGGCTTGAGGCGGGAAAAAATCCCTCAGATCGAAGTCGATGATCGGAGTCGGAGTTTTATCTCCGTTGTAGGAAAATAAGAATCCGTCCTTATCGGTTCCGTTTCCGGAAAGAGCGTTCGGATTGAGATCCTCGTCGATCGGATCGTCCGCGTTCTGATTCGAACCTTCCACCCATTCCTGTTTTTCAACGGGCGCGGGTGAAGAGGTCCCGCCGATCAACTCGGGCGGAATGTCTTCCAGATCCACTTCCACATCCTGGGCTTCCAAATCTTCGGAAGAAATTTCCGCGTCGGGAATGTATGTCGCGATGAAGTAGGCTCCGATCGTAACGGAATGTAAAACAAAGGAAGCAATCAGACAAAAACGGAACAATCCGAATTGGATGATCTTCTGTTTGATTTCGGGAACGCTTGCCATGAAAACCTTACCTATTTCGCCTAACGTTTAACCGAAAGCGCGATCTTCGTCACTCCGGCCTTACGAATGACACCCATCGTTTCCGCTATCTTTCCATAAGGTAGGGAAGAATCCGCCGAAAGGGTCAGACGCATGTTCGGTCTGATTTTGGCGTCCCTTTCGAGATGAGCCTTCAATTTTTCTATGGAAGTATCCGATCCTTCCAAAAGAATTTTTCCGTCCTTGGTCAAAGCGACCTGAACCGATTGAGCGACGTTCGGGTCTGCGGCTTCCACTTTAGGAAGATTGATGTTGATCGATTCTTTTTTTAAGAAGTTCGCGGTCACCATAAAGATCACCAGAAGAACCAGAATCACATCCACCATCGGAGTGATATTGATATTGCCTATTTCTTCTCCGTCGCCGGAGGGAGCAGAGCCTGCCATAAATCACGTTCTCCTTATGAGTCTATCTCTTGCGAGAAAGTGTAGCAAGAAACTCTCTGGAAAGAATTTCCAAATTTGCCTGAATCACTTTCAGCTTTCGCGTAAAATAGTTGTTCGCCATTACGACCGGAATCGCAACACCAAGACCTGCCGCAGTTGCGAGAAGGGCGGTGGAAATACTTCTCATCACGAATTCGGCTCCCGTACTTCCGAGAGTTCCCAAGCCGTAGAACGCTTTGATCACCCCGAGAACCGTTCCAAGAAGACCGATAAAGGGCGCGTTGTTTCCGAGAGTATTGAGAATCGGAAGATGATTTTCGAGATCGACTCGTTCACCAATGATTCTTCCTTCTTGCAATTCCGCAAGAGCGTCGTGACCGACCTCGTATTGTTCCGCGGAAAATTGGGAAAATTTTGCGTAGATGTTTCCAGGATTTTCGGAAGCGACGGTCTTCACCGCGTTCCAATCGCCCTTTCTGATTTCGGACGTTAAGATGGGAAGAATGGCGTCCGTGTTTCTCAGATTTCTGCGAAAAATCAGAATTCTTTCAGTTCCTACCGCGAGAGCAACGATACTTGCTACGAGCATAACGACAAAAATGAAAGTCTCGCCGTATTCAACCAAAAACATAGTCATAATCTGGATCCTCTAATATTCTTTATTTTTTAAAACCGACATCGAAGTCACTCAGTTTTCAGGAGTTCATTTTTAGAACGATTCATTGTCCCGAAATACTCACGCACGTTTTCGTACAAGAAAACGTTCCGGTCGATAGTCCCGATATCTGAGAAAGCCCGCTTTCACCGCAGGTTCCCGCAGAATTCTTACTTACCCAATAAGAACGATTGCAATCCATCACACAGGCTTTTGCCCGGCTCGTAAATTTTACGAACGTGGAAGAATTCAACAAACGATTGCAAAAGTTCTGATACGTTCCGATCGTTGCGTCTCCTCCGCTGAACAAGGTCACGATCGCAACTTCCGAAAGAGGAGTCGGCAAATCGGGAGCTTGATTCAAACAGGTTTGCGCGGCTTGCAAAGAATTTACACAAGACTGAAGCGGGTCCGTCGGAGGCAAAAGAAGATACTGAAGAACCACTCTTTTTTCGTTGTCCCGATTGTAACTGTCGTCTTCGTTCGGAAGATTGTTACAGTTCTCTATGAAATAAAAAGCGATCAGTAAATACGAAAGATTTCCGATCCATTCTTTTACGATCTTGAATCGATTTCTTTTCATCAGAACTTCACCTCGATCCCTACGTTGAAAAACGGAATTACGGTTCCGCCGGGTAGCGTAAGGGTTCCGAACGTTTGGCTCGGTTTCGGGTTTGTCGCGGAGAAAGGACGCGTAACGTCAAAGTCCTGACCCGAAACGTTCTGCCTCATATATACGTTGATGACTTCGAAGAACGTGTTCACGTAACCCCATTCGTAGTTCAGGAATCGGTCGATCCGAATATCCAATCGATGATAGTCCGCGAGTCGTTTCGTGTTTGTGTAATCCGCAAGATACGGATTGTTTGCGGAAACCGGAACCCAAATCGTCTGGTTGTTCGCGGGGTTCGAGAATCTACCACCGTCGTCTCCCACGATCGGAGTGATCGGAGTCGAAGTTAAGTAAGACCATCTCGCGCCGAACTGCCAATCCTGACTGAATCTCCAACCGAAAACCATGTTGATGATATGCGTGCGGTCGTATGCGTAAAGGGTTTCTTTCGAATTGTGATACGACTGAGCGATCAGCCTTTGTTCCGGTCCGGTCCCCACCGCATCCATTATCGCATCCGGTTTATAAATATTAGAATTTCTGAATGTTTGCGACCAAGTGTAGGAGATCCAACCGAACCAATCTCTTGTGCCCGGAGCCGCGGTTTTACGAATCAACAATTCGTAACCGCGGGAATGACCGTTTCCGTTGTTGGAATAGTTGAGAGGTTTGTTGAGAACGTAAGGTTGAGTGATTTTTCCGTACTGATCCGGATTGGTTCCTATAAAACTCGTGATATAAGGATCGTCCACGATCAGGTTTGAGAATTCCTGTTTAAAAACTTCTCCCTTAACTTGCCAATCGGAAGTGACTTGTTGATCGATTCCCCCGCCGTATTTAAACGCCTTTTGAAACTTCAAATGCGGGTTTCCGCTTTGTTCGGAGAACTGAGTCGTCAATGGAAAGTTATAGTGTTCTCCACCACCACCGAAGACGGTTGTTCCCTTTCCGATTCCTTCAAACTTGTAGGAAACTTGAGTTTTAGGACCGAGAGCACCATTCTTAATATAAGGAATGTAATCGTATCTCGCGCCCGGCTCGATGAGCAAACCGCCGAACTTAATCTTCATCGTAGTATAAGCGTTGTAATACTTACTTTGAACGCGGTTCGTATCGGGAACGGTTCTAAAATCCGGAGTAGCCGTATCATACGGGTTCGGATCCGGGTTGTTCGGATCGGTTTGTTGAATCGTAGTTCCGGTCGTTTTGTAATTGAGAAAACGGACTTCGGAACCGAATTCCAACGTAAAATGTTTGTTTGGATCCCAATACGCGTCTTGTCGAATCCCGTTGTAAGCACCGCTTCCACGTTGTTTTCCTTTTACGGAACCGAGCGAAACGTTGTAATCCGCGAACGGATCGTAACTGATAAACGTGATTCGATTGGAGAATTTTTCGGTCGGTCTCCATATATAACGAAACGCTTGTGTACGATATCCTTGACCCGAGGAAAAACTCCCACCCGCAAACGCGGCAAACGGATCCTTAGTCGGATCGTTCTGGGCTTTTGCCGGAGGATTGATTGCGAAGTCGTCCTTCGCGGTTAAGGAATAAAACGAAATCTGATGATGATCGTTGAAGTTATAGACCATCTTCACTTGAGAATCCGTATAACGAGGAAGTCTCACTCCGTCCGGCAGTAAACTTCCGCCGGAAAGATTGCCTAACGTCTCGAAGGTTTTGTCGATGTAACCGACTTTTACTGCGCCGAGAACATAACCTTTTCCACCCGCGAACGTCGTTTGATAGTTTGCCGAAGCCGCCCAAAGAGAAGTCAAAAAATTTCCCTGAGAACGTTCCACCTTATCGGGAGATTCGATTTCGATCACCCCCCCGAGTGCGTTGTTGAAATTCGCGGGAAGAACTCCCGTATAAACGTCCATGGATTTGATCAGGTTCCCGTTGATCGTCGCAGTCAAACCGTCGAAGTGAAACGGATACAAAATCGGAAGATCGTCGTAAAGATAAAGGTTCGTGTTCGGATCCGCACCACGGAATACGTAGTTGCTCGCGCCCCCGCCGAAAGCGGAAACGGGAACCACACCGGGAATCGTTTCGATGGAACGAAGAGGTTCGCCGAAAGTACCCGGCATCCGTTTGATTTCTTCGAAACGAAGTTTTGTACGGGACATCGTTTGTTTTTCCCGTTCGCCGGTGACGTTGATTCCACCTTTGGAAATTCCGCTCGAAGCGGTGGACTTGTCCGTATAAAGAACGACCGTCTCCGAAGTGTCTCCGATTTCCTGACGGATTTCCTGCATTCCGGTATCTCTCAAAATCCGAAACGTATAAGTTCCTTCGGAAGGAACGATCGCTTCAAAATAACCTTCCGAATCCGTTTGATAGAATTTTTTGGTTTCGGAAAGTCGCACCGTGATGTTGGCTTCTCCCGAATTCTTATTCCGGGAATAAACCCGAGCGCGGAAAGAAACTTCCGCGAATAATTCCGAAGCAGGAGCGGCGAGAAGAATGATCAGTATGTTTCTAATAAGTTTCATCATCTGCCTTACTGTATTTTAGTTTTTACGAATGTTTCCTGAAAGTTGAGATACCAGGGAATATCGTCGAGAGGTTTGTCCACGTAGAGTAGAACACATGCGAACGGATACGAAACGAAAGGACATTCCGATCTTGTGATCGCGATCGTACAAAGATCCAGATTCTTTTGTTGAACGTCCTCTAAAACGACCGGGAACGGAGCGGGGATCGGAGTTCCGCATTTGTTTGCGAGAAAATTCGCCGCCGCATAAATCTGACTTTGAGAATCGCTCGGCGAAACGACCTCCGGTCTCACGCAGTTAAAAAGCGCAGAAACGAAAAGCGGAATCAGCACGAATAGAACATTCTTTCTTTTGAGAATATTCAAAGAATGGAATAAACGATATAAGAACATACTAATCCTTCTTTTTCCCGCCGACCGAAATGCCGCCCGATTCTTGAGAACCGGAATTCGAGGAACGTTTACCGCCGCCTACGGAGATTCCTCCCGAGGAAGAGGGGGACGACGACGGGGAAGATTCCACGTTTTGTTTTCCTTCTTTAGCCGCGGCTTCGGCGGCTTCTTTCTTTTGATTCTCGAGTTTCAAACGTTCGGATTCTTCCTTGTTCCCGATGACGTCTCCCTTCACCTTTAAAACGGAAACCGTGCCGAGAGGAAACATAACGTGTGTTTCGTGCCAGACCCTGATTCCCACGAGACTTCTTCCGCCGGGAACTTTTTGAACCGCCTGACTCAGCGCATAATCGATGCTAATCGGATTGGTGACCGGAATCATTCCGAATAAAAAGAAGGTGGAGGATTCTCCTTCCGATTCTTCCAGAATGTCGTAACCGGAAGTGCGAATGATGGTCGCCGATTCGTAAATGGCCGGGCCGCGAGCTCTTCCTCCGGGTTCGAACAAAGTCGCACCCATACAATTTCCGAGAACGAAAAAGAGAATGATCGCAAAGAACGTTATGCGCTTATTTTCTTTTTTTACCGTTCTGGTCATTGAGTTGATCCTCGAATTTGATCGCTTCCGCATTGATATGCAGTCTATTGATGGTGATGAAAAGAAGAATGTATTTGTCCGTCCAATAACGAATGTTGATCAGAGCGTCCGCTTCCTTTTCGGTCAACATCGTGGTGACTACCTTGTCGATCGGGGGCTCGGATAGGGGAACTCCCACGATTGCGATGTCGAAAGTATTCCAGGTTTTGTGACCTTCCACGGGACCGATCACCTTGTATTTGCGATCCGCAACCGGGACATTGCTCGTCGCAATTCCGGCGGAAGACGTAGCGCAATGAAACAACGTCAATGAAACGAAGAATAAAAAGAGAATTTGAGAAACTTTCACGGTACCTGCCTGCAACCCTATTAAGCCCGATTTACTTCCGAATAGTTTTATATCTGTATTATCTCGGAAACAGTATATCTACCAGATAGTATCTGTCAGATATACACGCAAGAATAAATTTTTTACCGGCTCCAACGGATCGAATCCTTCTATGTAAATTGTAATCTGCATTTTCGAAAATGAATGACAGTCTCATAGAAAAAAAGTTCCAATTCGGGAAAAAATAGGGTTCGAAAAAATGGCCTCCCTCGGCGAGAAAGAGGGGTTTTGGGAACGAATTCGAGGTTTTTGAGGTCCGAAAGAATCTATTGCTGAATACGTTTTCTGTATTCTTGAATGAGTTTTTCCGCGGCTTGAAAAGAACTGATGCGGTGACGGCTAACTTTATCTTCCATATCTCCGTAAAGATCCTTCATACGCGTATAAAAATCGTGGATCAAATGATCCGAGACCGTTTCTTCCAGCCAGTACTTGGCTTGATCCGTTCTTCTGCTTTCGAAGTGCCCGCCGGACTTTACGGTTTTCTCATATTCTTGGATTTGTTTCCAAATTTCTCCGATTCCTTCTCCCGAAAGAGAGGAACAGGAAAGAACTTTCGGGATCCATCCGTTTTCATGAGAAGGAAAAAAATGAATCGCGGATTGTGTTTCGATTCTTGTTCTTTCGGCGCGCATCTTGTTGTCTCCGTCCGCTTTCGTGACCGCGAACAGATCCGCCATCTCCATGATTCCCCGTTTGATTCCCTGAAGTTCATCGCCCGCACCCGCGATGAGTAACAACAAAAACAAATCCACCATCGAATGAACCGCGGTTTCGGATTGTCCGACGCCGACTGTTTCCACAAAAATCGTATCGAAGCCGGCGGCCTCGCAAAGATAAATCGTCTCTCTGGTTTTACGAGCAACGCCGCCTAACGAGTCTCCGGAAGGAGAAGGACGAATGAACGCGGATTCGTTTCTGGAAAGTTCGGACATTCTCGTTTTATCTCCGAGAATACTTCCGCCGGAAATCTGACTCGAAGGATCGATGGTCAACACCGCGAGTTTTTTACCTTGGGAGATCACGTTCATCCCGAAGGATTCGATGAACGTACTTTTGCCGACTCCCGGAATTCCGGTGATTCCGATTCGGATCGAATTGCCGGAATGAGGAAGACAAGCGTCTATGATCTTTTCTGCAAGTTCTTTGTGATCCGAACGCGCGCTTTCGACTAACGTGATCGCGCGACTGAGCATCACCCTGTCTCCGGAAAGAATTCCTTTTACGAATTCTTCCACGGAAGGCAAGGCCTTTCTGGAGATTCCAGTCGATCGGATTCCTCCGCTGGAAGGAATCCCGGATTGTTCTCCGGAGCTCAAGGGACGATTCTTCCTTAGGCGTTTACTTTAGAATTTTCTAAATCTTTGATGAGAAGTTCTAGAATGTCCGCGGCCGCTTTGGAAATTTTCGTTCCCGGTCCGAAGATCCCCGTAACTCCCGCCTTGTAAAGAACGTCGTAGTCTTGTTGCGGAATCACCCCGCCCGCAACGACCATGATGTCTTCTCTTCCGAGTTTTTTCAGTTCGCCGATGACTTGTGGAACAAGCGTCTTATGACCCGCGGCCAAACTCGAAACCCCGAGAATGTGCACGTCGTTTTCCACGGCTTGTTTTGCGGCTTCCGCAGGCGTTTGAAACAGAGGTCCTATATCGACGTCGAATCCCATATCCGCAAAACTGGTGGAGATCACCTTCGCACCTCGGTCGTGTCCGTCCTGTCCCATCTTGGCGACCATGATTCTCGGACGACGTCCTTCCAGAGTCGCAAACTTGTCCGAAAGAGTTTTCGCCCTTTTGAAATCGGGATCGTCTTCGATCTCGGACGAATAAACCCCCGAAATCGAACGGATTGTAGCTTGGTATCTTCCGAATACTTTTTCCATAGCGTAGGAAATTTCGCCGAGAGTCGCGCGCTTGCGAGCCGCGTCCACCGCGAGCGCGAGAAGATTTCCTTCTCCGCCTCCGGCGCATTTTGTGATCGCGTCCAAAGCCGCGGTCACATCGGCGCTGTTTCGATTCTTCTTCAATTCCTGCAATCTGCGGATTTGGGATTCGCGGACCGCAGTATTATCGATATCTAATATGTCTAAAGGTTTTTCTTCGACTGCCTTGTATTGGTTGACTCCGACGATCACGTCTCTTCCGGAATCGATCTTGGCTTGTTTGCGCGCGGCGGCTTCCTCGATTCTCATCTTAGGAATTCCGGTTTCGATCGCCTTTGCGATTCCGCCTAACTTCTCGACTTCTTCGATCAGTTCCCAAGCGCGATGTGCGAGAGAATGTGTCAAAGATTCTACGTAATACGAACCGCCCCAAGGATCGACTACACGATGAATGTTCGTTTCTTCCTGCAAAAAGATCTGCGTGTTTCTTGCGATTCTCGCGGAGAAGTCGGTAGGAAGCGCGATCGCTTCGTCGAGTGCGTTCGTGTGAAGCGACTGCGTATGACCCAAAGCCGCGGCTAACGCTTCGATACAAGTCCGCGCGACGTTGTTGAACGGATCTTGTTCGGTCAAACTCCAACCCGATGTTTGGCAGTGAGTTCTTAGCGCGAGTGATTTTAAATTCTTAGGATTGAATTGTTTTACGAGTTTCGCCCAGAGAAGACGGCCTGCGCGCATCTTTGCGATTTCCATAAAGTGATTCATACCGATCGCCCAGAAAAAGGACAAACGAGGTGCGAACGTATCCACGTCCATTCCCGCTTTGATTCCGGTTCTGAGATATTCCAAACCGTCCGCGAGAGTATAAGCGAGCTCAATGTCGGCTGTAGCTCCCGCTTCCTGCATGTGGTAACCCGAAATCGAAATCGAGTTGAACTTGGGCATGAAGTCCGAAGTGTATTTGAAAATATCCGCGATGATTTTCATCGAAGGCGAGGGCGGATAGATGTATGTGTTCCGCACCATAAATTCTTTTAAGATATCGTTCTGAATCGTTCCCGAAAGTTTATCGGCGCTGACCCCTTGTTCTTCCGCGGCGACGATATAAAACGCAAGCACGGGAATCACCGCGCCGTTCATCGTCATCGATACGGACATTTGATCCAAAGGAATCTGATCAAAAAGAATCTTCATATCGAGGATCGAATCGATCGCAACCCCGGCCTTACCGACGTCGCCGACCACACGTTCGTGATCGGAATCGTATCCTCTGTGAGTCGCTAAGTCGAACGCGACGGAAAGACCCTTTTGTCCCGCGGCTAAGTTTCTACGATAGAATGCGTTCGATTCTTCCGCTGTGGAAAAACCCGCGTACTGACGAATCGTCCAAGGTTGTTGAACATACATCGTAGAATACGGTCCGCGTAAATACGGAGGAATTCCGGCCGCGTAGTCGAGATGTTCCATCTTTGCGATGTCTTCCGCCGTATAAACCGGTTTGACCGGAATTTTTTCGGGAGTATTCCAAAGCGCTTGTTCGATGGAACTTAAACCCAGATCTCCGAGCGCGGATTTTTCCCAATCGGATTTGGAAATTTTACCGTTACCCTGTGGCGCATAACGTTTTGGGTCAAAACTCGGACGTTTCATTGGATGCCCAGCCTTTTCTGAATCAGTTTCAGAGTTTCTAAATGTTGGGATTTAACGTGGATGAAAAATTCGATCCCCTTTGATTTCAGAGAATCGATTTGTTCCGTCGGATTTCCCGCGACGATTCCGAGAATGTTCGGATTTTGTTTTTTCAAAAGAGCAAGGGAAGAATCCACAAAACCGGAGACTTCCTCGTCGCTCGTGCAGAAAACCACGATGTCCGCGTTCGTTTCTTTTACGCCTTGCAGAGCTTCTTCCGGTGTCGCATAACTTCCCGGGTCCACGACCTTATATCCGGCGCAGGCCAGGAAGTTTTGAGAAAAGATGGCTCTCGCTTTTTTCATTTTGAGATCGCCCATCGGTAAAAGAAGAACGGTCGGAGTTTTACCGGACTTTTTCGCGGAGGCTTCCGTTTTCAAACGAATCTCTTCGATCGCGGCTCCTGCTCGAAAATCCGTGATCTTTTCGCAGATAATTTCTCCGGAAACGCTTTCGATATCGCCTAACGTTTGATTTTGATTGAGTTCGGGAACCCGATCTTCTCCGTTCGGATATTGATTGGTTCCGAGAAGAATCTCCTTGCGGTTCGCGAGGTTTTCTTCCTTTTTCTTTCTGGAATCGGAAATCTTTTTTTGGATGATTCCTTTTTTGACCGCTTCTAAAAAACCGCCCGCGGATTCGATCTCGCAGAAAATTTCCCAAGCCTTTTGAGCGATCGAATCGGTGAGAGATTCGAGATAATAAGAACCTGCGGAAGGATCCACGACCTTGTCGATGTAAGATTCGTGTTTCATCAGAAGTTGAATGTTACGCGCGATTCTCAACGAGAAAGAATCCCCCGTTTTCAAAATGCTGTCGTATGGAGAAATGCTGATGACCTCACAACCACCGATCGCCGCGGACATCGCTTCGGTAGTCGCACGAAGCATGTTCACGTTTGGATCGTAAGCACTGTAATTGTATCTACAAGTTTGAGCGCTTAAGAACGCGTGCGATGAAGATTCTTCCTTGGGTCCGAATTCTTTTAAAATTTCAGCCCAAAGAATTCTCGCGGCGCGAAACTTTGCGATTTCCAAAAAGTAATCCGGTCCGACGGAGAATTCAAACATCAACTGAGACGCAATCGTGTCCACGGACATTCCGGCTTCTTTCAGTTGTTGCACATACTCCGCCGCTGCGGCCAACGTAAACGCGAGTTCTTCGGAAATCGTAGAACCTGCGTCTCGGAACGTGGAAGAGGCTACCGACAAACCTCTGTAATGCGGCCAAGAGGACGCGAAGGTTTCTAAAATTTCCTTAAGACCGGCGATCGAATGTTTTCCGGATTTTCCGTGTTTGAGAAGAATCCGAAACGGATCGTATCCGAGTCCGCCCACCAGAACCTTTCCTTTCGGAAGCCAGGAAAAAATTTCGGGAGAACGTTCTTCCGCGATGAAGTGTAAGGTTACTTGATCGAATGGAAGACCGTCGATGAGCGCTTCCAAATCCTTTGCGGATTTAACCGGAATTCCACGTTGTGGGGAGGTTTTGTTTTCTATGATAAATCCGATCGCGGTTACGCCGTTGTTCGCGGCTTCCTTCGCCAATCGATTGGCTTCGGCTACGCTCGAAGAATCGAAGTCCTGACGGACGCTCCAGTCTTGAACGAGTTTACGAGTGGATCTCGCAAAGGGAAAGGTTCCGGGAAGATTGGACGTGAGCCATTCCTTATCGCCGATATCGTCTTTGGTATAAACCGGTTGGATCTTAAATCCTTCTCCGGTTTCCCAAACTAACTTCTTCTCAAAGTCCGCGCCCTTGAGGTCTTTTTGGATGAGTGCAATCCAGGCTTCCCGATTGACCGGCGGGAAATCCGTAAATAGTTTCTGGTCTGCCATTTTGATTTTTCTCTTTTTTTGAGAGGCTTCTACAAGGTTCTCTTTCTAGGGAACCTCGCAAGACTCCGGTGTAAAGTCAAAAACCCTCTTTCAATTCTCATTTTTGGTTTTGAGGTAATGGGGAATCGAAGCCAAAATCGAAAGAGTCAAGGTTCCCAAGATGATTCCGAGGGAAACCAAAATCGGAATGTGAATCTCGTGCCCGAAAACATAGGGAGAAAAAAGAGGAAGAAGCAACTTGATTCCCACAAAAGCGAGTAGAACCGAAACTCCCTTTTTCAAAAAGACAAAAAGTTCCATCACGCCGGAAAGCATAAAGAAAAGGGAACGAAGACCGAGGATCGCAAAGATATTCGAAGTGTAAACGATGAACGCATCGGTGGTGATCGAAAAAATCGCCGGAATCGAATCGAGCGCGAACATGATATCGCTGAACTCAACGATCAAAAGAGTGATGAACGTGGAAGTGAAAAGATATTTTCCGTGTTCGGTCACGACGAACTTTTCGGGATGATTGTTCTGGCTCATGGGAAGAATCTTCTTCGCAAACTTGATCACGGGAGAAGACTCGGGATGAAAATCCTCTTCCTCTTCGTGTACGAACATCTTAGCGGCTGTGTAAAGAAGAAGAATTCCGAACAAATAAAGAATCCAGTTGAACTGAGAGATGAGACCAGCGCCGATAAAAATCATAATTGCGCGGAAAATCAAAGCGCCGATGATTCCCCATTTTAAAATCAGAGGTTGATACTGAGGCGTTATCCGAAACTTCTGAAAGATCATGATAAACACGAAAAGATTATCCACGGAAAGGGAATATTCGAGAAGATAACCGGTGACAAACTCGAGCGCTTTTGTTTTTCCGCGAGAAGGATCTTCGGAAGAACCGTCCATAACGTAGATCAAAATGCTAAACGAAATCGCGAGACTGAACCAGAAGAGAGACCAATAAACCGATTCTCTCAAAGGAATTTTATGCGCTCTTTTATTGAGAACGAAGAGATCCAAATAGACGAGAAGACCTAAAACCACCGTAAAGATAACGACTAAGATCGATTCTCCAGAACTCCAATATCCCATATTCCCTCTTTATTTTTCCCGATTCTTTGATGACAAAACTCCCGGCTCCGAACAAAATTACAATCCCAATTCCCAGAAAGAAGGCTCAGATGATTTTACTCTTATTTTCCGTTACCGCAGTGATTCAATTGCTCGTTACCTATTTTTTACCCGGTGAAATCGCTCTCAAATTAGCGACCAAGGTAATTCCGATTCTCATTTTGATTTTCTTTTCTTTCTTCGAAGGCAAATGGAAGGACAGGGCCGGAAAATACATCTTTGTTGGTTTGATCTTCTCTCTGTTCGGAGATACGTTTTTGGGTCTTCCCGGAAATTATTTCGTGTTCGGACTCGGTTCGTTTCTCGTGGCTCAGATTTTGTATTCGATCGGATTCTCCGTTGGAAACCCGGTCAACCTAGTACGATTGATTCCGTACTTCGCATTCGGAATTTCGTTCTACACTTGGATTCTTCCCGGAATCGGAAGTTCCCTTTACGTTCCCGTGGCGTGTTATGTGTCCGCGATCTGCGTGATGGGTTGGAGAGCGGCTTCGAGAGAATGTCCTCGTCCCGAGTTTTGGAAATCCTTTGCGGGATCTTCTCTTTTTATTTTATCGGACAGTTTTATCGCGATGGGAAAATTCGCCGCGCTTCCGATTCCGCTTCTCGGACTTTGGATCATGTCCACGTATTACGCCGCGCAGTTTCTCATCTATGAATCCGTGGAAGAAAATTAAATAATTATTGATTCAGTCCGTAACATAACTAAGATAGCAAAGAAATCGGGAGGAATCTTATTATGAATATTAAACCCTTAAAAGAAACCACATTTTTAGAAGCAGTCGCCGCGGCGATTCAGCACGAGAAAGATTACTTCGAATTTTATATGGGCACTTACGAAAAACTCTCTCCCGGTAACACCAAAGAGCTTTTCGAAAGACTTGCGGAAGAAGTCGACGATCATATCAAATTCATCACTGAATTGTACGAACAAGCGGAAGGATCCGAACTCCCGAACCTCAAACAACTTACGGCCATTCATAAGTTTCACGATTCCACTCTTCAGAAACTGATGAACAAGGTGGAAAGAACCATCTCCGGTCCGGGAAGCAAGGACGCACACGAGGCTCTTGAGTTGGCGATCCGCGAAGCGGAGAATGCGGTTTCCTTCTACGAAAAACTCGCGAACAAGTTCGAAGACGTGAATATCAAATCTCTTTTCGTAAAACTGAAAGACTACAATCACAACTATCAATCTCTTTTGGAAACCGAGTTGAACGGATTGGATCAATCCGGTTCCGGCCAAGGAACTTTTTTCTGGGATGAACAAGCGGAAGAAGTTGCAAAGGCGGAATCAAAACCCGCAAAAACTTCCGCGACTCCTAAGAAGCCGAAGGCGATAGCTCCGGTTGCAAAACCCGCAACGGTGGCCGCTTCCAAACCCGCGCCCGCTCCGAAACCTGCCGCAACAGCCACTGCAAAAAAAGCGGCTCCGAAAAAATCCGCGAGCAAACCGGTAGCGAAGAAGTCTGCTCCGAAGAAAAAGGCTTCGGTAAAAAAGGCGGTCGCTAAACCGAAAAAGACCGTGAAGAAAGTAGCTAAAAAAGCGGCTCCGAAAAAGAAAGTCGCGGCAAAAAAGGCTAAGAAAAAAAGGTAATCGGTAAGAATGCAATCAACCACGATCACCGACTGGAAAGAAATCCAAGATCTGTATCCCGTAAATCAGGAGATGATCTGGTTGAACAATTGCGGGACCACTCCCTGCAATTTGGATACGATCCAAGCGGTCGGCGAATACATGGAAGGTTACTCCAAAAAAGGAGGCCTTACGGAAGTTCGCAAATACGCTTCCGTAAAACACGCGATTCGTAAGATCGTGGCGGGGTTGATCAACTGCGACGTTGAAGAACTTTGTATCATTCACAACACGAACGAGGGGATGAACTTTTTATCCCTCGGTTTTCAACTGAAAAGCGGAGACGAGATTCTCCTGTTGGAAAACGAATACCCAAGCAATATTTATCCTTGGGAACACTGGAAAGACAAGGGCATAAAACTCGGATTCATTCCAATGGCATCGACTCCGGATCAGTTTCTGGAGAATCTAAAGTCTTCCATCAGCGATAAAACGAAGATTGTGGCTCTTTCCGCAGTTCACTGGTGCACGGGAATGCCTTTCCCATTGGAAGAAATCGGAACGTTCTTGGATTCCAAAGGAATCGAATTCGTTTTAGACGGAGCGCAAGGAATCGGATTGGTTCCGGTCGACGTTCGTAAGATGAAGCTGAAATACATCGCCTTTCCCGCTTGGAAATGGCTTTTGGGTCCGCTCGGCTTAGGAATGTTGTACATCCAACAAGACCGGATCGACACGCTTGCATTTCCGTTTAAAGGAACGGGCTCCGTGGTCAACGACGAGGTTTATCTTCCGTATCGCGCCGAACTGAAAAGCGGAGCCGATCGTTACGAGGTTTCCACCGGAAACTTCATAGACTGGGTTTATTTTCAATCCACGTTAGAGATGCTTCAAAAGATCGGATTTCATTCCGTTATGGAAAGAATCTACGAACTCGCCGATTATCTTTCGGAAGGAATGAAGAACGTAGGATTCCAAATCGAACTCGATCATTTTCCGGACAACAGAACCGGAATCGTGGTCGGTTACAAAGAAGGAATCCAGATGGACGAACTCGTAACTTATCTAAAAAAGAACGGAGTGATGTGCGCGCTTCGTCTCGGAAAGGTAAGATTCTCCCCACATATTTACAATCGTAAAGATCAGTTGGATCGGGTCGTAGAACTGCTCGGTTCATTCTCCGGTTAATTTTCGTTAGGCGGAAAACAAACTGCAAAAGATCGGAGAAATCGGCACCTTACTCTTTCCGGTTTGGGTTTTAACCGGATCGATTCTTTCCTTTTTCTTTCCCGAATGGTTTACTTGGTTCAAGGGTCCTTGGATCACATACGGACTTGGATTGACCATGCTCGGAATGGGAATCACACTTTTACCCCAAGACTTCAAAGACGTCTTAAAAACTCCGATTCCTGTTTTTGCCGGAGTGGTCTTACAATATTCCGTGATGCCGATTTCAGGTTGGGCGATCGGAGTTCTTCTCGATCTTCCCGCTCCTTTTGCGACGGGTTTGATCGTGGTTTCCTGTTGTCCCGGCGGTGTGGCGTCTAACGTGATTACGTATCTCGCCAAGGGAGATTTGGCCTTATCCGTTTCGATGACCGCGACCTCAACGGTTCTTTCCGTGTTTATGACTCCACTTCTCACGCTTTTTTTAATCGGAAAAGGAGTGGAGGCTTCCGCGGGCGGACTTTTTTTCGACACGTTTCAAGTCGTCATTCTTCCCGTCGCGCTCGGAGTTTTGCTGAACTTCTATCTTCCCGAAATTTCTAAAAAGATTCAGACCGTTTCTCCCTTGGTGGCTGTCCTTTTGATTACGATGATCGTTTCTTCGATCTTGGGAGCGAGCAGGGACAAGATTCTTCAGTCCGCGGGGATTTTGATCATTGCCGTGGTGAGTTTGCATGCATCGGGATTCTTTTTCGGTTATCTGCTTTCTTGGCTTTTAATTAAAAAACAAAAAACCGCGAGAACGATTTCCATCGAAGTGGGAATGCAAAACTCAGGACTCGGTGTCGTTCTTTCCAGAAATAATTTTCCCGATCCGTTAGTCGCCGTTCCCGCCGCGATTTCCAGCTTGGTTCATTCTTTGATCGGAAGTTTGCTCGCGGCCTTTTGGAGACGATCGGCAAAGGAAGAATGATAAAAACGAAAAAACATGACAAATGTAATAGGGTTTCCGCGCAAGATATGACAGCTGAGCGTTGACCGTTCCGCTCTCGAACGGTTACAATAGATTCGCAAACAAATTTGGAGAATCTATGTTTAGAGAGAATCGAATCACCACCTTACTTCTGTTCGCCGGTCTGAGCGCGAGCGTGGACTGTTCGGAACGAACCACGACAAATCCGCTCGCATACGACAATACACAAAGGGTCTTTTATGCGAACGCGCACATCTTGCAGATCATTCAATCGTATTTGAATTCTCAGGTCCCGGCTTCAGGAAACGATTCTCACAAACAGACAAAGAACTGCGTCTTCTGTCATTCCGACTCGGTGAGAATTTGAACCCCGTCGAACGTTATCAAAGTTTTTCTTTTCGTTTCGAAAGAAGAACGGTCAATCTTTGAAGCTGATCTTTGGAATTCGATTTCGATTCGGGTAAAACCTTCGCGTAGATATTCTTGAGATGATTCCGGAGCGTTCCGTTGGAAACGTTCAAAACCAATTGAATGAAATTTCTACTGTTTCCTTCCTCGAGCAGTTCGCAGATCCGAATTTCCTGTTTTGAAAGTCCGAAACCTTCCAGATTCAAATGAGAAGTCGGCAATAAATTTTTCGTTTCGTAAGAATGGAACAAAAGAAAGGTAATAAAAGAACAAGCCGCAAAGGCCGAGATCGCGGTCACGTAGACTTCTCGAAACGGAACGGATTTAAGAACATTCCAAAAAGACATTCCCAACATAACACCAATCGCGATCGAAATCAAAATGTTCGCGACGATTTGAAGCAAACCTCTTTTTCCCTCGTTGTATCGATTTAAGTAAACGGAAAGTGTCACCGAAAGAACCGCGTCCGCAACCGGATGTAGGGGAGGAAAATCCACTCCATACAGAGGTAAAAAATTCGAAAACAAAGCCAACCACCACAAAAGAAACACTCCGATAAAAAAACGTTTTTCGAAGAATACGTTCCATTGCACCGGTCTTAGAAAAAAATAAATACAGACGCACATCGATAAAAGATGAATTCCGATTCCG
This sequence comes from Leptospira barantonii, assembly GCF_002811925.1. Classification (NCBI taxonomy): domain Bacteria; kingdom Pseudomonadati; phylum Spirochaetota; class Leptospiria; order Leptospirales; family Leptospiraceae; genus Leptospira; species Leptospira barantonii. The sequence continues at coordinate 260,401 of NZ_NPDS01000004.1, forward strand.
ATCCGGCCGCCAATCGGCGAAACGAGCGGAGCCAACCCGAACTGAAACGGTTTAAAACCTTCGATAAACATTCGAGGCATCGAAGAACAAAGAAAGTCCAAAACGATCGCGACGATAAAAACGAAAATCGTAAAACGATTTAAGATCTTTCTTCCCGTACAGAAACTCGCCATTCCCACAAGAATCGGAGAAAGGATAAAAAAAGAATGGCATTGAAAAATCCACCAAGCAAGACCGATCTCTTCGGTGGAAGAAACACACATGGCCGCGGTCGAAAAATTCTGAACCCCGATCGCGAGATAAAAAGCGGTCATGAGTTTATGAAAACGATGATCTCTTCGAATATTTTCAAGAAGGCAACTCAGGTTTGCGAGCGCCGCCATAATCGGAACTATAAAAAAAATTTCCAAGACTCTATCGATTGCAACTTTGTTTTAATTTAGAGACAAGTCGCGCGGATTCGCGTTACTATAGCGTTAACGTTGATGAAGACGGGATAGGATTGCATTCCATTTTTATAATTCTCTGCAATTTTTTATTGATAATTTTTCCCGGATGGAGGCTTTTTGTTTCGATCTTTTTCGCACCTGTGAATGTCGGACCGTTCACAAATATCAAACGATTGATTGTTTCGTTCCGGCTTAAATCAATCCTTCGAAAGAATCACTTCTCAGGACTACCGAATCGACGTAAGTCGAGAAACGTTAAGCGACATCCGAACGGCGGTTCATGCGGGGACATCTAGAAATCAATCCATGACCATTGAAAACATCAGCTCCATTCGAACGATCTTCTCATAAGATCTCTTTTCAAAAAATTTGGTTCCAAAATTAAAACACACATAACGTAAATTTAAAAAAATTAAGTCTAAAAATACTTTTTCAGAAACAGTGTCTCAAAATGATTGCTATCAGTGTAAAATAAAAAGCAATTATATGCCTTATTTCTCCCAAATATCAAAGAAAACCCTCTTGTTTAGCCTAATTCTGACCGTTTCCTCATTGGGAAATCTCTTTCTGCTCTGGCTTGGAATTTCAAGCACCCAGAAATCAATTCCAAAAACGATCCAATGCGAACCGACGAACACAGCTATCGACAAAGAAAACGAAAACCGTCAACCGACTTCGACGGCAGAAATTCTCCCGCATCCGCCCGTATTTTTGGAAGGGCGAAAGATCCGCTTCCAATCGTATTCAGTAAAAACGATACAAGGTAAAAAATGGATTCTCTTTAAGGAAATCAAAGGCGGAGGAACGATTGCAGATCTCAAAGTCGATGCGGAGGCGGTACGGTGGTTCTAAAAAACGCGTCTTGCAATCGACTCGCGATCGTAATTCTCACGTTAGTCGCGTCCACCTTATACTCGGAAACGGCAAAATCACCGAACGCGGTCGGCTCCACATACCGTAACGGAATTCTTTTATTGCATCGCGGTCCCGCGCTTTTGGGGGAAGTGAGCGAATTTCAAGATTTTTATTTTATCCGAAACGATAAGGTCGGGAAGAAAATTCCGAAAGATCAAGTCGTCGATTTCGTGTCGGAAGAATATTATAAAAAGATAAAGGATTCGTCGGCGTTTCGAAGCGCAATAGAATCCTTAATTTTTTTTCATGCCTCCTCGGACAAACAGTGGAGAGGGTTTCCCGAAGACAACAAACCGACCGATGGAAGATTCGAAGATTCGTTCACCCTTTGGATCAAAATCGGACTTCTCGTTTTGACCGCCGCCGCCTACGCGGACGCCGCACAACAGAACCATTCGTTGCAAAATTCTTATTCCGGGTTTAACGATCGGGAAAAACGCGCCTTTCAAAATTCGTATCAACGCTATCAGGTTGTCGCCGGACTTACGGTCGGATTTTTCGCGTTCTCAACGATCAAAGCATACGTCCGTTTCGGTAGAAACGAAAATTACAAGGATTTACAAATTCAAGGAAGAGAGATCCGTTCGATTTCCGAAATCACCGATCTACGATCACCTCTTTCCGGAATTCAAAACGTTCAATTCGGGATCACTCACAATTTTTGAAAGGGCAAAGGAAAACATGAATCCACAAAACATTCTCAAATTCAAATATATCATCTTCCTAATATTCTTATTCGTCGAGGCGAATTGTATCAAATCAAACTCGGGAAAATTGCCTCCTTTATTCAGCGCCAACGTGACCCCGTATACTCCGGCAGATCTCGGTATTCCTACGCCACCCCCAGGTTCTCCTCTTGCAACCTTACCCGCAATTTCCGATAACGAAAGAGCCGCCATCGAAGAATCGTTTCGGATGATGAACGAAAACGGACAATTGGATCAGAAGTTCGTGCAAGAATCCTCGATCGCTTCCAAAGATGTTTTGTTCAATCGCGAACTGACCGATGCGGAACTGGAAGCGAAGGTCGACACGGAACTCAAAGGACAATCCTACAACGTTTCCGTCGCGAGCACGGAACAACAAGTATTGCAGAGAGAAAGCCTCGCCGCGGATGAGTTTTACGGAAGAATCGAAGGCGATCTTAAAAACATGACCGTTCCGCAATTGATTAAGGTACGGGAGAATTTTACTCTCAGCCTCGTAATGATTCGATTTATGATCGATTATGGCAACAACGCGAACGGAATTCCGATTTCTATTCTCAACATGAGCCGAACAAAAGCAGTCGCGATCCGCCAAAAGGTCAACGAAGAGTTGATCAAGAGGGGAGTCACTTCGTTATGAAGCGGTTTTATTTTGGGAAGACGGGAATGTTACGTAAATTGTTCTCGGCCGGAATTGTTTGCTGGATGGGACTCAATTGTAATCCTATGGATGATGGTAGCAATGGCGTCGCACAATATCACAGAGAATTCACTGCTTTTTACTCGTTGTTCTTTATTGTTCCTGATTTAGACTTCAATCAATTCTGCCCACCTACAAATCAAATCCCGATTTTGGAGCCGGGAACGCATACGCGATTTATGCAGGCGGGTGATACTTTTCTTTTTGATAATAGAGCGAGGTTTCAACAGTCTGCCCCAGCCGGAGAAAGACGATTCTTCACATTTACAATTCAAGAAAATCCAGGACAAAATATCAAACTAACTACACCTGCCTGTGGAAACAATCCTCGAGATTATGATGCGCATAATGATTCCGGCCTCGCCGGCCAATTAGAATCTGTTTATATAGATTTACTTACTCCTCCGCTACCTCAAAAAAGAACCGGCTTCTTCACAAAACTAATTAATATATCTGGTTCAGGAACAATTACATTCACAACTCCTTCTGCGCCTGACCCGCCACACTAATTTTCAAAACGATCTATCTTAAAGGAAAAAAGAATTATGAATTTATTAAATACCATTACAATCAAATTGAGAAGGGTGATCATGTTCAAAAAAGTTTTACTCGTACTAATTGTAGGTTGTCTTGCAATGCAGTGTGACAACTTAAAGCCTGAAGATTCGAATCGAGGAACAACCGCAGGATTAGATAATAATTTTTTACTTACTTACGGTTTTTTCTTTATCGCTCCCAACTTAGATTTCAATCAATTCTGCCCGCCTACAGATCAGATTCCGATTTTGGAGCCAGGAATTCATACAAAGTTCATGCAGGCGGGGGATACTTACATTTTTGATAACCGAGCAAGACTCAATGCATTTAATCCAGGAAGTCTTTTTGAATATTTTACATTTACATTTCAAGAAAACGCAGGACAGGAAATTCAATTCGTAAGCTTAGAATGCGGACTTAGCTCTTTTGAGTACCGAGCAAGACAAGATACAGGACTTTCCGGTCAGTCAGAAAATGTTTATATAGGATTAAAGACTCCACCTTTTGAAGCAAATCGTTCTAGGTTCTTTACTAAGTTTAAAGGTATTACCGGTTCAGGAACTATCACATTCACCACGCCGAACGCACAAGACCCACCGCATTAGGAAAATAAGAGGATTTAGAAATGAAATTTAAACTAAGTTTTTTTTGGATTATTATCTTCTCAAACCTGCCATTGTTGGCGGATAAGAATAGTTTTACTATTTTATTTCCGGATGAGCAGCATACAGTTAAATACTTTATTGAGACAAACTGTAATACACAGTTTGATAATTCTAATCCTGAATCCTTTGAGCCCGACAAAACTTTCCTTACTATGTATGGGGACAGTTTAGGCGATTTTGTAAACGAAGGGCTGTATGGTTATTTCGGTTGGGACAAGTATCTAACCTTGATGAACTTCGGTGTAACTTGGAATGTACAAAATCTTGCAGTTGGCGGATATACTACATTAAATGTTTATGAATTAATTGCTGCATGTGCAAAAGATCCAGCCCAACGCTTCAACTTCAAAACCGCACCCAATGTTGCTTTTGAAATCGGCGGAAACGACTTCTGGCATAACTCCATCATGCTTACCTTCATGCCCTGGAAATTCAGCTCCGTAGTCGGAAGAGTCGCGTTCAATACGAAGTCCATTCTCTATCAATTGAGAAACCCAAGAAGAGACAAAAACGTTTTGGTCATGGGAAACTTTCCCAATCTTTCCTACAGTCCCACCCTCGGAAACATAAACAATTATTTCGTTCCTCTATCGACGCATCCGGACGGTTTGTTCTCATTCAACATGGACAAACTCCACGAAGAACAGCAAAAAGCGATGTTGCAGGATACAGAAGCCGCCGCAGTCGCCTTGCTTCCATACGGGTGGCTCGGATTGTTATTCATGCCGATCGACATGAACGAGCTACACGGAGAACTTGTCCAAGCCATCATCGGAATCAAACAGGCATATAACAATGCTTTGGCGACAATTCAAATCCAAACGGGTATTGAAGAATTAGAAATACTGCACATACAAATCAAAAATACGGGAATTTCTCCCACCAAACAAGACGAATGGTATTGGCTCTGGCTCCATACGATTAAAAACAATATCAGTATGGTTACGAGTTTAGGAATGCTCTTTTCGCAAGGGTTGCTCGAACAAACCGCCGAGGAGGTCAATGCAAAATACGGCAAAGTGCACTTTCTACCGATGTATCATTTATTCATCCGTCAAAATGATTGTTTAGGATTCGGTCAATGCTGGGTCGCAAACCCTTGGTTGTATCAGGATCAAGTCGGTCATTTGAACTATATCGGATATACGGTGTGGGCGGGAGCTTTAGCTTCTAAAGTCACTCAGCTCGATTGGCACAATTCTCTTAAGAATGGCCCCCCTCATTACAACGGGGCTGTTTCCATCCCAGGTGACGATACGGTCGTAACCCCTTTGCCGGAAGAACAAGCTCCACAACCCGTTGAGGTGGAGACATGGCCGATCGACATTCTCATTTTGATCTGCTTATTCACGGGAAAATGCTGGTAAACCGCAGGTTCCGCATTCTACCGTTCTGGCTTTTGCTTTGTGCATTCCAGTTTCATTGTATTCAGGAAAATGCATCCAATCCGAGTTTGCAACTCGCTCTGATCGAAGGGCAGTTGCACGTAACGCCCAGACCGGAGGTCCCTTCGATCAAAGCCTGTCTTGTCAGCACTCAAATTGCGAGCGGCAAAATCACCACCTGTTACGAGTTGGAAAAGGAACGATGCAATCTTGATTTCTTCAACAACATCAAAACACAAACCATCCTGCAGAATCGAAGGGACGATTTGAACTTTATCAGCATCAACTTTTCCAACTGTGCCGCCGCGACCGGACCCTTATTCATCAAATATTCCAATCTGCAAACACCCGCGTCTATGCTCTGGAAAGATTCGTTCGGATTCGACGGAGCAAATTTGGAATCTCAATTTCAATTCACCAATCAGAAAAGCTGTAAGGAACTCGGATTACAAACCGCTCCCTATATCGGGGGAGGTTTCAATCGATTGCTCAACTCCGAAGAAGTATCACAACTCGACGGACTCGAAGCTGAGCTTGCGCTCATCCCAGCCACAAGCGCCGCTTGTAAGAACGATCTGAATTTGAATCCGAACCTGATTGCATTAACGCAAAACGTACAAAACGGATCACTCGTTCGAGGAATCACCTGTGCGTATCAAAACGGAAGCGGATATCCGATTTGCCCTTGGAAATGAAAATGTTCAAAAGAATTTTTTCTTCCGTTCTCCTCTCGTTGATTCTGATCCAATGTTCGCCCGGAAAATCGGATCAACCGCTTACGGAAAGTTATGCGAAACTTTTATTCTTAACAACAATTGATCTCCCTTGCAACCCCGTTCCGTATTCGACGGGTTCTTGGAATTTTACGGACGAAAGCGACGATGTCAAAGCGGGTTTTCTCAACGTTGCCGGGGCTGGAGTAGGGCATCTCGATCTGATTTCGGGAAACATACAAGACAACGCGACTAACGTTACATTCTCCTTGAATCTTGCCGCCATACCGGAAACTCTCGGGGTTAATTTAATTCCGAATTCATTCGATCCGGAGTACGAATGGACCTATCGTTTCTTTGGAGAGAATTCTTACAAAATCGGAATCGTCCATTATTCTCAAGGAACCGCACAAAAAATGGAGTTTCGGAATTTGGATGTGATGGTTTGGCGCGATCTGTCTTACATCGGAGGTTGTGGAAATCTCGGTATTCAAGGAAATACCGCGCGTTGGGTTTGCGAAAAAAATACAATTCCCCAATTGAGCGAACTCTCTCGAGCAACAACCGTTTCGATTCAAAGCGCGACTAAAAACAGTGGAGTTCGGTACTCGGATTGCCGCTGAAATATCCGCGAAATCTAAAAACCCCGCCTTTTTCGAGAATTTTTCCTAATCCTCCTTGATTTTTAAGCCCTCTCCCATTTTCTAGCAGAATACAACCTCCAGTAGGACCGTTTTCGGGGCTTACTTCCAAATTTTTAGAAAAGTTGGACTGAAAGTGCGGGTTATCCCGTCTACTTATGAGGAATTTATTCAAATCGAGACAGTAGCGCCATGAGAGAAATTATCAAGCTCGTTTGTCAGGAACCAGGTTGTTCAAAAGGAAGAAGTACTTATCTTCTTACCAAGAACAAGAAGGCTAAAACTGAAAAATTGGTTACTAAAAAATTCTGCAAATTTTGCAGAAAACACACCGAATACAAGGAAACCAAGGTCTAAGATTTCCAGGTAACAGGATGACTGCAAAAAAACCGGCACCGGCATACGATAAAAAAGCTCTTCAAGAAATTTCAGAGCTCCTCCTAGAGAAAAAAAACGTTCTCTTGGAAAAGTATGCCCACTGGGAAGACAACAGCAGACCGTCCGGCCTGAAAGAAATGGGCGATATCGCCGATATCGCTTCTGAAATCAACGAAGAGACCTTGAGTTCCGTTCTTTCCGAAGCGGAGATCGAAACCATCCGCGAAATCGATGTCGCTTTAGAAAAAATCGAAGACGGCACGTACGGGATCTGCGAAGGAACCGGGAAAAAGATCCCGATCGCTCGTCTCAAAGCGATCCCTTGGACGCGTTATACCGTAGAATTTGCGGAAACTCTTTCCAAAGGGAAAGGTTTCTCTCGTAAGAGCAATGCGGGAAGTCTTACCGGCGCGTATAAGATTCCATCCGATATGGATTCGATGGACGACTGAGTTCGTTCCCGATTCTCCTCATTCTAAATTCATCCAACTCATCCGTAAATTCGGGAAACGATTCGACCTTTTTATAGAAAGGCGGGAATTTTCGATTTTTCAGTAGCTTCGTTTGAACACGTTTTTCGATTGAAATCTGGGTCTTTTTACAAAATCCTCTTTATTCGTGCCCGGATTATTCAATAAATTAAGACCCCTTCGAACCCCTACGTTTTTCGGACTTATACTCTGTTCCATCGCATCCTATCTTTTGTTCCGAAGTTTTCTTTTCGTAAGAGACACCGAAGGAGCCGGGGTTGTAGCGATCGGAATGATTCAGTTTCTTTTCGGATTCGTTCCCAATCTCTATCACCGTAAACCGGGAAGAATGTTCACGATGGCGGGCGCCCTCGTCTTACCGGGGCTTCTTTATGATAAAACTGTAATATTCGGTTCTTTGAGCGGTCTTTTCGCCGGAGCGATCTTCGGAATTTTTCTAAGACAGTATATCTCCACGTTTCATTCTCAAACGGTAAACGAAGAGGATCCGATCTTCCGCTTTTTTTACATCAATCGCCCTTATAAATCCGCGCTTCCGTTCTATCAAAACCCGAAAACGGGGATTCTGATCTTTCTCGGTTTGTTTCTTCTGGAACGCTTCTTTGTGTATTTCAACGCGCCTCCGTTTAAGGGTTTCGGAATTTTAGACACCGTATATTTACCGGGCATCAGTTCAAGATACGCATTCGGGCTCAGTTTGGATTTTATCGGTTCTTGGATGCTCGCGATCCTTTACTTCTTAGCGGAAGAAGCGTCCTCTCACGAAAGCGATTCTCCGGTTAAGTATTGGAGACAGGGGCTTTTCGCGGGAGTATTTTTGAATATTATACTATTCTTAATCCAGGGATTGACCCGTTATTCGGTGATTCCGTTTACTCCGATCGTGGGCGGCTCGTATTCCGTTTCCGGTTTTTTGGCGGATACCGGTTCTTTGAATTGGTTTTTTCCTTTGTTGATCGCGTATTTTTTTCATTATCTTCATGCTAGAAGCTGGAGAACTCCGACCAAAATCGTTTTGAGTGCGGGGTTGATTCTTCCCTTTATCGTTTTGGGTAAACATTTCAGCGCGGGCTCTTGGATTTTACTTTCAGTTCTTCTAATATATTCGTATTCGATCAGCGCGTTTCCCAAAATCAGAAACCGTTGGATCAAATGGGGTTATATCCCCGTCGCCGTACTCCTCTGGATAGGTTTTCTGGTTTTGATCGTTTGGATCGGATCGTTTCCGTGGTCTTACGAACCTTGGCAGGAACTTCATCAGGCATGGACGAAAGGATATCGCGGACCGGGTGGAACCTTCTTACGATTTTTGGATTTGTATTGGGGAGAAGGTTGGATTCAGACAAGGTCCGCTTGGAACTGGGCCAAACAAGCCGTCTGGCTGGGCAACGGTCCGGGAACATTCGTTTTAAACTGGATCGATTCCAGGTCCACAAACCCGGCTCCTCCGGGTGGAATCCGAGAACTCGGTCTTACTTCCTTCGTGTTTCTTTTACACGACGGCGGAGTTTTGTTTACGATCTTATTCTTAACCTGGGTCGGTTTGGAAATCGCGTTACGCGATCATTGGAAGGTTTTGATCCTTCTTTTACCGATCGTCTTGTTTTTTATGCCTTGGACCGGAAGTAGCGGAGGCGCCGCATTTTTTTGTCTTTGGCTGATCGCGTCTTCCACGGCGCCCGTGAGACAACTTCACAAAGCAATCGGAGGAGGGTTCAACCTTTTCGCGTTGCTTCTCGGAACGTTTATTCTTTTTTATTCTTTGGTTGCGATCGCCCCGAACTTAAGAGGTCCCGAGTTCCGTTATGCGGAATTGAAGTCGTATCAGTTGATGGCGAAACGACAAGGGTTGATCCAAAACGGTTTACGTTTTCATGAATTCTCATCGGGCGCCACCTGGGTTTTGGCGAGCCGAGCTCCGATCAATCTGAGAGCCTTTATTCCCGCGGATAAAAAACTTTCCAAGGACGAAAAGGTTTACGTTCGGTGGTCCTTTCTCGGACCGGATTGGATCGAAATTCAATCCAAAACACTTCCGTTGTATTCGAACGCGAGCGCGGTCGGTCTTGCGGTTCCGGATCGTGCGAAGTATCTGCGCGCGGAAATTCTATCCGGTTCCTTTTTCGAAAGCCGGATCGAAGACTTCGGAATTTTTGCGGAAGATTTCGACGGTTTAAATCGAGTGCGATGATCCGCCGGGATGCGCGATCTGATTCAAAAGATTTTGAAACTGTTGTTTGGCTCGCACGAATAATCTCCAGAAAAGAAGTTTCCAAGGCGGACTTACGAAAATAAAAACGGCCCCGGGTTCGAACTCGGGATCGTCCTCTCTTACGTTCAACCAAACCGGGATCGCGAGAATGTTTTGAAATTCTTTTCCAGCGACGTAAAAGGTTACGTGAACTCGATCTCCTATGACCAGAGTCTTCTCGATCGGTGAATAAAATCCCTTACCCGAAAGAGAATACGCGAGTGAATGATATTCTCGTTCCTCCTGCACGATGGAAACCGCGATAAAAAGAGGGATTTTGAGAATTCTTTCCCGAAAGAATTTGGGATTGAGAATCCCTCTAAAAAGAATCAAAATACAAAGCCAGATCGGATACACCAAAAAAAGTCCGATGAACTCCGAGGTTCTGATTCCTCCGAGCAAAACCGGAATTATTTCCGGAAACTTTAAATAAATGGAATATAATAAAGTCGGAATCAAAAAAAGAAAAACCGAAACGGCGATCTTCATCCTCGTCAAGTGTCTGAACAAAGGAATCGGACCGACTTTCTGAATCTGGTTCTGACTCGAACGCATCCAAGAATCGTACCGAGTGAACTTGGAAACCACCTTGTAATCGTCCCGATACAAACCGATCGACTGAAGCACTTCTATGGGAAGAATGTTCTGTGAAATCGTGAGCAGATATTCCAAAATGAAGAACCCGGTCGCTAAGATCAACGGAAGCAGAACCACCGAATCTCCGTCTATGAGCAAAATGTAATTGAAGGTCCCGTGCAGGATAAAACATCCGAACAGGCTGTAAAAAACGCTCAAGAAGTTGAACGAGGACGGCCTCGAATGGTAATACCGCATCACCGCAAAACCGTAGATTCCACCGGTAAAGGTATGGATCGGAAGAGAGGTCACGGCTCTGAGAAACAGAGGCCAAAAATCGAGAAGGGGGGAATAGAGAAGATTCTCCACAAGTCCGAAAGAAGCGCCTAACGTAAGTCCGAAGTAGATTCCGTCCGAGGTGTTGTAAACGGATTTTAATCCCTTAAAATACCAGAGAATCACGATCAACTTTGGAACTTCCTCCAAAAGGGAACTTCCTTGAAAGGCACGATCGAAATGAGAATTCTCATCCAGATACTGTTGAATGAAAAGTTCGGGGAAGATGGAAAGCCCCACCGTGAAAACTCCCGAGAAGATCGCGGAAAGATCGAAACTCTTTCGATTGGGATGATAGTAGGTGTTGCGGTAGAAAAACCAATAAAATCCGGCGGCGGAAACCGCCGTGCAGAATTTCAAAAGGGTTATAAAGAATTCTTCGGATCCTAAAAAAAGGAACATATTCCCTATAAGTATCGGAATATGCCCCCTCGCTTTTGAACCCTTAGGCTTGGGAAAGCATCCTTCTTTTCAAAAGATACGCGGCCGTCGCCCCGGCGGCCATCAGTAAGATCGCGACAAGAATCGCGTTCTTCTTCACGGAGTTGAGCAAAAATCCCATCAGTTCGGATTCCACATCCGGAACAGGGAATACCTTCGCTTCGTTGGTGATGTGTTTATACCAATCCTTGTAAGAAGTTCCCTTAGAAGCCACCCAGAGGTTGAATTCCTTATAACCGGTCTGAGTGTCCTTGCGGATATCGAAACCTTCATACGGATATTTCCAAGCTCCCGGAACCAAAATCGCCCATGGGAACTGATTGGAATCGAGATACTTATCCGTTCCGTTCGCATTCTTATAAAGTCCGGGGAAGTGGATTTCTTTTCCGGTGTTGATCACCTTGATAAAAATATCGTACGGATAATTTCCAATGACCGATTTTTTAACCGGAGAATTGAACACGATCTCGATCGTCGCGATATATCCCGGCTTATAAACCCCGCCCGGATTTACGTTCGGATTCGAAGTAGTCTTGTTCGATTCTTCGTGAATCTGAACCCCGGCGGTTAAGTCGGCGGCAGAAACGTTGATCGTATTGAGTGCGGTGATTTCTTTCCCGTCCTCTCTTACGACTTTTCTGCTATACTTAGCTCCGACCGAAACCGGAAGTTTTAAGAAGAACGTATGTTTGTAACCGGCCCCTCTTGCGACGTGCTGGTAAGTTCCTCTCAGACGAATCACGTCACCAGCGGCGTTTAAGTCCTCTTCGTTGTGAATATGAAGAACGTAATCGTTCAAGTCCGCGTCACCCGCACTCGGATACAAATCTTCGTATGCGACCGTGCTCACACCTTCCGCAGGAATACGGATCAAAGAAGAACGAGTCGGGTCTTGAGGATAAGTATCCAAAGTATCCGGAACTCCGTCCTTGTCCGTATCGGTAGGAGCCGCTACGACCGGAAGAAGAATCTCGTATTTGATTTCACGATTGATTCCGATCACGTTGATCAGATTGATTACGTTGGTGATCGATTCTCCGTTTGCGGTGATCTCCAAAGTGATTTGGCCGACCGCCGTTTCCACGGTGATGGTTCCGCTCACCTTTCCGGTGTTATCGGAAATTCCTTGGAAGAGAATGTTTCCTTGGTTGTCGGAAACGATTACGGTCGCACCGCTCACAGGTTTGGATTGTTTATCCGTTACGACTAAGTTCAACGGAATCGTTTGAACCGTGTTGTAGGTAAAAGGGGTACTTCCCACTTGATCGTTCACTGTGATTACGCCCGTAACCGGAGGAGCTTGTGTGTTGCCGGATGCGGAACTTCCGGAGTCACCGGACGATCCCGAACCGGAATTGGAAGATCCGGAATTGCTTCCGCCATTCGAATTGTTGGAAGAACCACCGCTGTTTGAACCTGTATCGGTTCCTGTCGATCCGGATCCTGTGGAACCGGATGAAGATCCACCGGAAGCTACGTTATCGCCGGAGCCGGAGGAAGAACTTCCGCTGGAACCCGAACCGGAATTGTCGGATGAACCGGAAGAGGTATTACTTCCGGAAGAGGAAGATCCGTCATTGGAAGCGCTGGAAGAACCGGAACCTGAAGAATTGGAACTTCCGCTATTCGGGTTTGTACCCGGAGTCGAAGAATTCGAAGTATCGGAAGATGAAGAAGAGTTGGATGAAGACGAACTCCCCGTAGAAGAACCGGAGTTGTTGGAATCTCCGGAAGAAGAACTCGAATTCGAACCGCTTGAGTTTGAGGAACTCGAAGAGGAACTGGACGAAGGACTCGCTCCACTTGCCGACGGATAGTACGTTACACTTCCGTTGCTTCCCGTATTGTCCACGAGAACGATTCCCCCTCCGTTTGAAGAGGAAGCGGATTCCGTGGCGACACCGGATTGGCCGTTTGAATTCGAGGAACTTGTGTCCTGATTGAGTAAGGCAAGAAGAGGCCACAAGGCTCCTTTCTTCTTATGATTACAACCGACTGCAATGCTCACGACAAGCAGTAATAATAGAATCTTCTTCATGATCCCTATATCCCTTTTTTTAGTTAGAATAAAAGACGAAGTGTACTACGTATTAAATACTATTCGGAGTTGGAATTATAGGGTATTTTTAGGATTCACCAAAGCCTTTTTTGTACTTCGGATGCCATTTTAGACATTTCTTATGTCTTTTAGAGAGGTTTTCTAGCGATATGAAGAACCGCGTTTCCGAAAACAAAGTTCCGAAAACGGACCGGAGTAAACCCTTGCGTTTCCAAAATCGACTTTAGAGTTTCCTGATCGGGATAAGAAAGGGAGGAAACGGGAAGGTAATCGAACATTTCATTCTTACCACCCCAAAGAATGTAACCGAGAATCGGAACAATCTTAAAAAAGTAAAAGTCCGCAAAGGCGCGGATCAGAGGATTTTTCACCTTGCCCACGTCCAGATTCAAAAACAAACCGCCGGGTTTCAATACTCGGTGAATTTCACGAAGCGCCTTAGGAAGATCGTCTACGTTTCTCAGACCGAAGCCGATCGAAACCGCATCAAATTGAGAATCCTTAAAATTCTTCAGCGCGGTCGCGTCTCCAACCTCGAAACGGACCCGACCCTGAGCCGCTTGTTTTTCAAGACGGGTCTTTGCGATCTCGAGCATATTTTCGGAAAAGTCCACGCAGGTAACGTGATCCACCGAGGGAGAATTTTCCAAACGCAGAGAAATATCCCCGGTTCCACAACAAAGATCCATAACTTGAAGATGATTCGGTAGATTCTTTTCGACCTCTGAAACCAAACGATTCTTCCAAACACGGTGTAGAAGAAAACTGTTCCAGTCGTTGAATCGATCGTATTTTTCGGCGATCTTGTTGAAGTTCTCCCGAACAAAACCGGCTTTGCGATCGACTTGAGGCATTTGAAATTCGGACATACGTGAGTGAAATGATTTTAGAATGTTGCGGGTTGGCAAGAAGAGTTTTATACGGCGCAACTTTAGAATGACAAACGGAAAGGAAATGACAATCTGCTCCTAACCTCGGGGGTTTAAACGTGGAAGCCTTGTTTGCAAAAGGGGGATGGGTTTCAATTCTCATCTTGATCGTAAGTTTCATCAATCTCGGACTTTTTATCAGAGTTCTCACATTCCTTCCCGTTCTCAAAAGAAAACTTCTGTTCCGACTTCAAGGCGGAGATCAAAACGGAAACAAGGACAAACAAAATCCGGACTTAAAATTTTTTCTCGAAGACTCCGAAGAATTTTTTACGCGGGAATTTTTCGGTCCCGAAACGATGATCTCTTGGATTCGAAATCTCGCGGGAATCGCTACGATGCTCGGACTTCTCGGAACCGTGATCGGAATTTCGGTTGCGTTCGAAGAAATGAAAAACGCAGGCACGGTAAGTCTTGAAATTTTTTCCGAGGGAATCCGACTCGCGCTCAATACGACGATCCAAGGTCTTTGTGTCGCGATCCCGTCCGTTCTTGGATTTCAATATTTAAAAACCGTTCTTCATAAAACCGAAATCGAACTCAAATCCTCCGTCGACGACCTATCTTCCATTTCCGGTAAACTCTCTGAATGAAAAAGAATCCTTCCAAACGAAGAAGTCTTTTAGAGGGGGACGATTCTCCCTTAGACATGACGAGTATGTTGGACGTAGTCTTCATACTTTTAATCTTCGCGATGGTTGCGATGAGTTTTCAAAAGGAGGTTCATACTCTTCCGGTCGCGCTTCCGAAAGCGAACGTGGATGCGGGAGGAACCGGAACCAAAAAGGAAGTGTATCTTTTAAAGAACGGAAATCTGCGTTATGCGGGATCGGACTTCAACGAAAACGGTTGGAAACAACTCGTTTCCAAGGGAGAATTCAATCGGAACGTAGTCTGGGTTTACGGAGACGAGGAAGTCGGTTACGGAAAGTTTGTGTTCGTGTTAAACAGTTTCAAAAATTCTAATTTAAAAGAACTGCATTTAGCGGTCAAAAAAGAATGATCAGGAATTCAACTTAGGATTTTCCTTGTGACGATTCTTGTCCCTTTCGGTGTTCTTTTTTAAAGTGGCGCGTAACGCGTCTTCGAGAGAAATTCCCATCTGATTGGCCAAACAGATCAACACAAAAAGAATATCTCCCATCTCTTTGGGAATTCCTTCCGGATCCTCTCCCTTTTTAAAGGATTGATCCCCGTATTTTCTGGCCATCAATCTGGAGAATTCTCCCACTTCCTCCATTAGGATCGCAAGATTGGTAAGCTCTGAAAAATAACGAACTCCGAAGTTGGAGATCCATTCGTCTACCTTCGCTTGCGCCTCTTTGAGAGAAAGTTCGCTTTCGCTCATCTCTGCGCGTCCAAACGATCCACGAGAATTTCAGTCGGTTCGGGATAACATCCTCCGCTCAAATGATGCGGATCGATGTATTTTTGACATCGCACTTGTGCGCGAAAATCGTTCATATCGAGCGGATATACATTCTTAAATTCTAATGCGTCTTTGCGGATATTCTCCCATTTGGGATAGAATTCGGCGGACTTCACCCGTTTTTCCAAACCTTCAAAAAGAAGAGGGGACCAAAGAATTACTTTGATTCCGTTCTTTTCCGCGGTTTCCAAAAACTGAAACATAAATCTTTTTTGTACGGAAGAAATCTGAACGTAACGATAGACGTCGTTGTAGTATTTCGCTGATTCTTCCTCCAGTCGTTCGGGAGGCGTGTTCGTAAGAAGAACGTTCGGGATTCCTCCGTTGAACTTATCCGATTCGTTCATCAAAAGATCCCGAATCGCGAGCATCATCGTCATGGAACTCGGGTCCTTGATTCTCGCCATCGCTTCCTTAAAACGAGGAGGAAACACGGTCGTCCTAAAAACCCTGGATCTCAAAAAAGTATCCCAGTCGTTCGTGGAAAACTCGGTCGCATAACGCAGAAAATACGGAAGGTCGTACGAATAACGAAGGGGATAACGATTGCAAAAATCGGTCATCGAATCCGGATAAAACTCCAAGATCGCGTAGTCCGGTTTTATCCCCGAAGCGAGAATTTTCTCCAGATTGTAGTTGTGATACGAAAAAGGAGCCGAAGGCGCGGAGAAGTTATAAACGATGAGATCCTTTCTTTTTTTACGGATCGTCTCGAGGGAAAATTCTCCCATATGAGAGGTTCCGAAAAAGATCAGGGTTTTGTCTTCCGGTTTTGCGGAAGCTTTATCCTTAACCAAAGCCGCGAGAACCCTGTCTTTCATTTCATAAAAGTAATATTCCGCGCCCGCCTCGGTGTAAGGTCTGACCCATTGCGAGGATAAAATCCGATCCAAGGAAAACGCGAAGACAAAAAACGCCAAAGGAACCCAGAGCAGTTTTTTGCGGAACAAAGGAATCATTGTTGTTTGTTTTTGGGAACTCATGATTCCTCCTTAAAACTGAAAATAGATAAAGTCCTGACCCTTACCCGCGTAATTGGAAAGAAGCAGAACCAAAAGGATTAGAAAAACGGATATTACGATTTTCTGATGTTTAAAATAAAAACGGGGAACCTTTTCGAAATATTCCAGCGTATGGAGTAAAAATCCTCCGATCAAAAACGGCGCCACCAGATCGGTTCTCAAAACGTGTTTTGCGGGTTCCGAGACCCATTGAACGCCGTGGAAAAAGATATGCCACGCGTCGCCCAACGACTGGGAGCGGAAAAACACCGCTCCGATCACGAAAATTCCGTATACGAAGGAGGCTCGGATCACGAACCAAAAAATTCCTTTTTCGGGCAACTTAGGAATTCCGAATCGATCCATCAAACGATCGATCGTAAGACACAGACCGTGCCAAAAACCCCAGATCACATACGTCCAACTCGCTCCGTGCCAAAAGCCGCCTAACGTAAACGTGACGATCAGGTTTAAGTAAACCTTCGGCTCGGAAGTTCTGGAACCGCCGAGAGGAATGTAAATATAATCCCGAAGCCATGTTGCGAGTGTGATATGCCATCTTCTCCAGAGATCCTGAATGCTCTGACTGAAGAATGGAGCGCGAAAGTTCACGGGAATATTGAAGCCCATCAAAAACGCACACCCGCGCGCGATGTCCGTATAACCGCTGAAGTCGCAGTACACCTGCCAAGTGAAACCTTGAACCGCGAGAAAAAGAGAATAACCGTCGTACTCGGAAGGATTTCTAAAAACCGGATCGACCAAAGAAGAAATGTTATCGGCGATCAGAATCTTTTTTGCGACACCAAGTCCCAAAAGATAAAGTCCCGCATAAACATAGGAGGGTTTGATTCTTACCTTATCGAGGATCGGAAAAAAATCCTGATGTCTCATGATCGGTCCCGCGACCAACTGAGGAAAGAATAGAATAAACAACACGAACCTGAAAAAACCGCAGTCTTCGGTGATCTTTCCGCGATAGACGTCCACTACGAACGCGATGATCTGAAACGTATAGAAGCTGATCGCCAAAGGAAGAATGATGTGAAAACCGAAAGTTTTCTGATCTAAAAATCCCCAGCCGGTCCAAGCGTAGAAGTTATCCGTAAAAAAATAAAAGTATTTAAAAACACCCAGATTGATCAGATCCAGAATGATGACCGCTCTCAGAACTCCGAGGTTTTTCTTTTTAAACAGACTTCGAATTGCAAGATAGTTGATATAAAGAATCGCTAATAGATGAAATAGAAACGGAATACTCCAGGTCGCGTAAAAGATCAGGGACGCGATTACGATCACCCATTCCCTGTATTTTCTTCCGTCGTAAGCCCAGTAAAAAACGTAAACGCAAACAAAAAAAAGGAGGAAGAGGGTGGAAGTAAAGATCATTTGTTTTCCTTACTCAGAATCGATTTCAAATCTTTTGCGAACGCGGAGGTCAGCTTCATCATTCCGATCGAATTGAGATGGATCAGATCGTAGTAATAATCCCCGTTATCCGCTCCGTCCAAAAGATCCTGGTAATCCAACAAAGAAACCGGATCGGCAGGATTGATCCTTTCCAATTCCCGTTTCCAAACCGCGTTGCGTTCGGGCAATCTCCACTCTTGAATCAACTGACTGTATGGAGCGACCACTCCGACGATTTTGATTTCATGACCGTTTTCTTTTCCGATTCTTCGGATCTCGTCGTGAAGAATTTTCAATCGATCGAAGTATTGTTTCGTCACCGCGTCTTCGTTCGCGTTGGTCAAAGGATTGCTCGAGATGATACAAGTATCGTAGATCGCTTTTTTATGAAAACGATCGGAACCTTCCGGAATCGGTTGTCCATTTGCGGGATCGGTCTTTGCGACACAATCCGGAACGTTTTGAATCGGATACATGCTGATTTTTTCTTTGTAAGAATTCTCGTAATCCCAAGGATCCGAGTTTTCCTTTTTAAAACGTTTGCCTATGTCCTTGATTCTTTTCGAAGGACTTAGGATAAAATCCTGAATGTCCCTTCGATACGCGATCGACTTCAAAGTAATGTATGCAAGATCGTCCGCATTTACGTCGTAACCGAAATCATAGACTCTCGGATACACTTCAAAACGATCGAACTCGGAGATCATCGCAAGAGTATGTAAGTTAAGAATTTTTTGACCAACCCAAGGGGTTGTGATCTCGAAAACATGAACCACTGTTTTCACTTTTTTGAAGTGAGGAAGAGTTTTTAAGACGGCGAGATCCTGAACGATCAGCTCGGTTCCCGGAATCGCGATCGATTGGATTTTTTTCCCCAAAGGCGCAAGCTCTTGGTTCAAAAGAGGAACGGACAATCCCTGATACGCGACCGATGTTCCAACGATCAAAACGTCCGGATCGAATTCGTTTTGTTTTTCGATTACGTGGTTCGTAATTCTGGAAACGTTGGCCGCGTACGAATTCTTTTTTAGAAAAGGACGATAACAACCGAACTGCATTCCCGTTTCAAGAAACACAAGAAGCAAAACCGGAATCCAGAATTTCGAATCTTTGATAAACGCAAGATATTCTTTCATAATGGATGATCGTCCTAAAACGCAAAGTAAAGAAAACTCTGACTTTCGGTGATCCCGAAAATCAAAAGCATAAAGACGTTCGCGAGGAAAAACAGAATGAACTTCCAACGACTCTGAACCATCTTTTCGACGTTGTTCTTAGCGAACAGATAAGAAGCCACAAAACAAACGAGCAAAAGAAGCCCGTACATATAATTCGAATATCCTTTGACTCCGACAAAACCGTCCGGACCCAAAAAGAGAAGGGACTTCATCATCGGAATCGCCTTTTCCATCGTTTCCGCGCGGAACATGATGAACCCGAACGTTAGGCAAAACATTGTGAAAATTCTCGCGCAGATATCGTATACGATTCCGCCTTTTCCGTTCAAGAAAGAGGATATTCTCGTTTTTGCATATTCTCTATGTACAAGAATCATAATACCCTGCCAGAGTCCCCAGCCGATAAAATGATACGCGGCTCCGTGCCAAACGCCCGCGAAAAACCAAGTGATGAAAATGTTTCTATAGATTAAAAACGCGTTCCCTCTCGAACCTCCGAGCGGAATGAAGATGTAATCCCGAATCCAAGTCGAAAAGGAAATATGCCAACGGGACCAATGATCCGTGATGTTTCGAGCGACCATCGGAAAGTTGAAGTTCGGATCGAACTTATAACCGAAAAGACGAGCCACTCCGATCGCGATGTCCGTATAACCCGCGAAGTCGAAGTAGATCTGCCAACCGAACGCAAGCGCTCCGGTCCAGATTTCGATCGGGTTTAAGGTCGCGTAATTGGCAAACGTAGAATCGACTACTTTGGCGAGGTTGTCCGCAAAAACGATCTTACGAGTAAAGCCGATCAAGATCTGAGCGAATGCGACTTGAATGTCTTCCTTCTTAACCGAAAGAGGAACTTCCATATCGCGGAAGAAAGTCTGAGCGCGAACGATCGGGCCCGCGACCAATTGAGGAAAGAAAGAAACGTAAAGGGCGAAATCCAAAAAGGATTTTCTCGCTTCGATTTGTCCGCGATACACGTCGATCGTATAACTCAACGATTGAAACGTATAAAACGAAATTCCGACTGGAAGAATGATATCATAATATGCGAATTTAAAACCGGCAACCGGAGTCAGATCGTTGACCACACCCAGAAGAAAGTTCGTATACTTAAAGTAGGCGAGCAATCCGAGATTTGTGACGAGGGACAACACAAGCCAGAATTTTCTTTTCCCAGAACCGGGAGCCGCGGCTTCGATTTTTAAGGACGCGAAATAATCGATCACGATCGAATAGAGCAAAAGAACGATGAATTCTTTTCTCCAAGACATGTAGAAATAAAAACTTGCGGCGAGGAGAAAAATTCTTTGGATCTTTCCCTTAAGCAAATGATTGAGAATGAGAACGATGGGGAAAAAGAATAAAAAATGAAGCGAGTTAAAGAGCATGTTTCGTCTAAATCAGTATTTTAAAAGACCTGAAGAGCAGTTTTTCAAAATTGAATTTCCTTACAACTTCAATTTAAGGTCTTGGAGGTTTGGATTCCACCGCAAAAATACCCGTTTTTTCCGTCTCGGGAGGATAAACTTTTTCGGGAAGAATCGCATTCAACTTAAACTCGATTCCTTCGATATAACTAACGGATTTTTTTACCGAACGAGGATATGTCGAAAACGAAAAATTAACTAAAAACAAAAGAAGACACCAAGAAAAAATCAAGGAATGAAACAAGGCCCGACTTCCGAAAGCGAACGTACCAAACTCCAAAGACTTGAAGGTTAATCCCGCGAACAAAATCATACCGATCGAGGCGCCCACCCAGAACTCAAAGAAGTAACCTTCCCACCAAGTGTAGAATACGATCGACGGAACGAGCCAAAAAGAAATTAAAACGACTTCGATTCGAAAACGTCTCCAGACGTTTCGGATGTTCGAAAGAAAAAGAACAAGAACGGAAATCCAAAACGCAAGATTGAGATTGTAAGGAAGAGATTCTCGTTGTTGCCAATCGTGCAAACGAACTCTCAAACCGTTCTTCACACCTTCGAAGTTCAAAAACGCATCCCCGATTCCGCGATAAAAATTCATCACATAACTTTTCGCTTCGGGAGAATTGCCCCACTTATCCTTGGTCGCGTATAAAAAAAGCCAGTTCGCGAAATTTCTTTCACTGTCGAGAGGAGCGGAAAGATTTCGGTTTAATAAAATAAAACCCACGTAGAGATAGGATAGGGTAAGAATTCCCACCAAAAGAAAACAATAAACGAAAAGATATCTGAGTTTGGTCGAAAGAAGAAATTCTTTTCCTTTCCAGGTCTGCGAAAACAAAATCGAAATCGGAACCAAGGGCAAAAACAAAATATCCGATTGATGAAAGTAAACTCCGAAAAGTTGAATGCAAAAAAGAATAGAAACCGAAACGGGAGAATGTCCCTTCTTAGCAAAATAAACGCAGAGGAGATATAAAAGCGCGGTCAAACAGGAATGGATCAACGGGGTATCGTTGTGTTGCGCGTAAAACCAGAACCCTTGCGAAAAATGAATCGCAAGCCCGAGAATGATGGCGCCTAACGTGTCCGAATAGATCTTTCTATAAATCCAGATAAAACAGAAAAGAAACAAAAGCGCGGACGCGAGAATTCTCAAACGAAGACCGAACATCACCGAATCCTTTCCGAACCATTCTCTCCAAAGTTTGAGATAAAGATAACCCGTACTTTCAAAACCAAGGTGATGAGGGTTATAGAAAATTCTCCAGGTAAGATCCGAATCGATATTGTACGCGTATACGATCGCATCCCAGTCGTAGTGTCTGGAAAGAAAACGAAGATCGAAAAGAAAAACACAGAATATAAAAAGGATCAGAAACGCGAAGAAGATCCTATTTCGCAAAAAAGGTTTCAATTCTCCGGGGCCACGATTTCCCATTAAGAACATACTAATATTCTAATATTTAAAAAGATTCTGGATCAGATTCCGATTTTGAGAACGGAAGAAAAACGGAGAATGGATTCCGAATTCCGAAGCAATTCCTTCGGATCTAAGATCGGGAGTGATTACCATAATTCTTTCCAAGCCGAAAATTTTCCGAAACAAACCCGTTTTGTGTACGATCTGAATTCCGCTTTGTTTACGGTCCCATTGAAAGACGTTTTTACCCAACAGACCTTTCGTTTCCAAAAATAGAACGTCACCTTTGAGCGAAACGGACGTAAAACAGGTTCTTCCTATAAATCGAATCCAATCCAAAAGAAACGCGAATCCGATGTAACCGAAGGTAAGATAACCGATCGTAAGATAAAGTCTCGGGTCCTGTAGAATCGGAAGGTTCAACACTTTCGGAATCAAAAGAAAATCGACGAACTTCCGCAGATACGACGCGGCCAATTCTCCGCCGAGAAAACAACCGTATAACACCGCAAAGACGATCAACGTCATAAAAATCGGAGGAATTAGATTGATTCTCAATCGGATCGGCGCTCCCGAGGAAACTTCGTCCGCGTTTAAGGATTCCCATCCCGAATAGATTTTGGTTTCGTTCTGTTTCATATTCTCAGTGCTGAAGTTCCTTTCTGTGTTTCCAAAGATCGATCAAACCGTCTTCGATTCTTTTTGCGGTTTGATCCCAGGTCCATTGGGAGGCGTCCCAAACGCGTTCTCTTTGTAGTTTTTTTTGCGCGAGTTGTGCAAGCGCAGAAACCCAAGAATCCACGTTCAACGGTTCCGCGAACAAATCCGTTTTACGTTCTAAAATTTCGTGAAAGACCGGAATGTCCGAAGCCACACAAATTTTTCCTTCTCGCAATGCTTCGAGCAAGGGAAGACCGAAGCCTTCGTGAATCGACGGAAATAAAAACGCGGAACATTTTTGATAGAGCCAAGCGAGAACCTCGTCGGCCGGATTTTCAACGAAGAAGATTCCTTCCGACTCGAGAGTTCCTTCCTTTAAAAGTTGCGTAAGACCTTCGGACTTCCAACCCAAACGACCCGCGATGACAAGCGGAAAGGGATAGGAAGAATTCTCCCGTTTCAATTTTCGATACGCGTCGATCAAGGTCCCCAAATTCTTTCGAGGTTCGAGGGTTCCGATGGTAAATAAAAAATTTTCGGGAAGTATTCGAAGAGGTTCTCTCAAAGAAGGAAACGATTCCACTCCGGGATAAACAACTTTTAACTTAGGATCCAAATCCTTTCTGAATTTCAAAATGTCCTGTCTCGTATTTTCGGAAAGACAGAAGACAAGATCCGCTCGATTCAAGGTTTTTGGTGAAAGAATTTTATGTTGCCAATAGTTCGCGGTCGTCATCGTCTCCGGTGCGGAACGAAAGTTGAGATCGTGATAGTTGACCGCGGTCAACGCGTTTCCGCAGGAAAGAGGAAGCAGTTGTAACGTTCCCCAAAAAAGATCGAGTCGATCCTTCTTGATTCGTTTCGGAATCGTCCAGTTGAGCCAAGCGACTCCGGGAAGTTTTCCGGTCATAAAAAATCGGGAATTTACGTTGGAAAGAATATCGTAAAACACCGTATGAATGGGCTTATTCGAATAAAGATAATATTCAAGCGGGGATTCGCTCGTGATCAGTCTTCTTAAAACCTCGGCGAGATATCTTGAGTTTCCGGTGATTCCGTAGGCGAGGGGACGCACGTCCACACCCACCCTAGGTTTGTATTTGAGTTCGTTGGTTCGAATCGGCATAATAAAGTCGGCGGTCTGTTCTCAGTTCGTATTAATTTTCTTTCGAAAAAGAAGGTTCGTATTTTAGAGCGAATAAAAGCAGAAGGTATTGAAAGACCGCGAAGTATAAAAGATACGAAGCCATCATCAGCTTCTCTTCGGTTCCTCCGCCGATCACGGAACGGTTGCAGAGAAGAATCAAAACCGAACCCGCGATAAAAAAGAATGCAACTTTATCGTTTCTGAATATTAGATTTACGGAATTTCCGATTTTTTTCAACGCGGAATCCGAATTCTTTTTCCAAAACGGAAGAATCGAATTCTCCGTAAATGCCCAGGCTCGATCCAAAAGAATCGCGGAAGGATACAAAAGAAACACGAATGCGTGCACCCAGGAAATTCCGCTGAAGATCACCGAAAAAACGAAAAGACAACCGAGTGCAAACTCGGCGTTTCGTTTTGCGAACACGATCTTAAAAAACGGGAACACAAGAACCAAGGAAAGAATATAATAAATTCCTTTTACGACGGGTTCTGTCAGCTCCCGAATCGGATAACCGTGTTGGGATTGATTGAGAACGTCCGCGTAATTCAAAAAATATTTTGCGAGAGTCGCGTTCAAACTTTGGTTGTTCTTCCAAGCGCGGAACAAAGGAGACTTGAGATAATTATCCAAGATCAATTGTTTCCAAGTAAGAGTCATCTCGATCGTAAACTGGGGCGCGTATAAACACGGAAGAAAGATCCAGAAAAGACTGAAAACAAACGTATAAAAGATCGCCCAATACCGTTTTTGCATCAGAAAGAAAAGAACAAACGCACCCGGAGTGAGTTTGATCACGATCGCAAGACCGAGAAGCAAACCGGACAACCAATCCTTACTCGTATGAATGGACGCGAGAATCAAAAAGATCAGAAGAAAACCGACTTGGTTGTTGTTCTGATGATTCTCCAAAAAACGAAGATTGAGCAGACAAAGAACGACGAAAAAAACGAGATTCCATTTTCGATTCAATCGAATCGAAAGAATGTATAAGGTTCCGAGTAAGGCCACAAAGTTTAAGGTCAGAAAAATTCCGGAAGCGATCTCATACGGAAAAAACGAAATCGGAATCAACAAAAAAGCGAACGTAGGCGGGTAGATATAAGAACCGAGTCCTTCCATCATATCCTTGAGTTGCATAAAAACCTTCGGAGTAAACGCCTCTTCGATTTTGATTTCGCCCGATTGAAGTTTCGCGAGAATCTCGTCGATCTGTTCCAGATTGTATAAATTGTTTCCTTGGGTAAAACGAACGGATGCGTTATAATAGTCCCGGAAGTCGGAACGGTTTCCGGATTTGGAGATTCCGTTGATAAAGAGGAGCGTGAAAAACAAAACGGTTCCGATTAGAATCCAGGTTTTTCGATCTCTCAATTGCATTCTGAAAGACTTTTCAACGGCACTCGAAAAGCCAACCAATAAAATTCTCCACAAGGAACGCTTTCCTTTCGGCGATATCGAAATCGAAGCGCTTCGATGAAAGAAAAAAGATTCTCCTGCAAAGAGATCGCAAATCCACTGCAAATAGATGTTGTTTGAAGACCTCAAAGAATTCGAGTTTCTTCTTCCCGAAGAAAGAATCGCTCGTTATCCCGCGCCCGACCGGGACGAAAGCAAATTGATGGTCCTCGACGTAAACTCGGGAAATATCGTAAGTGAACCTTCGTTTAAGAACATCGTCTCTTATCTCAAAGAAGGGGACGTTCTCGTCGCCAATCACACCAAGGTAAGCAAACGTAGGGTTTATCTCAAAACGGAACTGCGAGTTCACGAAGCTATGTTTTTGGAAGAGCACAACGGAATCTGGAAATGTAAGATCCGAAATTCCAAAAAACTAAAGGACGGAACGCGACTTACGGACGAAAAGACAAGACGCATAACGTTTGCGGTGGAAAAGAAAGAGGAAGAATTCGTTTTTCTAAAACCCGAACGCCCATTGCAGGAAGAAGACTTTGATCAAATCGGGGAGATTCCGATTCCTCCGTATCTCAAAAGGGAAGCGAACTCCGAAGACGAAATCCGTTATCAAACCCTATTCGCAAAAACTCCGGGATCGATCGCCGCGCCGACCGCGGGTTTACATTTTTCGGAAAACATATTTGCAACGTTGAAAGAGAAAAAAATCGCTCTTTGCACCTTGGAATTGAAGGTCGGATACGGCACCTTTCAACCGTTGACCGAAGAAAATTTTCAAAATCAAAAACTACATAGGGAAGAATTCTTTCTCGGAAAAGAAAGCGTCGAGATTTTGAATCTCGCCAAAAAAGAAAAAAGAAGAATCGTTTCGATCGGAACCACGACCTTACGCGCGCTCGAGTCCGCATACGATCGATCAACAAATTCTTTCCAAGAAGGCTGGGGAGCGACCGAACTTTTTATCCGCCCCGAAGATCGACTGTACAGTTGCGAAGGATTGATCACGAACTTTCATCTCCCCGGTTCGAGTTTACTTTTACTCGTTTCCGCGTTTGCGGGAAAGGACCTGATTCTCAAAGCGTATCAAAAAGCGATCCGGGAAGAATTCAGATTTTATTCCTACGGAGACGCGATGCTCGTGTTGGGAAAAAAAGAATAGAGCCGATCCCTTTCTTACTTATTGATTGATTGTAGTGGGAACCTAAGAGAGAATCGTTTTTAGTGATCAAAAGAATAACTTCCAACCAATCGGCAATCAAACTTCACGCGGGAAAACAAAAACCGAAAAACGGACTTCCCGATTTTTTAGCCTTTCACAGGGAAGAACTCAGTTCCTTGCCGACCGCCTTGGAAAACCCCGGAATTTTCTCCAACATTCTCATTACCGGTCCGGGACTCGAAACCAACCTGACCTTACTTCAGAAATACATATCCGGTCTTAAAAAAAATACCAAGGTCATCTGCGATCCTCATCCGGGGTTTTTAACCCTCGCCGGATTTCCGGGTAACTCGGAATACCGTCCCGGTAAAATGGCCGAAGCGGACGGAGGTTATCTGCTTCTTCCGATGCGCGCGCTTACGGAAGATTCCAATCTCTACTTTCTGATCAAAGAAGTTTTACAAACGGGGAGAATCGACTTTTTAACCCTTCCCGAAATGACCGGATCGAAAGAGATGAATCGTTTTTATCCTTCGGTCAACACTCGATTCCAACTGATTCTCGCGGGAGAAGAAGGAGAAGTGGACTTTATCTCCGGGGTCGATCCGGATTTTTACGATAGTTTTTCCTTTAAGATCCATCTTCCCTATGAAGCGGTGATGACTACGAAAAAGAATCTTGAACTTTTCGGAGGATTGATTCGTTCCTGGGAAAAAGATGGTTATCCCGGTTTCGATTCTTCCGCGGTGGACACGTTACTCGAAATCGGTCTTCGTTGGAACGACAGTAAAACCAGACTTTCTCTTTCCTTCGCGGAACTCAGAACCTTCGTGGGAGAACTTTTGGTTCTTTATAAAAAAGAAAAGAAGCCGATCACAAAAACTCAGGTTGAATCCGCGATCGAAACGATCGAAAAAAGAATCGCGGTTCACAAAAGAAGGTATTTGGAAAGTGTTCGAGAAGGTTTGACCACGATTCAACTCAAAGGAAAAAAAACGGGAAGAATCAACGGACTTTCCGTGATCCTACTCCATTCTTCCTTATCCGATTTCGGTCAGGTGAATCAGGTTTCGGCTCGGGTCGCGCTCGGGTCAGGTAACTTCATCAACATCGAACGAGAAGTGAATCTTTCCGGAGATCTACACGATAAGGGAGTTTTTATATTACAATCTTATATTAAAGGAATGTTCTCTCATATCCAATCGTTCGGGTTGGACGCTTCCATTCTTTTTGAGCAGAATTATTCTCCGATCGACGGAGACTCGGCGAGTTGCGCGGAACTTCTTGCGATTCTTTCGGCTCTTTCCGGTCTTGAAATTCCGGGAAACATCGCAGTCACAGGAGCGCTTTCTCAGTACGGAGAAATTCTTCCCGTCGGTTCGGTGAACACAAAGATCGCGGCTTGGTACGAGATCATTCAGATCGTCGGCAACTCTAAGGACAAATATTCTGTTTACATCCCGACTGCAAATTTGAGGGATTTGAATCTTCCATCTCATATCCGTAAAGCGATGGATAAGGGAAAATTTCAGATTTTTACCTGTTCTCACGTGGAAGAACTGATTCCTGAAGTTTTTGGAATTCCGGCCGGAAAATTTGGCAAAAACGGAAAATATCCCCAAGGAAGCCTGTTTCACTTGATAGAGGAAAGAATCGACCGGAAAAAAGAGGAAGAACACGAATAGAAACCCAAGTTTACCGAGTGATGCGACAGAATCTTAGAAAAAATTTGTTTCCTAAGCTTATAGCCAATTCCAGTTTGGAAGAAAGGAAATCAGAACTCGTTTTTTTTGAATTATTGTCACTTTATTGTCTTTGTCGCAAAATTCTTTCGTAGATTTGTATGAGCAAAACCTGTCCGACGGTCGGAGAAAAGATTTTCTATCTGAACTATTCTCACTAAACTCTTCGTCCAATACCAGACTTGTGTTTGCTTCTGGTCCTTCGACTCTGATTACCGATATTAAAAATAGAACATGAGACTCATCGGGGCGATCAATATTCAATCCTCCCTGCTTGTCAGCGGTTTGTCCGCACTCGGACTAGGGGTACTCATATCCGTCGCTCAAGTAAAAACTCCCGAAAACTTTCAGGAGATAGAATCCCTTCCTCTCGAAGAAAAAACGGATCCTTCCAAATCCAGTCCTACCTTAAAAGGCAAACATGAGGAACCGAAAGACATTCAGGTGTTTCGGATTCTCGGTTCAAAACGCGGGACCCTTTGGGAAGGTTATGAAAAAGATCTGGAGTTGAAGGACGACAAGGGTTCGAGCTTTGCGAAAACCGGAAACGGTTGGAATCCGTTCCCTTCTAGAAATTCTTTAGGTGCAAGCCAACCCGATTCCATGTTCAACGATCAGAACACCGCTTGGACCGGAGCACGTTTTTTCGGGGGCAAACAAGGAAAGATTCAAATGAGCTCCGCGATTCGTCCTCTCAATCCTTTCTCCGAACTCGCGCCGGTGGCAAGGGGAAGAAAGTCCGATCCGTTCGGAACCTCGGATAAGACAGGCGTCAACCAAGCCACGTTAGACAACTTTGAACTCAGTTATACCGTTCTTCCCGGTGTGGACGCGATTCTCAAAACGGGGAATTCTCTTCCTTATACCGCCGATCAAAAAGATCAGGGTTATTCCATGGCGGGATTCTCCTTCAAACCGAACGAATACGTGAGCACGAAAATTGTTTCGGGAAGTTCCTTTGGCAATTCCAGTCTTACCACAAACAGACTTTCGTATTCTCCGCATTCTTCCAACGCGCAAGCGATGAACGTGGACCCAAACGTGGGAAGCAATCCGGTTCTTAGAAATCAAGCGATGGGAAACAACGGAGGAAGAGTGATCGAGTGGCAGGCCAACATCCAACCGATCCAACGTCTTTCGTTTCAAACCTCGGTCTTGAACAAGGAAAAGGATAAGGGTCTTTACAGTCCGGAGGCCGCGCGTTTTTCCATGTTCATCGACTTCACGAAAATCATTCTCAATGTTCGATACAGTTATTCTGCGGACCCGAACACAAGAGCCAACGGTCTTTATATCACTCCCGAATCCGACGCGACTACTTTGGGATTTACGATGCTTTTGGATCCGGCGGGAAGATATTCTTTGTTCTTCGGAAACAACTATTACAATCTTCTTTCTCAGAGAAACACCGGAGTCAACACGCAGGTGGACGAACCGTTACGCTCTTTCTCGGCGAGTTTTCGAGGTAAGACCAGTTTTCAAAACGCGATCTTTTTCATGAACTTCAGAAACAATCTTTCCAAAGGTGTGATTTATACGGACGTGGGTCCGTTTAGACTTCCCGCATATTCCCAGTATTATTCCGAATACTTCACTTCTTTAGGAATGGAACTTTCCTTTTAAATTCTTTTTCTCTTTTCTGGTTGCCCGTTTTTATCGTTTTAGAAATTTGATGAGAGAAGGCTCCGAACTCCGTTACGTTTTTGTCGCGGAGTTTTTTAGAAATTAAAATACATCTTCAAAGGGAATCAAAGAATGTTCGGCAACAAGTTAGAATCGATGAAACAAATGAATCAAATGCGGGTTAAGATGAAGAAGCTCGAAAAAGACCTAATGGCTCTTTCTTTCGAAGCGAAATCCAAAAACGACCTCGTAACTTGTATCTCCGACGGAAAACTGAACATCAAAGACATTCTCATCGAAGACGAACTTCTTGCGAAGAACGACAAAAAACTTCTTCAAAAAAGTATCAAACAAGCCGTGACCCGTTCCTTGGAACTCGCGCAAGCGGCGGCCGAAGAAAGAATGGGAGAATTCCGCGGTATGATGGGAATGGAATAAGACCCTCGGATATTTCTCCGAAATCGGCGCGGTGAACTTTATGCGCCGATCGGCGCGACTTCGACGTAACTCCGTTATCTGCTCTTCGCATCCACAGAATGAAAGTAATCCAACGGACAGACGATCTCCGGTCCGTCCGTTGCCGGTAAAAGAACCGGTTCTCCGTCATCCTCCGTACGAACCACCGATTGAGAAACCTGTCCCAATCGATACGGGTCCGCATTCACTTGCAAAATCTTTAAACTAGGCGCGGTCTTTTTCAAAAGAACAACTGCGGGTTGTGTTCCCGTGTTGCTTCTTGTTTGATCGATAAAATGAAACTGTCCCGGTTTTAAATTACTCAGAGGAATGATAAACGGAAGAGGTTGTGTTTCGTATAACTTTCTCAGTTCGCCTCCGTCCTGATTGGCGGGAGGAAAGGGGAGGGCGCCTAACACCGATTCTATGCCCGTCTTAAAACCGGATGCTCCCGCCGAATCGATTCCAAGTTGCGCTTCGGAGACGGCGGATTCTCCCGTGGACATCCAAAGAAAAGCCGCAAACAAACGGATAAAGGCGGTTTCTCCGCCAACGCCCAGATCGTTTTTCTGCGCCGGACTCAAAGCCGCAACGGCAGGAGACGTCAAAAAGATTTCGGTTAACGTCTGCGCGTCCTTCGCGCGAACGGAAGGACCGGTCACCGTTTTTTTAAAGAAAGAATTTCTTTCCTGAAGACTGGAACCCGAAACCGTATAAAGATATTTCATAAACGCGTACGCGAACGCGTAATCGACTACTGAAGAAAATCCCGAAGAACCGAATAACGTGGAACCGTTGACTCCTCTTGCACAAGCGCCGGCGACGTTTCCTCGATAACACTGAATTCGATTTGTCTGGGGAGAATAACCGGCGATATCGCTCGCGACCTCGCTCGTTCCTTCGTTCAACCAGGTTTCATCTCTGACTTTCTGGGATAGATAATCGGGAAGTTCGTATTGAAATCGAATGAGATGTTGGAACTCGTGTGCGATCGTGGACAACAAAGTATCCGATTTACCCGAGGCCACGTCCTTTTCGGCGAGTTCCTTCAACTGAACCACGTCGATGTATAAAATTTCCTTGGAGTTGGAACGTACGCTCGATCGGGGATCGTCCGTAAGAAAATCGAAGGGATCGAAAAAGCCCGCAACAAACGATCCTCCCGGTTTACTTCCGTCTCGGATGTCCAAAAACAAAAGACTTACCTTTCCGCTTTGATCCATATCGGAGGGAGTTCCGAACGCCGCGGTGACCTTCGGAAAAATTTTCTGATCGAACTCACGGACGATATTCGAATAATTTAAAGCCGTCTCCTGACCGTATTCCGCGTAAACGGAAACGGAGTTTCCGTCTCCGACAAGACTCGCTTGTAAACAATAGGAAGAATTTTTGGTGATATCGCGGACCCAGAATTTTCCGGGACCGGCGCAACCGATCGCGGTTAAGATCAAGGTCTGAACGTATTGAGATCCGAGTTTCGGTTTATCGGATGGGAAGAAGGACGGGAACACACTTTCCACGGAACAGGCGCTCAAAGAACAAACGAAAAAAAGAATCCAGAATCCGATGGAAATTTTTTTTCCGAAATTCGTTCTCATTAAAAGTGTTAGACGAAAGAAACGTGATTGAGATTCTTTCTTGCTCCCGTATGTTGTCAGGATCTTTGCCCCGTAAATCAGGAGCAATCAACATTGAATAAAAACTTTCCTAAGTTCAACCGTAAAACCCGTTTTCTTCCCTCATTTTTTACGTTTTGCATTTTATCGATTTCGACGATCTCCTTCCAGTTCTGTTCCTTAGGAAACGAACGAACGGAGAATCTTTCCTCAAAGCCCTTTCTGCCCGTGTTGTCCGGCGAATACTATTCTAAGATTCAAAAACTGGAAGAGGGTTATTTCGTAAGACAATTGTTTCTGGATACGACCCGCAAACAGACCAAATTTCTGTTCACACAGTTGAGCGTTACCTTGAGTAAGAATCGGGAAGAAACCAGAATCGAAGGAATCGTAAAACCCACAAGCAGAGGATTTCGTTTGTTCCCCGAGTCTTGCCGTGTTTTTACAAACCGAGAATCCGGAAACCGCTGGGCCTTGGTCCGAGCATACGATTGTGATCATCTTTCCTTCGAAATAGAATCCAACGAACCGAACCGGGTCTCGATTGCGCCCGACTTTTTTCCTGGCGATCCGATCGGAACGTATCGCAAGGCCGCGTCTTCGGAACCAAGTAGAATCAGCGCGCTTGTATTGGAAAGCGGAGGTACGATCCTGGAAGTCTGGGGGCTCAGACTTTCCAGAGTTCGAAAAAACGCTTCCATCGTTTTGGAAAAGGAGAATGGAAAACGATATCCGGTTCGAGCCTTGGAAACGATCGAAACGACGGGGCAGGTGACCGCGGAAGGAATTCCCGTGGAGAAAGGGGATATTCTTTTATACAGCAATCCCGGAGAATCGGGTCCCCTTACATATTAATTATTTAGAATATTACAAAGAACTTGTGTGCATCGGAACGAGTTTGAGATAAGGCAATCGTTCGCGGATCCAATTCAATTCTTCCTTGGAAAGTTTTAAACCGGACCATTCCAGATAACGCAGATCCTTCAGTTCGTAGATATGACGGATTTCCTTGATGTTCGTGTGTCCGATCCGTAGTTCCAAAAGATTCTTACAGATCGAAATCGGTTCCAAGGTGGAAACCTCGGTGTTTCGTATATCGAGTTGTCTGAGTTTACATTCGAATCCGATAAAGGAAAGATCCTTGATTTTAGTTTTATACAAACCGAGTTTCGTGAGATTCTCCACATTGGAATATTGTTTCAGATCCTTTTCGTCCACCGATGTTTCGTTTAGATAAAGACTGTGTAACGCGGGGAGTTGGTTTAACGCGGAAAGATTCTTCACCTTGGTTCCGTTTACGTTTAAAAAACCGATCGTCTTGAGAGAACTGAGTTCCTCTAAATTCTCAAACTCTGGATGCAGAATTTCTAATGAAACCAAGTTTCGAAAGTCGATCAATCTCGCAGTGTCCGGAAACTCGCTTTCGTCAAAACCGATCCAACGAATTTGATACGGATAGTATCTGAGAATTTTTCCTTCTTTGGAATAAACGGGGATTCCGCCCGAGACCGGTTCTTTTTCCAAATAAGAACAAGAAAGAATCCAAAGTATTACGCTTAAGATCCAAACTTGAAACGGAAACGATCGATTCAGATTCATTCTAAGAACGATTTAGAGCCAAGACTCAAGAAATAGAAACCAATTTCTAAAATAAAAAACGACTTCAAAGGAGAATAACGTTCCAAAAATTGGATATAAATTTCCGGTTTCATTTTTTATATTTCTGATTTTGAGTTTGACTCTCATCTTCACATTTTCAAGATGACCCTATCTATCGAAAGGAGTAATTATGAGAAACATCCGAAAGTATGCAAAAACGGCAGTAATTCTGAGCCTTATCCTTGGTTTATTTTTAACCTGTAAAAAAGACGAGAAGGACGATATCGATCCGATCTTGCTTTTGGCAGGTCTGGTTTCCAACTATAACTGTTCCGCAACCGTAGGCGGAAGAGTGGCGGGACTTCCTGCGATGACCGCGACCACTTCCGTTCAAACTCTTGTTTATGGAAAGGTTCCGTTCGTGAATCACTCGATCGCGGCCGTAAAAGTCACCGGCGCGACCAACGGAAAAAAGATCGTTTTTACGGGACGTAACGTTGCGGATTTTGACGAAGGAACCGCAGGAAACGTAAACGCTCCTCTGGTTTACAATACATCAGCTTGTCCACTTTTGGATTCGGCTTATGATACGACTCGTGCGACTTACACGACTACAAGCGAAGGTCAATACGGTTCGGTTGCGGGCGACGGTCCTTACACTTACACTCTGAACGCGACTAAGGGCGGAGATTATTACTTCGTGTTTTATCTTGCTAGCAGAACCGCGGAACCTCCAACTACTACGTTCCAACTCCAATAACATTCAGAGTTGATTCGATTTAAAATGGATTCCATCCCGAACTTCAAACCGCTTTGGAAACGAACGTGTATTGGGTTCGGGATTTTGTTCTTCTTATCCTGCTTAATATCCTGTGCGAGACAACATCCCGCGATCGACGAGGGAGAATTGGCGTTTCGACAATCCATCCTTGCAATTCAAAAACAAATCGAAGAAGCGAATAACTCCAAAATTCTTTCCACGGACCCGAACGGGGACGGTTCCTTTACTACAAAAATCCGAGCGGTTTCGTATGACGTGTGGATCAAATACAGCTTTGCGAATAAAGCTCAGGTTTTCGCGGCCGATAACGCGGGCGGTTGGGACGTAGGTTTTCAAAGATTCAAATTACAGACAAACGGCGGTTTGACACATCCCGGAGGAAACGGCGGGGCTTGTATGACGAACCCTGTCCTTACCGATTTTAATGCCGCGTCTGCGAGTACTTCCTCGGCGTTGGGTTGTACAAACGCTTTCTTTTTACCGGACACGAACGTTTCCGAAGTTGCGGCGGGCGGAGTTCAAACGAATTACGTGGGGAGCGACGTTCTCAACAAATGGTTTAATTATACGTTGGCGTTTCTTCAACCCAACAATAAGATTTTCGTAATACGTTCCAATACCGGAAACGAATACTATCTTTTTCAGGTTACGGGTTATTACAGCACGGAAGGAACATCCGCATATCCCACCGTAAAATGGAAACAAATCCCTTACTAATCCGATGTATTTTTCATTCTATCGATCCTTTCAACTCAAGACGGTTCAGATTTTATTTCTGATCCTTTTCTGTATTCCGATCCAAGCCCAAGAGGAAAAGACGAAGCCGGAAATTAAAACGGGCGGAAACGAATCGCCTAACACGAATACTACGAAAGACGCCAACGGAATTACCGATCCTCCCAAAAAAGAAAACGGAAACGGCCAGATCCAAAATCAAAACCAGAACCAGAACGGTTCCAACGGACAAAACGGACAACCTCCCGAAGATTCTCAAATCGTAGTCACAGGTTCCAGAGGAGAAAGAAGACTCAAGGATTCCACCGTCGCCACCGAAGTAATCTCCCGAAAAAAAATCGAAGCGAGCGGCGCGAGAAACGCCGCAGAAGTTTTGGAAACCCAACTCGGAATCGACGTGGTTCCTTTTTTCGGAGGATCTCGGGTTCGTATGTTGGGACTTGATTCCCAGTACGTTTTGATTCTCATCGACGGGGAAAGAATTTCAGGTCGTCTGAACAACGCGGTGGATCTCAGCCGTTTTAAGGTTCAGAACCTGGAAAGAATCGAAATCGTAAAAGGCGCCTCATCGGCGTTATACGGCGCCGATGCGATCGGCGGCGTGATCAACCTCATCACAAGAGAAGCGGATAAAAAACTCAGCTACGAGATGAGAACGACTTACGGAAACGGAAGCAGAAAGAACTTCAACACCGAGGGAGAATTCAACACCACCGCCAACATGGGATTTCGAAACGAAATGGTGAGCGGCGCGGTTTCCGCGGGTTACAATAAAAATCCCGGTTATAGACTCGTTCCCGATTCTCAAGCGACGACTGGAAACGCGTATCAGGATTTGAACGCTGGAATGAATCTAACCTTCAACCCCGACGGTAAGTTCAAGGGTAAGACGAGAATTCTCTACCAACACAGGGATCAAAACGGGGTCGACGTGACTCAGTCGAAGGCTGTGTTCGATCGAAACAACAAAACGCACGACTTTCTTGCGACCGGTTCTTTGGAATACGGTTTCGGAAAAAGAAACCTGGTTTCCTTTCGCGGAAATATTTCCAAATGGGAAAACAAATATTACAACAACCAAAGAGGTTCGGACGAACTAGACGTAAAACAATTGAACGCGGAACTCACTTCTCAGGGAACCGTTCAGTTGGACATGGAAGCCTCGGACAAACATTTCATCACGATGGGTGCGGAATCTTTTGCGAACGAACTCGAATCGGACAGATTACAAAATCGTTATGTTTATAGAACTCGCAAGGCCGCGTTCTTTCAGGACGAATGGACGATTTCCCGTTCTCCTCGGATTCGAGTGATTCCGGGCGTACGATACGACGACGATTCTCAGTTCGGAAATCAGACCACTCCCAAACTCGCGGCACGTTATGACATCCTTCAGAACCTGGTTTGGAGAGCGAGTTACGGAAGAGGATTTCGTCCTCCGAGTTTTCAAGAATTGTATCTTCGTTTTGAAAATCCCGCCGTCGGTTACGTCGTGGAAGGAAATCCGAATCTAAGACCGGAAAAATCCATCACGATCAACTCCGATTTGGAGTACAGTCCTTTTAGTTTTTTGACGTTCTCCTTCAGTTTATACAGAAACGACATTATCAATCTCATTCAGTATAAGTTCGATTCGAACAAGGGAAGAGAATTCGCGGAGTTCCAACTTCAAAACATCGCAAAGGCTTATACGCGAGGCGGGGAATTCGGAGTTCAGTATCGATTCTTAAAACATTTCACATTGGAACTCGGTTACAATCACACCGATACGAGGGACGAAACCACCAATCGTCCTTTGGAAGGAAGAGCCCTTCACCAAGCCTCCGCGAACTTCATCTACAATTCTCCATCGGGGTTTCAGTTCAACCTTCGGGGAAAACATTTGGACAAAAGGCCGTTTTACAGTTCGACGAACAGTCTTTCGGCGGCGGGGCAGGATTATATTCCCACCGAAGTGAAATTAAACGAGAATCCTCCGGTAACATACGGAAAACCGTTTACGATCATCAACATAAGAATGGAACAGAAATTCTTTGATAAACATTTCGGTTTGTTCGTAGGTGTGGACAATATCCTGAATCAATACGAACTTGCCTACAATCCTACGAGACCGAGATTCTATTACGGCGGATTCTCCGCACAGTTTTGAAGCTGGAATCGTATCCATTCTTTTTTTACTTCAAAATACCGTGGGAGCTCCTACGATATCACGTTTCTTTTTTGTTTAAGGTTTTGTAAAAGGGAATGCTTACGAGCACGATCAAAATCTGAGCGAGTCCGAATAAAACGGAAGTGAGAGAGGAACCGAAAATCGAGGTTGTCGAAGTCGCGATTCGATCCAGCCCAACCGAAGATATCGGACCTAAGAAAAATCCCAAAGAACCGAAACCGGTCAAACCCGCCATCACAAGTCCGTTATTCTCCCTTGTGCAAAGAGAAGAGGCAAGTCTCAAAGACGTCGCAAACATCAAACCCGCGCCCAATCCGCAGAACAAAAGGGAAACGCTGATCCAAGCGATCGATTGAAACAAACCGGAAAGACTCAAGGAAATTCCGTAGATCAAAGAACCGATCGCAACCGGAAAATACTTCCCCGTTTTTTTAGAAAGACGAATCGCCGGATAAGACAAAAGAGCCATCGGTAAAAAGACAAGAGACAACATTCTTCCCGTTTCGGAAGGATTGAGGGAGAATTCTTCCCTGAGACGAAGATTGAGAGAACTCATAAAGTATCCCGATGTGAAACGATCCAAAAACTGAAACGCAAGCGGGAATAAAAGAAGAGGATGTGTTAAGAATAGAATTCCGGATTCTTTCCAAGAATGTTTTTTGGTTCTCGTGAATTTTTCTTCCGGTACGAATTGATAAACGACAAACGCGAGAAAGAGAAGAATTCCCGAACCGATTTTAAACGGAAGAGTGGGATCGTATTTTCCTAAAAAGCCCAGAGAAACTCCGACGGCTCCTCCCAAGGAAAGAAGCATTCCCGACAAACCCATCAAGGCTCCGTTTCCGAATTTACGTTTGGATTCTCCGTGTTCAACGTCCGCAACCGAAGCCAAAAGCAAACCGATGACGAATACGTGAGCACCACCTTCCAAAAATCTAATAAACAATAATGTGGAAAGATTCTCCGCGTAAGGAAGAAGACTCAAAAGTAACGCGTCAAACCCGCAGAAAAGTATGATGATTTTTCTGCGAGTTCCAAAATAGTCCGAAAGAAAACCGGCGACCGGTGAAAAGAAAAAAGAGCCGAGCATCGCAACGCTCAAGAACCAGGCAACTTCACCATTGCCTGATTGGAATCTGTCTTTTACGATTTCCTTAAATACCGGTACGATCATCGTTACCGGAAGCATCGCCAAAAAGACGGCCGCCGGTAAGAAGTATGGGGATTTTTTGGAATCAGCCTTTTCCGAGAACCGCATCATAGGCTTCCTTACCGATCGCGGAGATTAAGTCCTGTTCCAGTTCGGAAAAAATTCCCTGATTCAATAGAAAGACCTGTTTGGATTCCGCGAGGATGGCCTGTTTTTGTTCTTCGTTTACCGGAAGAGAATCCAGAGCCGCGCGATAGTTTTGTTTGAATCCGTTGATGTCTTCGATGGCCGGAAATTCGTAAAAGGAAATTCCTTTTCCTTCCGGTAAAGCAAGAGCTCTTGCCGCGACCTTTTTCAAAATTTGTCCGCCGGAAAGATCTCCCAGATAACGAACGTAAGAATGAGCCGCTAAAAGTTCCGGATTCGATTTTGAAATTTTACGAATTCTTTCCACGTAGGTTTGTGTCGCAGGCGTCGGTTTGTGATCGGCCGCTTTCCAACTTCCGTAAAAGAATTGTAGGTCTTCTAAAAGTGCGTTTTTACGATAAAGGCCCGGGAAGTGAATCGATTTCAAAACTGCGTTGTCCGCGTTGCGTTCGATTTCTTCTTCCATAGCTTCGTAAACAAAGTAGAAGGCTTCCAGATGTCTTGCGTAGGTTCCTTTTTCTAAAACTCCCTTCATAAAACAACGAATGAAAGCGGAACTTTCTGCCGCTTTGTGTTCTTCGGATGTTCCTTCTCGAAGGATGGTTGCTAAACTCATTGCGTATCTCCTGACAATACTGTGACAATTCTTTCAAGTTGATACTGAGAATCAAACTTATTTTTCTAAAAAGGTCGTGTTCTGTAAAAATGTGGGAACTCATACAACTCGATTTGTGGGAGTTCCCACACAACGTTTATTGAATTGACATGGACAAGCGAGGGAATTGAGAATTAAGAGGGCTCTCTGTAGCCATTCTTCGAATGAAAGTGGAAGATAAAAAATCAGCCCTCCGAAACACAAAACAAAAGGGGGAAATCTTAAAAGTCCTTGAGGCCGCCAAAGGTCCTTTATCGATCAAGGAAATCTACGAACTGTCTCGAAAGAACTTGGACAACCTGGGAATCGCAACCGTCTACAGAGCGGTCAATCATCTCATGGAAACCGGAGCGATCAACGAGATCCATTTACCCGGAGAATCCTCTCGATTCGAAGCGAGCCATTTACACCACCATCATCACTTTCACTGCAAACAATGCGACCGAGTCTATGACATAGAGATCTGTCCGTTTCCTCTGGACAAAAGTCCGAAAGGATTTACCGTGGACACCCATGAGATCATTCTCTATGGAACTTGTTCCGACTGTAATTCCAAGGCAAAATGAATTCCGAATCTAAACTCAAAATCAAAACAATCTGGATTTCTCTTCTTCTACTACTCGGATTTGTCTTTATCGATCGAATTCTGTTTCCGATCGTGTTGTTCGAATTTCCGAACGAACTCGAATGGGATACTTCTCCTTGGTATAACTTTCTTCACAAACGCAGAAACATAAAATTCGAAACCGACGAAAAAGGAATTCTCGTAACCGGAAGTAGCGTCGCGCTTTATTCCGCTTATCCCGAACAAATCGAAAAAGAGATCCGCGAATCCAAAACAAAGGACGCGGAAAAATTCAGAACGGAATTCTATTCTCATCCCGCGTTATCGCCCACGGATTTTTATTATTACTCGGACGACATTCTTTCAAAAAAGCCGGAACTGGTCGTCTACGTATTGAATCCAGCCGATTTACAATTGGATTATATTCAAAAAACAGAATATTCTTCCGGCGCAAGTTTCGACGAAGCCGCGAGAATGAAGGACTACAAGATCCGTCATCAGAATCGTTTTATTTTTCCGGGGGATTTTCTCGCGGACCACTGGAAACAATACACCAAGGGAGAATTTTTCTCGCAACTCGCGAAGGCGTCGATTCTTCTCAATCGTTTTAGAAGTTTCTTATACGATCCTTGGACCGAATACATGGAACATCATACGAGAACTATGCGTTCCTATCATTATTATACGGGTTCGATGCCGAAAGAGGGAATCTTTCTCAGAGGATGGACACCTCCGCAATTTACGATCGAATGCGAACTCAAAGACGGCAAGTTGTCGGAAGAAATTTTCGTACAAAAGCCCGGAATCAAGGTTGTAATCGAAGAACTCTCGTCGACCGTCCCGAGCGACAAATACTATAAACCGACGGATCCTTTACACGAGGAAACGTATTCTAAACCGGGCTGGAAACCTCTGGAGATAGAATTCGAAGACGTTCCCGGAGTTAAAACGAAATTCGTAAACCTGCGTTTCACTGTTTCTCCAACCACAAGTTCCGACGAAGTCGACGCGAGAATTTTCGGAATCCCCGCCACATACGGAATTCGCCTAACACAGAATTTTTGTCGTAACGAAATCAGAACGAACATTTCTTACGAAAGGATTCACGGCTTGGACGACGATCGAATCGAAACCATGTCCGACGAAGATTATTTGAAGGATTATGAAAAACGTCTTTACTACAATCCGGAAAACGAAGGCGCCCTCAATCGATTGAAAAAAGTTCAGAAGAACAAGGAGATCCTCGGAAATTCTTCTTACTTCACTTGGTCCGAAATCGATTTTCTGAATCAAACGATCGAAAAGTTCAAAACAAATGGGACAAAATTGATCATCGTCAATTCTCCCGAAAATCCGATCGAAAGTAAATATTATAAAAATGGAAACTGGTATAAGGGTTATCTGAACTTTTTGAATTCTCATCAGGGGAAGAATTTCGGTTTTTACGATCTCAAGGACGCGATCCCCGATAAAAAATCCTTCTTGGATCCGCACCACCTAACATACAACGCGGCCAAACGCGGTTCGTCCCTTTATACGGAACTCATCTTGGAATTTTTAAACGATCCTCAACGGAATTCGGAACGGAAAGAATGAAACCGGAAAGATCGAGTTTGTTCATTTCAAAAATTCGATCTACATTCGAAAATCCTCTACTGATCCTTCCTTTATTTTTCACGTTATACGCTCTTGCTTCGATTTTGATTTGGAAAAAATACGACTGGAATCCCAGTTCCCAAATCAACTTCGGAATGCAATTCGTGATACAAAACCCGGAACAAACTCCGAAAGGTGCGGTCGTATTTTTAGGCCGGCCCGGGGATCTGGGAGCGGGTTACGACGGACAAATCTTTTATTATTACTCGAGAATGTTAAGCGAATTCCATTTAAACTGGCCGAAGGGATTCGAAGAAAACATACGGGCTCCCAGAATCGGTTATCCTCTTTTAGTTTCAATTTTTGGAATATTCGGAACCTGGGGGACCGTTTTCGGAACGTATCTCCTAAATTTTGCGGTGATCTTGATCTCTTGGTTTTTGCTCCGAGATCTTTGCGGTGAAAAGTATAGAATCTATTCGAGTTTTTATCTTTTCTCTCCGTTCTTTCTGGGAAGTTATGCGCTTTTGGTGAGCGACGCGGTTCTTACCGGATTTTTGGTCCTCACGTTTTGGTTTTATAAGAAGGAAAAGTGGATTTGGTTTTTCCTATTCGGCGGATTTTCCATCCTCATTAAGGAACAGGCTCTCTTTCTTCTTTTTCCGTTGGGAATCGGATCGCTCATCAATCGTAACTTCAAACATTCGATCTGGATTCTCTCCACGTTGTTGTTGCCCTTTTGCTGGGGGCTTTTCCTAAAAATCCAATTCCCGAACTGGTCTCCGGCGAGGTTTACGGATTTTTTCGCTCCGCTGGACGGCTTTATCGGCTATTGGAAAGAGATCAAGGAACTTGGAATATTCTCCTTTTTGAATGTTCCTGATTTTGAAACCGGACTTACCCTTTTTGCGAAGAAGTTTTCGAGAGTTCCGATTTTTCTTTTATTTGTCACAGGATTGTTCGTTTTCGGAAGCGGAGATTGGAAACGGGGAATCGCGGAAAGACTTTCGTTTTTTATGGTATTGTTTTCGATCTTTTCCGCGGGTTACGTTCTGTATTGGTCGTCTTATGAAAACGTATCCAGGATGTTCACCGTGTCGATCGCGTTTTTGATCTTTTGGAAATTGGAAGATGATTCGATCCGCGACGGGACGTTTTGGATCGTAGTAGGAAGTATATTTTTCTTATTCTTGTTTAAGCTGGCGTTTATCTCGACGACGTTACCTTTTGAAATTTGGAAATAAGCCGTAAGTCACGCGATCCACGACAGCCTTCGAGTTTACTGACTTGTGGGTTTTCAGGAAATTTCTAGATAGTTTCCGCTGGTTTCGACAAAATCGAAATAGCTTCGCTTCTGATTAGTTTCCGTTTTCGGAAAATCGAATCTTATAACTTTTATAGATTCGATCGTTGATCTCTCCGAGTTTGCCCCTATCCAAAGCGATTTCCGTTCCGTCGTCCAAAGAAATCAATGCAAAACCAGATTTTCCTTCCCGAATATTCTTTCGTAGATCCTGAACCGATTTCACTTCTTGTCCGTCGATTTTTTCGACGATCTTAAAACTCAAATCGTGAAACCCGTTGTTCGATTCGTCCGGAAGCACCTGAGATAGAAGAACGATCTTACCTACGTCTCCTTCCTTCTCATGAAACTTATAATAGTCGTAAAGATACAGAAGTTTACGATCGACTCTGGATCTCCAATCCTTTCCCCATTCTTCCAATAAAGGTTCGGATAGTTCAAGGAAAACAAAACCGCCTTCCACGGCGAAGTCGTTCGAAGCGGGAATGTTTTTAAACGGAATTCGAACCGCAGAATGAGGGAAGGGTTTCAACTTCATGCTGAGGTTGATCTTCTTCTTATCTCTCAAAACAAGAATCGGAATTTCTTTTCCCAAAGAATAACCGAACGCGTCCCCCGCGTGCGCCAAGAAGGAAAGAACTTGTTTACCATAAAGCGGATGATCGATATAACCCTTCGAGTCCACGTTCTTTCCGCCGAACTCGAGAATGACGTCTTCCAATTTCAGAACTCCGCTCGCGGATGAACCAGGAATCAAATCCGCAACCAGAATGCCCGAATCCGATTCTTCCATTCCGTAATATCTTTTAACGGAACCGTCCGTGATCGGGCGAAAACGAAATCCCTTATAACCGAATACGTTCGTCCCCGGAGTATTTAAGAATTTTTGAATGATAAAGGACGGAATGATTCTTCCGGAATTTTTTCCGGAAGTAAAATCGTAAAGAAGACCGGATACTTTTCCGTTTTCGATTACGACCTCGCCGAATCCGTTCAGACCCTCGCTTGAGCTTACATCCACAACCGGAAGTTCCACTTGTCCGAGCGGCATTTGATCCATGTCCATACTCAAAAGAGAAATCGCCGTCGCTTGAATCGAACCGGAGTTATCCAGCTGATAAACGTTTGCTTGTTTCGGGAAAACGGAGATCGGTGAAAACTCGAGAGGAACAAGATCGTCGAAGAAATTTTTCTTTTCAACTCGAAGAAGGGCAAGATTGGATTCTGGATCGTAACGAAACACGACCGCTTTCATTTCCGAATAAGAGGAATATTTTTTCACCTCGACCAATGTGGCATCGGGTAAAAGAGAATAGGGGATCAGAATCCGATTGCCTTCGGTTACGACTCCGACACCTCTTCGAACCCTAGGATTTTTTTTCTTCCAAGGTTGATGATACTCGGGTTCTTGAAACGTAACCTTGATCTGTACGATACTTTTGTGATAAAGATCGTGACTCGTTTTCGATCGAGCGGGAGCTTCCGTCTTTTCCGAACCGGAAGTTTCGTTTTTCTGAGATTCTTTTTTGCCCTTGGGCTCCTTCGTTTTAGAGGATTTTTTTTTAATGAGAAGAAGGTCCGATTCTCCCTTGGGGGTAACTTCGGCAGAAACCGCAAACGTCGGCAAAATGAAAACGAGTAAGAATACGAGTATGATCCGGGATTTAAACATTAGATTTTCCTTAACTATTCCAGGCCGTATGTTTTGCGGATTTTTTCGTCCGCCTTTTCGGCCTCTTCGCGGTTTAAAACGAGTGGAACCTGAACGTCCAAAAACTTCAGACGCAGATACTTATCCTTGGATTCCTTCAGAATTTTCTGAAGATCGCTCAACTCGGAAACCGGGATTCCGTTCACCGATTCCAAAACGAGATTCACGAAATAGTCCGAGGAAGAATTCACCGGATGAGAAAGTTTGCGATATAAGACGACGTCCGTTCTTTT
This sequence comes from Leptospira barantonii, assembly GCF_002811925.1. Taxonomy (NCBI): domain Bacteria; kingdom Pseudomonadati; phylum Spirochaetota; class Leptospiria; order Leptospirales; family Leptospiraceae; genus Leptospira; species Leptospira barantonii. Next base: position 304,907 of record NZ_NPDS01000004.1, read on the forward strand.
GTTTCGATTGAGACCGTCTTCTATGAAATAAAAAAACCTGTATAAAAGTTGGCTTCCACCCGAAGTGTTTCCGCCTCGACTCCAACTCGTGATGAGATCTCGGGACATTTCCTGAAAAAGAAGTCCGCCGATCATTTCAAACGCATAAGGTTTGTCGTATTGATTTCTCATAAAGTCAAAGTCGGGCATACGACGCGCGGGAAAAGAAACCGAGATCTCTTTTCCGTTTCGATACAACTTAAAGGAAATCTTATCTCCCGCGTGTTTGTTGTCCACGATCTCGACAAAGTCCACTCTAGCGTCCTTGTCCTGCATCACGGTTCCGTTTTTTCCGATCGGAAATCCGTCGATCTCCGTAAGAAAATCACCTTCCTTCAAAAACTTTTCAGCCGAACCGTTTTTCAGGATTCTAGAAACAAAAACACCTTCGAGATGATCCGGAATTCCTTTGGCCTTTCTCAAAGAAACGTTAAACGAATTGAGGGTTCTCACACCGAGTTCGACGTAACCGTCGTATTTTCCGTCCTCTATATCCGTAAGGAAATGACGTATAACGTTGGTGGGAATCAGATAACCGATATTCTCGCCTTTGGTTGCGACTTGAAACGCGACTCCGACCACTTTGTCGTCCTGAATCGCGGGACCGCCCGAGTTACCCGGATTGATCGCGGCGTCCACTTGCAAAACCAAATGGCTGTCCACCGCCGAATGAGAATAAACCGATTGATCCTTTCTCGACACGATCCCTCTCGTAACGGAAACCTTGTTTCCTCCGATCGGATAACCGACCACGATCAAAGGAGAATTGAGTTCCGGAATTTCACCGAGTTGAAGATCTCTCGAGTCCTTATAGAAGTCCGCGCTTTCGGCTTCGAGCACCGCCAAATCGCAGTCATGCGCTAAGTGAAGAATTTTAACGCTGTACCATTCCGTTTGATTGTAACGTTGCACCTGAACAAACTTCGCGTTGGAAACGACGTGTGCGTTGGTGAGAATTCTTTTATTTCCGATTAAAAAACCGGTTCCCGAACTGGCACGCACGGTGTCGGTGGTCCAGGGGGAAAATGGGTTCACCGCTTGGGAATAAACCCTGATTTGAACGACTCCCTTACGGAGTTCGTCGAATGGAAGAGGGCTTTCGACGGCCTGAATTTCGAAACGCGCCATCAAAATCAGCGCGATCGAAACAACCGGAGTAACACGTTTCAAACTTCTTTGAATCCAAATTCCAAAAAAACCGGATAGTTTAGCCGTCAATGGGCCCTCCAAAAAGAATATTCTAATTTTAGAATTTTCTAATGTCCTTCAAACTCGCAGATAGCGAAAATCGGAACCTTCAATTCTTCCTGAAGTTTTTTACCGCCGCCCAGATCCGGAAGATCGATGATAACTCCGGCTTCGTAGACTTCGGCTCCGAGTTTTCTCAGCAGTTTCACCGCGGCGATCATCGTTCCGCCGGTCGCGATCAAATCGTCCATCACGAGAATTCTATCTCCCGGTTGGACCGCGTCTTTGTGAATTTCGATCACGTCTTTTCCGTATTCCAAATCATATTCTTCCGACACGGTTTCGGAAGGAAGTTTTCCTTTTTTACGGATGGGAATAAAACCCACGCCGAGTTGGAAAGCGAGCGGAGCTCCGGTAAGAAAACCTCTGGCTTCGATTCCGGCAACCTTTGTGATTCCCTTACCTTGGTAGCGGTTTACGAAGGTTCCGATCGTAAGAGCAAGTCCTTCGGGATCGAGTAAGAGTGAAGTAATATCGCGAAACAAAATTCCCGGTTTCGGGTAATCGGGAATGGTTCTGATTTTGGATTTAACAATAGACATCTAGGTTTTACGTCCCAGGATTTTTAATTTACGGGTTCTATTCAAAAAATCCGAGACATTTCAAACAATTCTTTTTTGTTCCGAACGAAGAAAAGCCCGGCAAAACCGGGCTTATTTTGAAAGTTCCGTTAAACGATTCTTAGTAACCGGAATTCTTCAGAGCGGCAATTCTCGCTTCCAAAGGTGGGTGCGTCGAAAACAAGGCCATCCATTTACTATGACCTGAAATTTTCATAGTCGCAAGAGCTTCTCCGCCTCTTTCGTCTTCGGGTGCGTCGAATGTGCGTCTCAATTTTTCAAGAGCCGCGATCATATTCTGACGTCCCGCAAGTTTTGCGCCGCCCGCGTCCGCGCGATATTCTCTGGTTCTGGAGAAATACGCAACCACGATCGATCCGAGAATGCTGAACAGAATACTGAGAACGATATTAGCCACAAGACGAACGGTGTATTGAAGATCTTCCTTCACCATTGTACTGAGCGCGTAACTGATGATTCTCGAAAAGAACATTACAAAAGCGTTAACAACACCCTGAACAAGAGTCATCGTCACCATGTCTCCGTTGGCGACGTGGGCCAACTCGTGCGCGAGAACTCCTTCCACTTCCGCGTTGTCCATTACTTGCAACAAGCCGCTGGAAACCGCGACAAGAGAACTCGATTTGGAAGGTCCAGTTGCAAACGCGTTGACTTCTGGAGAATGATAGATTCCCACTTCGGGAATCGGAAGATTTGCGGCTCTTGCGAGTCTTTCCACTCTGGAATACAATTCTCTTTCGACTCCGGATGCGGATCTAGGATCGATGATCTTTACTCCCATCATCATCTTTGCCATGAACTTGGATAAAAGCAAAGATACGAAAGCGCCGCCCATTCCCCAAAGGAAACAGAACACGAGTAGGGAACTCAGATTGATTCCGTTTGCGTCCAGATAAGGACCGATTCCAAATACGCTCGTGATGATGGAAATCGTAACGACCACGAGAATATTGGTCAGCAAAAACAACCCAATTCGTTTAAACCACATTTTGGTTTCTCCTATAACTTCTCTATATATACTACTACTGAAATCAAGAGTCGATCTATCTATTTCACGGATTTAGACCCGCAAATGCGACCCATAGGGAGCATTTGCGTTGAGTTTTTTTGACCCAGGAATCCATTTTGCGCTGAGTTTTTTTAAACTTTTCTCGGTTCCTTTCTAAAAAACGAAGCGAGCAGGAATAAAATTCCAAGCAATACATAGGCCACTACGAAAGAATTTAAACCGACTTCGAACTGATTGAGAATATCGTTTCCTCTCAAAGAAAATCCGTGAATAAATCCGGTGCCCGCGAGAACCGCCGCGATCAAACAAGTGATCAAAGCCTTTTTAAAATCACGATCGATTGCGAACACCGCGATCGAAGCCCAGATCATGGACGAGATCAAAAACCCTTGCGACAAACTCAACAATCCTCCGAGAGGATACGGTAAGAATGGAAGACCCAGAGGAACGTCGGACAACCAGAGGTGTGCGGTTTCTTTTACACCCGCATTCTCCAGAACTCCCGCGATCGAACGATCCGCGTAGTTGAACGTGGATTGAACGAGTAAAATTCCCCAACCTGCAAGCGCGGGTAGAATTCCGACAACAACGGCGGGTGCGTGTCTGGAAGGAGTCGCTTCAAACGCTTGAGAACCGATTACGATTCCGATCCAAAGAACGATCGCCATTCCCGCTTCCACGGGGATCAACGCCTGAATGAATGCAAGAAGACCGAAGAGCGCGACGATCGTCATAAAGACGCCATTCAAAGTGGAATAACCCGCTCTCGCACCCAGAGCCTTCCAACCCGGATGACCTATGTAAATCGTAGTAGGAAACGGAGAACCAAAAAAAGAACCGACAACGGTTCCGATCCCGTTCGCCATAAGAGAATCTCTTGTGTTAAACGAATCTCCGGAAGCCTCGGCGGATTCTATGTTCTGCAAAGATCCGATCACGTTGAAAATTCCCATAGGAATCAAAACCGCGAGATATTCGCGGATGTCCGCAAATTGAAACGCGGAAAATAAATCCCCGATTGAAAGTACGGGAAGATAAAAACCGATCTGACTCGTGGAACCTTTGAGTAAGGCTCCGTCCATCATAGGATTTCCCCAAACTCCTTGCGACCAAGCGAGAATGGTTCCCAACACTACGGAAACAAGTCCGCCCGGCAAACGGAACGGAAACACGACCCGAGCAAAATACTGAAGAAGAATCACGCCGAACGGCAAGAATGCGATCAAAGGATTCTGAAACGTACGAACTAAAAAGTCCATCGAGATAAACGTAATCGCGATCCCCGCAAGAGAGGAAAGAAGAGCCGCACGAGGAGTCACCTTACGGATTTTTTCCGCGATAAAGGAACCGCCCATCTCGATCAAACCGGAAAGAAAACTTGCGACAAGTCCTACCTGCCAAGCGATTTTGTAATCGCCGGTTTTCTTATATACGGGAAGTATAATAAAGAAAACGAACGCGAACAACGAAACCGTATTGATCCCGTAAGGAAGAGCGGTGACGTCGTTTCGATTTTCCTTTTCGGCAAGACGATGCGCCTGCCAGGAATAAAACAGGTTCCCGAGTAGAAGAGAAATTGCCGTACCCGGAAGAATGACTTTATAAACGAAGTCACCCGGAACACCACAAAGTGTGGTCAGCAAAAAAGAAAGAACAAGAATCTGAATCAGATTGTCGATCATCAGACCGAAAAATCCGTCCAAATCCCCAAGTACAAACCATTTGAATTTATTTTGGCTCATTGTTTCGATTTACTCCCAAAATCCACTTGAATTACGTTGGACTTATCGTCCTTCGTATCACCCTCTTTTTTCTCTGTTGAAACCGTCTTCTCAGCGGAAGGAGAATCCTTTTTTAAGATCTCCGGCTCCGTAGTAAAAACCTTCATGTTCGTCAATGTTTGTTGTGTTTTATCAAAATAACGTAATATACAATCCCAGGGAATAAAGATCTCCTCCCAGGTGTAACCGAACTGCAGTTCCGCGTAGATCCATTCTTCCCCGGCGTCCAAATTGCGAACACCGCCTTTGGGGCTGAATACGAGAACGATTCCGGATTCTTTTTCGTCGCCGACTAACCCGCGTTTGCCGATGACCAGTTGAGGATGGGGAAGTGCGTGTAAATAGAAGGTTCCGAACCGGTCCCAGTAAAGATCGAACAAAGAACGTTTGAACTTTCTGAGGGCCAGGATTTCCTCTTTCAGATTTTGTTTATCCATTCTTCAGGTTTTGCTGATCGGTGACGCCCGCGTTGGCTTCGTTGAGATAATCTCCGTGAATCTTGTATTCCGGAACCAGAGCCCTAAACGCAAGAAAGATGTCCTTGTCCTTGTTGGCTCTTCCCGCATTTAGAAGTTCGTTGAACCTCGCGACGAAGGTGGTCGGTTCCTGATTTTCCAGAGGAGCGGCGATTTTGATCTTTGGATGATGCGTTTTTTTGATTCCTTCCAAATCGAGAAGAAGTTCTTCGAACAACTTTTCTCCCGGTCTCAGTCCGGTGAATTGAATCGGAATATCGACGTGAGGTCTGAGTCCGCAGAGACGGATCATTTCTTCGGCGAGATTTAGAATCTTGACGGGTTCTCCCATCTCGAGAATAAAAATTTCTCCGCGTTCTCCCATACTTCCGGCCTGCAACACGAGTTGTGTCGCTTCGGGAATCGTCATGAAGTAGCGGATCACGTCGGGATGTGTAACGGTAACCGGTCCGCCGTTTGCAATCTGTTCTCGAAAACGAGGAATTACGGAACCGTTCGAACCGAGAACGTTTCCGAATCGAACCGTGATGAACTTGGTTCTGGTTTCTCTGGAAATGTGTTGCAGATACAATTCGGCCGCACGTTTGGAAGCTCCCATGATGTTCACGGGATTGACCGCCTTGTCCGTGGAGATCAAAACAAAACGTTCGACGCCGGAAAGCCTGGAAATGTCCGCGATGTTCTTCGTGCCGAGAATGTTATTCATCACCGCTTCGGTGGGATTTACTTCCATCATCGGAACGTGTTTGTAAGCCGCCGAATGAAACACGACCTGCGGAGAATGTTTTTCAAAGATCGAACTGACTCTGGAAAGATTTTTGATGTCCGCGACGATCGGAATGAGTTCCACATTCTGACCTTGTAATTTTTTCTTCAGTTCGTATTCGATTTCGTATAACGGAGTTTCGGAAGAATCCAACAAAAGAATCCGAGAAGGTTCGAACACAGCGACTTGTCTGCAGAGTTCGCTTCCGATCGATCCGCCCGCGCCGGTAACAAGAATGGATTTGCCTTTTAGATAAGAACGAATCGATTCGATTTCCAAGTCCACAACCGGACGACCCAAAAGGTCTTCCACCTGAACTTCCCGGAGTTGATTCAACTTTGGAGAATCGAAAAACAAGGAACCCAAGGAAGGAAGAATTTTAAACTTCACATCCGTACTTTCAAACGAACGGATCAAACGGCTGATCAGTTTTCCATCAGGATTCGTGATCGCAATGATGACTTGTTTTACCCCGAACTGATGGATCATCTGTTCTGCTTGTTCGATCTTCGCGAGAATCGGAACCCCTTGGATATGTGCGCCGATCTTTTGAACGTTATCATCCAAGAATCCGACTGGGTTCAGTTTTAGTTCGTTGTGTCTACGAATTTCCGAAAGTAGAGTAGCTCCTACTTTTCCCGCTCCGAGAATCAAGGTAGGAAGTCCTTCCTCTCTCGACTTTTTCAGAATGTACTGATCCCGAAATACTCTCCAGGAAAAACTGCGGATACAAAGAAAGCTTAAGAGAAGAAGGGTATCCAACACGGGAACCATTCTCGAGAGCTGTTCGAAACGATTGTAAAATAAAAGTGCGGTAGTCGAGATCAGGGAAGAAAGAAGGGTAACCTTGATGATTTCCACGAGATCATGAATCGACGCATAGGCCCAAATCGATCGATAGATGTCGGAAAGAATAAACACCCCGGCCCTTACGGTGATTACGATGATCAAAGAGGTGAAAAATCTTTCCGGAGACGCTAAAAAAACGAAGGACTCAAAACGGATCCAATGCGCCAAAAAGAAAGAAATTCCCATGAAGAGTAGATCCAAAGGGAAGATCCACATTCTTCTATTCCACTGACCGAGCATGTAGGAAATAAAATCCGCTTGTTCCTAAAAGTCCAATCTTTTTGAAACGAATCGGCCCGATTTTTAAACGAACCGAAAAATGTGTTGCAGAAATTCTTTTCTTGCCCCACTCCAATAGGAGAATAAATCGGTTCTATCATCGGGACACCTTGAAAGAAATTATCATCAACCTCCAAGGAGATCTGGACTTTAAATTGGGAGAGGCGCTTCTTTCCAAGTTGGAGGAACTTCCGGATTCTCCCCGCAAAATTCTTTTGGATGCGAGCGGGCTCGAATCCGCCACGTTAGAAGGCGCTTCGATATTAAACCGACTTCCGGAACGTTTTCCACAATCCAAATTCGCGATTTGTTCCGTGCCGAACGGAATCGAAATCTCCGCGCAGGGCGCTCATGAAATTCCGGTTTTCTCCGATCGGGATTCCGCCAAATCCCACTTAATCTCGACCGAATCGAACCAGACTTCTTCCTTTGGGGAGAATTCTCCGGTGCTCGTCAATTGTCCGATTTGTTTTCATCTTTTAAAAGTGCAAGGTTCCGGGAACTACGGTTGTCCGGCCTGCCATTCCAAGTTTTTCGTAACCAAGGATTGGCGTATCTCCACGTTCGAAAGATTATTATAATATTCTTACATTTCTTCGAAAAACTGGATCGTCTCCAAAACTTCCACCGGAACGTTTCCCGCTTGGAAGTAAGGATTGTATCTTTTTTTGATTCCCGAAACCAATCTTCGTTTTCTCGCTTCGAATGAATCCATGGATTCCTTAAGGATCGGATTCTTCTGCAACTCGGTGCGCAACTGAGGAGAAAAAGGCACATAACGGTTCAGAATATCCCTAGAAACACGATTGAGTCTGAGTTTCCCGGACGATTCGAAAAGAATCCAATACGAATAATCGGACGCGAACATGTCCTTCAGATTTTTTCTATACTTCACAAGTTGTTGATCTATGTTTTTTTTCGCGTCCGGTGTGAGCGCGGGGGACTTGCGAAAATTCTCCAGATACAGATAATATTCCGAGGTCAGAGAAGGCGGGGAAGAATCCTTCCACTTTCTTCCTCGAACGGTTCTTTCGATTTCCCATCGGAATTCGCCTAACGTTCTTGTGATCGCAAGAGTCATGTTTTCGTTCAATACCTGCGGAAACACAAGACGTCCTCTCGACATCAGACCCGACGTGATCTCTTGCCAAAGAACCCCTCTGCTTCCGAACACGGGAAGAATGATACAATCGGGAGCCATCTCCTTCATCGCAAGGTCCGGTTTGCCCGGAGTTTGTTCCGGTTCGAAGGAGATCTGTCTGTAAAAAAGATGTTTATCGATTTTATGTACGTGATCCACGACCGCGTTTAATTTTTCGGGTGTTACGAGAAACGCGTCCGTCTCTCCGTACATCTGATCCTCGGAAAGAATCGGATACGCAAGATTCGGATTCGCCGAAACTCCGATGAGTCCGTTGTATAAAAGATTGCTCAATTCCCAATCGAGAAGATGAAGTAAGTCTTCGATCCCGCTGTCGCCCGCGTAATCGTCCGTTCCGGTTTTACGAACCATAGACGCTCTGACTTGTTCGTAGGATTGTGCGAGATGATTTCGAGACGGAGTTTTTTTTCCGGAAAGAATCAAACCCAACCACTCCGGTAAAAAATATACCGCGAGTTTGTGATTGGTCGGATACGGATCCTGTGAGTAACTTCGAATTTTCTCCAAGGTTCCGTAGAGCTGAACGATTCTCGCGGGAGAAAGAAGATTCTCATCCATATAAAAAAAGTATAAGAATAAAAGAACCGCTTTAGGAATCGGTGATATATCCGATCTGTATCTCGCGTAACAAGCGGAGTAAAGTTCGATAAAGGTTTGTATCTCTTCGGGTTTGTGTTCCTTGCGTACGAGACCCGGATGTTCCTTAAACGCGTGAACCCTTTTTTGTATCTCCGAAGTAACGGAAGTGCCCATCGCGGCGTAGTTTAGAATTTGAGAAAGGCTTCCTTGAAACTCATCGGGAAGCGAAACGTCTTCCTGCGCGCCTCCGACCCCGCCCATTTGGATTCCGCCCCAAGTCCTCGTTTTTTCAGCGTCCTTCTCGGGAACGGTCTCGACTTGAATTCCCATATCATTTCCGTTTAAACTGAGAATCTTCGCGTCGAAACGAATCCATTCCTTGTCGTCTCCCGAAAATAAAACGTGAATCTTATCCCCCGTTGCAACCGGAAACGAATGATAGAGTTTTTTTGTGAACACCTTCGTATGAAGACTTTTAGAAACAAAGTCCGGGCCAGGCGGACCGGAATACAAAAATCCCGGAAAGGCCTCGTCTCCGTCCGTAAGAAACACAGCGGGAAGAATTTTCCTCGGATGAGGCCCGAGATCGTGCACAAGATGTTGCAATCTTTTGAATATAAGTGCGTCTCTCCAAGCGGGGAGTTCGCCTTGGTGCGCGAGATAAAGCGCGAGTTCCGGAAGAAACACTTCTTGAAACCAGGAATGAGAATCCGCGATCTTTTGAAGAATCGAAACCGCGACGTGATCCAAAAAGGCGTGAATCTGAATCACGTCCCTTCCGTTCATATACGTTAGCGGTAGCTTCTTGAGAATTTTCGCTCTCAGACTCGCGCGGTGTTCGATCGAATTCCGAAAACGTCTTTCGAGATAATATCCCGCAACGAGCAGAAGCGCAACGAATATGGTTCCGTTGATGACCGGTATCCAAGAAAATTCCGGCCATACCAAAATCGGGCGGGCTTGCGCTAAAAAAAACATGCGAAATGTATAAGTTTCTTTTTTTCAGGGGTCAAGCAGGATTCTTAGAAGCGTTTCGATTGTAAGAACTTGTACTTTGGAAAGCGCCGTAAAAACTCTGCAAACAAATTCCAAAACTTCGAACCGTTCTTATCATAGATCCGAACGAACTCCGTTTCAACTCGAAAAAGGGAAGAATCATCGTTTCTTAAAGTAGATTCGATTTAACTTCGCTTTAAAAGATTTTGCAATTCGGTTAAAAAAACTTCTTTTCAAAAGAATCGTTAAGAATGCGACTGGACTTACAGTCCATTTTCATGGGATTCATCGATGCTTCGCATCGGTGGGAAGACGGTTAGAATCCGTCACGGTATCCGCCGCTGTAAGAGGGACGAAAGGCATATTAAGTCACTGGGTGATAAACCTGGGAAGGCATGCCGAGTAGGAAGATCTCAAGTCAGAATACGACCCTATGAAAATCCTGAAGATACGTTTCGACCTCGGAAGTAAGGCGATCCGTAGCTTAAATAGAACATTACCGTATAACACGCGTTAGATCCTTAAGGGATTGATACGCTTATAGTCTGTTTGTCTTGGAGTTTACTCTGAAAGGAGGAGTATTCTTATGCGTACCGTTTCCACGTCTTCGCAAACGAGCAAGGGCCTTTCCATATCTTTGGATCCGATCCTTACCGTTTCCTTGGTTTTTGTTTCTTTGTTCGTAATTTACATCGTCGGTTTGGAACCGATGCCTGAACTTCACGCGTCGTTTCACGATATACGACACGCCACCGGTTTTCCCTGTCACTAAAAATGAGGGAGAATCTTTTCAAGCGACTCGTTTTAGGTTCTAAGGCGGGTTTGATCGCAGGTGTCGCTTATGGAATCCTACTTCAATTCCTTGTGACTCCGATGATCTTAAAGGCGGAGGTTTTCGAAACAAACGCGAACGTTTCTTCCGCGTCCGCGAACACGACAACTTCAGCCAAAACACATTCGCATTCCCATGTAGATGGAAAAAAACACCATCACCATTCTGCCGTTGTTTCCAACGAAGGTTCCGATTCAAGTCAGAACATCCAAGACGAAAATTTCGAAACTCTAAAACGAAACGTTTGGACCTGGATCGGCTGTCTTCTTTTAGGTCTTGCATTCGGCGTTCTGAGCGCGATCGGATATAGCTCGTTAGAGTTTACGAATATTCTAACTTTCGAATGGATTGAATCCGTTTGGAAACCGTCGCTTTTGATTTCGGGAATCGGGTTTATCGTATTTTATGCGATTCCTTCTTTGGGTCTTCCGCTCCAACTTCCGGGAGTGGCGGGTTCCGAAGAGGATTTCGAACTCCGACAAGCCTGGTGGTTACAATCCATCTTCTTGTCTTCTGCGGCTTTGACGTTTTGGTTTTGGATTCGAAACCGTTTTTTTAAGGGAAGAATTTCGAGCGCGATCGCATTCGTTTTTCTTCTCGGAATTCTTTTCGCATTCTTATTTTGGATTCCGGGTGTTCCGAAACATTCCACAACCACTTCGGTGCCGAACGATCTGCTCGTTGAATTTAGAATCAAAAGTGCGATCGCAAATTTTTTTCTTTGGTCTACGATCGGTTTTTTGATTTCGAATTCGATTGCAAAAAATCGAGAAGTTCCGTTTCCCCTGGAAACACGGAAGGTTTAGAAAGAATGAAGGATTTCGGAATTCTCATCGTAGGACATGGAAGCAGAGAAGTTTCCTCCGGCGTTGAATTTGAAACCTTTGTTCAAGAATACGCGCGGACCAGACCCGAATTCGAAATCAGAATCGCTTACGTGGAACTTGCGGAGCCAGATCTAAAAACATCTCTCCGAAATTTCGCGAAAACACATTCCAGAATTCTAATTTTTCCTTTGTTTTTGTTCGCGTCCGGGCATGTAAAAAACGACATCCCATTGATTCTTTCGGATTTAAAAGCGGAGTTTCCGAATCACGAATTCGTATCGGCTCTGCCTTTGAACGTACATGAGAATATCATAAAACTTTTAAATATTCGAGCGGGCGAAAGAATCGGAGCGGAATCCCAATCCAAAACCGGAGTGATCGTAGTCGGGCGAGGCGCATCGGACGTCGATTCCAACGGGGAATTCTACAAAGCGGTCCGTTTTTTCGAGGAAGCGAATTCTTTCCTTTTCGTAAAACCGAGTTTTATCGGAATCACAAAACCTCTGCTCCCCGAAAGTCTGGAAATGTCCGCAAAACTCAGACCGGAACGGATCTTGATTCTTCCTTATTTCCTATTTGATGGAAAGCTAATACAAAAGATTTCTCATATAGCCGAGGACTATTCCGAAAAATATCCTTGGATTAAAATTACCACCGCGGGACATTTCGGACCCGATCCGATTTTGTTTCCGATTTTGGACGAAAGAATTTCTTCCGCATTGTCCGGCAAAGAAAGACTTCCTTGCGACAACTGCGAGTATCGAGTTTCCATTCCCGGACTCAAAAACAAAGTGGGCGGACTCGATTCTCTTCTTTGGAGTATGAGACATTTGGAAACTCATACACAAGCGGCTCCCCACGAATTCCCTCATAGAAATCTAAAAAAACATATCTACGTATGCGAAAACGTGGACTGCGCGAGCAAGGGAAGCATTTCGCTTATCAATAAGATCCGATCTTCGATCAAAAAACACGGAAGACAAACAGACTTCCGAGTTTCCAGAAGTTCCTGTTTGGGAAGATGCGGAGAGGGGCCGACCGTCGTGGTATACCCGGACGGAATCTGGTATCAAAGAGTCAACGAAAGCGACGCGGAAGAACTCGTCGCCGAACACCTGTTTAACGATCGTCTTGTTTCAAGACTGGTCGATAACATCATGCAATAATTTTAGGAGAATACGATGGCATGTCACGAAGTGGCCGCACTTAGACTGGGAATGATGAACGTAATCGGAATCAAGGACGAAACGACGATCCAACACGAACGCGCGGAGATCGGAGACGCGTTACAATCGCCGGGACCGATTCGTTCTTTAGCCGAAGCGAAGGATTTCGAATCCTTGATCAAGTTCTACGAGGCTTCCTTAACCGACCTCGAAGAGATGATTTCCAAAACGAAGAAGGACGATCCGAAGATGGCTTACTATCGTTCTCTTTTGATTCTCACCAAAAAAGTGGAACTCGAACTGAAGAATTCTCTTCTCGGTTTTCAGAATCTTTTTCGAGATTTGGAAGAGATGCACGATTTCGTACACGAAATTTATCCGGCGTAACGATATGGCGAATCCTCCCAAAAAAGCGCGAATCAAAAACGTAACTCGAACCAACGGTTCGGCCACGATCACCTTTGTTTCGTTAGACGGACCTTTGGATTTTTTAGGAGGACAGTATGTCATCTTCAATTCCGGCGTTAAAACGAACGACGGAAAGGAAATCAAAAGGGCATATTCCATTCTTTCCTCCGATCGATATCAGGGAGAATTTCAGATTTGTGTCCAGCCCGTAAAAGAAGGATTAGCGTCTTTGCATATTCCTAATCTTGCAATCGGTTCCGAGCTCGAATTCTCGGGTCCTTGGGGAAAATTTATCGGAAATTTACAATGGCCCCGGGAAGGAAAGACCCTTCTCGTCGCGACGGACACCGGAATCACGGCGATATTTTCGATTCTCCATTCTCAGAGATGGAACGAAAAACTGAAAGACACGAGCGTGATCTGGTATGTTTCCCGCGAAACCGAATTTCTTCCGGTTCGCGACGTCATGGAAGGACTTCCGATAGGATTCAATTCTTTGAATGTGATTCCGATCTCCAAGGTCAACGATCCAAAAAGGGAAGCGGAATGTCTTTGTTCTTTCACGGACGAATTGAATGCATCCGCTCTTCCAACGAACGCTTTTTTGGCGGGAGACGGAAAATTAATCCGAATTGTAAAGGATGTCCTTTTAGCAAAAGGAGTTCTCGAAGAAAACATAGGCGCAGAAATCTTCTTCAATTCTCCCAGACAGTTGGAGTCCGTAAAACGTTAGGCGACATCGATGGCTACCAAGGAATTAAGAGAAGGATTCACCACGGGAGCTTGTTCCGCGGCCGCGGCCAAGGCGGCCACACGTCTTCTCTTAAAAAGACAACCCGTTTTGGAAATCGAAACCACTCTTCCGAACAAAAGACAGGTTTTGTTTTCCGTCAAACGATGCGAACTGGAAGGAGAGGTGGCCATCTGTAGCGTCGTCAAGGATGCGGGAGACGATCCGGATTGTACACACGGAGCTGAGTTAACCGCCCGAGTTCGCTTAACAAAAGAAAGTAAAATTATATTAAAAGGCGGAGACGGAGTCGCGACCGTCACCAAGGCCGGGCTCGGTTTGGATGTGGGAGAACCCGCGATCAATCCGGTCCCGCGTAAAAACATCAGTGAAATGATTTTGGAAGAACTCGAAGGAAGTTCGTATAACGGCGCCGAGGTGGAAATCAGCGTTCCAGGCGGCCAAGAAATGGCGAAAAAGACGATGAACGAACGGCTCGGTTTGATCGGCGGTATTTCGATCTTAGGTACAACCGGAATCGTAAAACCGTATTCGACGGCGGCTTTTAAGGCGAGCGTGATTCAAGCGATCCAAATGGCGAAAGAATACGGACTCGATACGACCGTTCTTACCACCGGAGGAAAATCCGAAAAGTTCGCGATGGATCTATTACCGAATTTGAATGAACTTTCCTTTATACAAGTCGGGGACTTTATCGGAACCGGAATCAAAACGAGCGTAAAGGAATCGATTCGTCACGTGATCGTGGTCGGGATGATCGGTAAGTTATCAAAGATGGCCGACGGTGTGATGATGACACACAGAGGCGGATCTTCCGTTAATACGAAAATGTTATCCGAAATCGCGAGATCCATCGGCGTTCCCGAACCGATCGCGGAAGAAATCCAAAACGCAAACACAGCGAGACACGTATTAGAAGTCTGTAAAGCGAATGGATACGAGATCATCACCACTCGCATTTGCGAGATCGTGGCTAAAAACTGCTCCAAACACGCGGGAACGAATATGAGAATTTCCTGTTATATGGTCGACTTCGACGGAGCGCTTTTGGGCAAGTGCGAAAATTTTTCGCAGGAATTAGAAACAAAGGAAGAGAACTCCGAACATGAATGACATGAGACAGATGACTACCCTCGGAAGGGAAATCGAAGACAAATCCTTTTCGATCATCGACGAAGAAGCGGGTCCGCATTCTTTTTCCAAAGAAGAATGGGAAGTGGTTCGAAGAATCATCCACGCAACCGCGGACTTCGAGTATAAGGACATTACAAAGATACATCCCAAGGCAATCGACTCGGGTATAGAAGCCTTGCGCAACGGATGTCCGATCGTCTGCGACGTTCATATGATCATCGCGGGACTCAATCAGGAAAGACTCGGAGCTTACGGATGCAAAACATACGGTTTTATTTCGGACGCCGATGTGATCGAACGGGCTAAGGAAAAAAATTCCACGAGAGCGATCGAATCGATTCAGAAAGCAAAAACATTAGGATATCTGAATGGATCGATTCTCGCCGTCGGAAACGCGCCCACCGCACTTCTCGAAATCGAAAGATTGATCCGGGAAGAGGGAATCAAACCCGCCTTAATCATCGGAGTTCCGGTCGGTTTCGTTTCCGCAATCGAATCCAAAGAAGTGGTTTTAACATTAGAATCTTCTGATATATTCTCGACGCCCTACATTCTCACCAGAGGAAGAAAAGGCGGCAGCACGATCGCGGTCGCGATCATACACGCTCTTCTTCTTTTGTCCTCGAAACGAGGAGAACGATGAAGGCGGTCACCGTAATCGGAATGGGCGACGAAGGTTGTCCCGGGTTGTCGAGCATCGCGGTGAACGCGGTCGCTAAAGCGCAGGTCCTCGCGGGGGGAGAAAGACATCTGGATTTTTTTCCGCAGTTCGCCGGAGAAAAAATAGTATTTAAGGGAAATCTAATACAAGCCACCGAAAGAATTGCCGAGCTCGCGGCGGAACATACGATTTGTGTTCTCGCTTCCGGAGATCCTTTATTTTTCGGAATCGGAAATCTAATCGGTAAAAAGGTCGGATTGGAACACGTGGATTTTATTCCGGCCCCGAGCGCGATCCAACAAGCGTTCGCCAGAGTGGGGATCAAATGGGACGATGCAGAGATTTTATCCCTACACGGAAGACCGATCGAGGGGTTTATCACTAAATTACAATCTTTGAATAAGGTCGCCTTGTTTACGGACGAGATCAACCATCCTCAGGCGATCGCATCCTACATGAAAGCGTACGAGGAAACGGATTGGACCGCGTTCGTTTGCGAAAATTTAGGCGGAAGAAACGAAAGAATCCGTAAGTTCGAACTGAATTTGTTAAGCGAAGAACAGGAAATCAGTCCTCTGAACGTTTTGATTCTGATCCGAAACGCCCAAAACAGAAAGGCGCCTCCGATTGTGCCTAACGTTCCGGAAGAAAATTACGCGAAACGAATCCCGAAAAAAGGACTGATCACCAAAAAGGAAGTTAGAATTCTTTCCATTGCGTTTTTGGAAATTCGGGACGACAGCGTCGTCTGGGACATAGGAGCCGGTTCGGGATCGATCGCGATCGAGGCCGCACAACTCGCTAAAAATGGAAAGTCTTATGCGATCGAAATCGATCCGGAAGGAATCGAAATCTGCAAACAAAACGTCCTTTCACAAAGAACGGATAACGTGCACGTCGTTCCGGGGAAGGCCCCCGAGGTTTTGGAAAATCTTCCCGATCCGGATTGTGTTTTCGTGGGAGGCTCCAAAGGAAATCTATATGAGATCATTCGAATATCCTTAAATAGACTTTCTCCTTTAGGATCTTTGGTCGTCAACGCGGTCACTTTGGACAACGTCACGGAAGCCTATCACAGTTTTAAAAAATTAGCTCTTGTTCCGGAAGTCACTCTGTTAAACGTATCGAGAGGACAACCTCTTGCGGATTATCTACGTTATGAAGCTTTGAATCCGATTCATATCTTTAAGGTCACAAAACCGGAGGGTTATTCCGCATGAAAAAAAACCGTTACGGAAAACTCTACGGGGTCGGAGTCGGCCCGGGGGCTACCGATTTAATCACGCTTAGAGCGGTTCACGTTTTAAACTCCGTCGATGTGTTGGCGATTCCTAAAAGTAGCGAACACTTGGAACCCTTCGCTTGGAGAGTTTGTTCTCCCGTTGTGAAGGAGAATTCTTCCCAAGAAAAATTGTTTCTTCATTTCCCGATGACCAAAGACCCCGAGGTTTTGATTCCCGCTTGGGATAAGGCATTTCTTGAAATCGGAAAACGTTTAGAAGAGGGGCATAACGTTGCATTCATAACACAAGGAGATCCTTCGGTATACAGTTCTTGGAGTTATCTTTTGGAAGAAGCCGAGGATCGTTGGCCCGGAATCGAAGTCGAAATCGTTCCCGCAGTATCTTCAATCACGGCGATACCGGCGGCGTTACAAACCCCGCTCGCGGACGGAAGAGAACGTTTCTGCGTCGTGCCCGGAACCTACGGAATCGAAGACCTTCCGGAGCTCGTAAAAAATTTCGATACGATCGTTCTTACAAAGGTCGGGCAGGTCGTTCCACAACTCGTCGACATGCTGAAAGAATTGGACCTGCTTGCAAATGCGAGTTATGTTTCGTACGGAACCACGGATCGGCAAAGAATCGTCAGAGACTTAGAGACGATTCAAAACGAAAACTGCGATTACTTTTCGATGGTGATTCTTTCCATTCGAAAACGTAAGGGTGTACTTCGAGGACAGAATATCGATGCAGAATAGGAAATCATATTCGGTTTTTGTAATCACCAAACACGGCTTAGAGATCGCAAAAAAGATTCACGAGGCCTGGGAAGACGTGGACCTTTTTGTTTCTCCTAAGTTCATCGATTCGGCTCCGCCGGGTTCGAAACTTCTTTCTCTTCCGATGGATAAAACGTTAGACGAAACGTTTCAGAATTACGACTGTCATATCTTCATCATCAGTGTGGGCGCGGTTGTTCGAATGATCGCCCCCTTATTGAAGAACAAAAAAGTCGATCCCGCAGTCGTCTGCGTGGACGATCGAGCCAACTTTTCGATCTGCGTTTTATCGGGCCACGTAGGACGGGGAAACTTTTTTACGGAAAGGCTCTCAAAAACTCTTTCCAACACCGCGGTGATCACGACCGCATCGGACGTTTCGGGAACTTTAACCGTGGATATTCTCGGACGAGAACTCGGCTGGACCTTGGAACATCCGGATCGAAACGTTACAAGAGGTTGCGCGGCGGTAGTCAACGAAACCAAGGTGCTCTTCGTTCAGGAAACCGGGGAACCGAATTGGTGGCCTTTGGAAAAATCCCTTCCGAAGGGTGTGGAATATTCTGTTTCCTTAATGGATGTAAATCCGAACGAGTACGAAATTCTTCTGATCGCCACGGATCGAACGGATCTGAATCGAAACAATCAAGAACATTATAATAATTCAATATTATACCGTCCTAAATCTTTGGTTTTGGGGTTGGGATGCGACCGAAACGTATCTTTTGAAACGGTGGAGAATGGAATTTTAAAAATATTAAGCGACAACGCGTTGGCCGTTCAAAGCGTCAAAACGATCGCAAGCGCGGATCTCAAACGCCACGAAGAAGCCTTTTTACAAATCTCAAAAAAATACGGCTGGGAATTCAAAACTTTTACCGCCGATGAATTGGATCGTGTTTCCGAAATCGAATCCCCGTCCGAAGTCGTAAAAAATTTCGTAGGAACCAGGTCCGTAAGCGAAGCGTCGAGCATTCTCGCTTCGGGAGCGGGCTCCTTACTTCTTCCAAAACAAAAATACAAAGAAGGCGTCGACGGAAAAAATCTTACCGTCGCAATTTCAAGAATTCCCTTTCCTTCAAGATTTTCCTCAAACTCTCAAAACTCCGTAACGGAGGAAGAATGAAAAAAGGCAAACTCAACATCGTCGGAATCGGTCCGGGAAACGACGCGCACATTACCCCCGCAGTATTACATGCGATTCAAGAGGCCGATCTCGTGATCGGTTATGCGACTTACATAGGTCTCGTCAAACACCACTTAGTCGGGAAGCAAGTGACAAGGACAGGAATGACCGAAGAAGTAGGCCGCGCTCAAGCCGCGGTCGAATCCGCGAAAGAAGGAAAGATCGTTACTTTAATTTCTTCGGGAGACGCCGGAGTTTACGGAATGGCCGGATTGGTTTTCGAAGTATTGAGAAAAAGCGGATGGAAGAGAAACGATTCTCCCGAAGTTAAGATGATTCCCGGCGTGACCGCGGACAGTTCCTGTGCTTCTCTCGTAGGCGCGCCTCTCGTTCATGACATGGCGAGAATTTCTCTTTCCGATCTTTTGACTCCCTGGTCCGTGATCGAAAATCGTTTGGAATGCGCGGCCAAAGGGGACTTCGTCATCACTCTTTACAATCCCGCATCGGGAAGAAGACAAAGACAAATCGTCGAGGCTTCCAAGATTATTAAGCGACATCGTCCGGGGACAACTCCGGTCGCACTCGTAAAAAGCGCGTATCGAAGACAACAAAACGTCCAACTTTCCGATTTGGATAATTTTTTAGATTACGAAATTGGAATGAACACAACGGTAATCGTAGGTTCCACAAACACGTTCGTATACGAGGGTTTTATGATTACGCCAAGAGGATACACGAACAAGTATTCTCTGGATGACGCAAGCGTCAAAGAAGGGCAGAGAAGGGGATTTTCCCTTCGATCGGAGGGGGATCTTCAGAGTAGAATCGATTCTTCGGAAACTCCGATTCAGTTGAACATCACCAAAATTCAAGGCGCCTTTGTGCGGACCTCCACTTCCATCATCGAATCGGAAGAGAATCCGAACGGCGTTGTAACTCAAACAGAAAATGAAATCGATTCCCAGACGTTCCTTACACAGAACGTTGATTCTTCCGCGCGGACGGCGATTCAGGCGTTAGAAACACTTTCTCAGATACGAGAACAAGATTCCGCGAGATCTTTTAAATCCGTGAATCCGGAAAATTCCACGTTAGCGTACATCGGTCGGCTTGGCGGAGGAATTCTTTTTAAGAGTTCCGATAAATTTTATATCGTGGGAAGACTCAAGATTCCGACGCGTTTTGAAGACTACGGATTTGCGGACCCCGGAGATTACGGCGGAAGATATTCCGAATTGAAAGTGATCGATTCGAACCGTGTTCAAAAACTCGATTTCGAATTCGGAATGATCCTGCAAAACGAAATTCATCCTCGTGAAATATATGATAAATTCTTAATCCATAGAAATTCTTCCGTGAGCGAAAGGCTTCTCGCGTATGCAAAAACCGAAAGCGGAAAATTCGTTCTAAATCGAACCGAGTATTCGGATATTTCCTGGTTGGGCGCAATGCCCTCGGACGTTTGGACTCTTGTAAGAGGTGTAATCTTAAAATGTTAATGAGAAATGCGATATGAAAGTATATATCATCGGCGCCGGACCGGGAGATCCGGAATTGATCACGGTCAAAGGGGCTAAACTCGTAGAAACCTGTCCGGTCGTTCTTTACACGGGTTCATTGGTTCCGATCGCGGTCATTGAAAGAGCGAGAAAGGACGCGATCGTATTAGATTCTTCGAATATGACCTTGGATGGAATTTTGGAAGTGATACTCCGCGCAAAAGAAAACGATCAGGACGTAGCTCGGGTTCATACGGGCGATCCATCCATCTTCGGGTCGACCGCGGAACAGATGAGAAGATTCGATTCTTTGAATATAGATTACGAGATCGTTCCCGGAGTCAGTTCGTTTACCGCCGCGGCTGCGGCCTTAGGGAAAGAATTAACCTTGCCCGAAGTTTCACAAACGGTCATCATCACCCGCGCCGAAGGAAGGACACCCATGCCTGAAAAGGAAAAACTCGAAATTCTCGCCCAATCCGGCGCGACTTTGACCTTGTTCTTAAGCGTACTTCATATCCGAAAGATCGTGGAACAACTGACCCCTTTTTACGGAGAACGATGCCCGGTCGCCGTGGTGCAACGTGCAACTTGGCCGGAACAAAAAATTCTAACTGGAACGTTAGGTGATATCGCGGAAAGGGTAAAGGCCGAAAAAATTTCATCGACCGCGATCATATTCGTCGGACCGGTTTTGGATTGTCACGATTTTGCGGATTCAAGACTTTACTCGGCCGATTTTTCCCACGGATTCAGAAAGGCAAAGCGAAACCGATGAGCTCGTCTCCGAATAAAGAAACAAGAGGTCTCGTGATCGTAAACACGGGAAACGGCAAAGGAAAAACCACCGCCGCACTCGGAATCGTGTTTCGTGCTCTGGGAAGAGGAATGAAATGTGGAGTGGTTCAATTCTTAAAAGGAAAATGGGAAACGGGTGAACGGAAATTTGCAAAGACGATTCCGGAACTTGATTTTTACGTCATGGGTTTGGGATTCACCTGGGACTCCGACGATTTGGATAAGGATAAACAAGCCGCAAAGGAGGCTTGGGTTCGTTCCTCTGAAATGATCCTAACAGGAGATCATAATATTATAATACTCGATGAGATCACGTATGCCTTCCATTACGGATGGTTGAGCCCGGAAGAAATTCTACAAACGCTCAAACAAAGACCCGCACACGTACACGTCGTAATCACCGGAAGAAACTGCCCCGAACTCATTACCGAGTACGCGGATCTAGTCAGCGTGATCGAGGTCAAAAAACATCCGTATCAAAGCGGAATTCCCGCTCAGAAAGGAATCGACTTTTAATGAATGTATTGAACGATTCCGACGTCTCCATCGATATTCCAAGGATCGTTGTTGCCGGTACGGGAAGCGGTGTCGGAAAAACGACGATCGTTCTGGCGATCACTCAAGCGCTTCAAAAAAGGGGACTTGCAGTCGCAACGTTCAAATGTGGGCCCGATTACTTAGATCCGACCTATCACGCCCGCGCCACCGGTAAAACCTGTCACAACTTGGACGGCTGGTTGATGGGAAAAGAATCCGTCCTCAACACATTCCATCAAGCGTGTCATAACGCAGACATCGCGATCATCGAAGGGGTGATGGGTTTGTTCGACGGTCACTCGCCGAATTCGGAAGCCGGTTCGACCGCGGAGATCGCAAAGTGGTTGAACGCTCCGGTGATCGCGGTCGTGGACGCGGGCGGGATGGCGAGAACGGTTTCTGCAATATTAAAAGGTTTGAATGCGTTTGATCCCGAACTTCGTATCGCGGGAGCCTTTACGAATTTTATCGGAAGTAAATCTCACATTCAACTTTTAAAAGACGCTTCGAACGAGGTCCCGATACTCGGCGGATTTTCAAAACATCCGGAACAATCATTTCCGGAAAGACATTTGGGATTGTATTCCGCATCCGAAGAAAACCTGTCCGAGGATCGTTTTCATTTTTGGGGAAACTTAGGGGAAGAATGGTTGGAGATCGATTCCGTACTAAAAATCGCAGATTCCGCTCCCAAGATCAATGTTCCTGCGCCATCGCGAAAATCGGACGCTACCCGATGCAGGATCGGAGTCGCCTTGGATAACGCATTTCATTTTTATTATGAAGAGAATTTAATGCGACTGAAGGAAGCCGGAGCGGAACTGATCTTTTTTTCACCGATCGCCGACTCCAAAATTCCCGATGTGGACGGACTCTATTTTGGGGGAGGTTATCCCGAGCTGTTCGCGGAGTCCCTTTGCTCAAACAGTCCGATGTTAAGCGACATTCGTAAATTCGCATATAACAATAAACCCATATACGCTGAATGTGGGGGTCTAATGTATCTTTCCGACGAGATCGAACGGGTGAACGGAGAAATATTTTCCATGCTCGGTCTGATTCCGGGAAAGGTAAAGATGGGAGAAAAACTCAAAGCGCTCGGATACGTGGAAGTAGTCACGGAAACAAAGACGATCTTTGGAGAAGCCGGGCTTAGATTCAGAGGTCATCAATTTCGTTATTCCGACTTTGAACCGAAAACATCCGCGTCGCAAGGATTTGAATTCGCGTATAAACTCCGAAGAAGAAGGGGCAACGAAGTCACCGAAGAAGGTTATCAAACTCGTTCGATTCTCGCTTCTTATGTTCACGTACATTGGGCTTCCAATCCGACATTGCCTCAAGGTTTCGTTCAAAGTTGTTCAGAGGCGCGAAGATGATCGCAAATTCTTACCTAAGTCAAAAAAGTTTACTTGAATCTCCGAACTGGCTTGAAATCGCATTTGAAGAACCGCATAACGTTCTGAGTTGGGCGGTGATCGGAAGCGGCTGGAAAGAACAAGTAGACAACGTTTTGTGGCACCGAGTTCGCAACGAAGACTTAACACCGGACGTAGATCCGATCGATTACTACCGCAGTCGATTGCTACAAAGAGGAGAATCCAAAAACTCCGTCGGATTTCTCACAAGCGCGGCCCTTGAGAATTATTCCGAAATCGTTTTAGAAAAAGAAGGAACCAGAATCAGATCCGTTGTCACTGCGGGACTCGGAAACGCGGTTTGTATCGGCGACGATCCGTTTTTCTTCGGCTCTTACGGAACGATCAATATTTTTGTACAATGCTCCTCATCCTTGGATTTGAGCGCGTCTCTGGAAGCGGTTTCCTTAATCGCGGAAGCGAGAACCCTCGCCGTGTTGGATTCGAAAGTTCAAAGTCGCGTTAGCCGCAACATCGCGACCGGAACCGGAACCGATTGTATCGCCTTTGCTTCTCCTTCTCGAATTCCCCAAACCCGTTATACGGGCAAACATACCTTGACCGGCCATCTCATAGGCAAGGCGGTTTATGAATCCGTACATCAGGGAATTCTAAATTGGAAAGAAAGCAGAACGAAAACGGGAGAAAAACTTTGAAAAAAACGTTATATCTCATACGGAATTCCGACATCGGTTTAAACTATCGTTTTAAGTATGTGGGTCGTTTGGACCCGGCACTTTCTCTCCAAGGAATCGAAGACGCAAAAGCGCTCGGGAATTACTGCAAGGATACATTCTATTTTTCTAATGAACGAATCTATCTGAGTCCTTCGAAAAGAAGCATTCAAACTTGGAAAGAAATGGGACTCGATTCCACTTCGGAGCCTATTTGTCTTCCGGTCCTGCAAGAAATCGATTTCGGGAACTGGGAAGGAAAAAGTTTCACGGAACTGGAGCAAACTCATCCGGAGGAACTTTTGAGATGGGCCGCGGCGCCTTCGCTTTTTTCATTTCCGAGCGGAGAATCTTTCAAGTCCTTCGTGGATCGAATCGACTTCATAGCATCCTTTTTAAAAGAATCGCCCGCACAAAAAATCATTCTCGTCACTCACGGAGGAGTGATTTCCACCTTGATCTGTCTTCTACTCGGGATTCATCCGTCTTCATACATTCACTTTCAGGTAAAAAGTTCTTCCGTTTCTTCCGTAGAAGTTTTTTCAAACGGTTCCGCGCTTCTTACAAGTCTGAATCAATATTCCGTAAAGAGGAGATGCGAATGGCCGATATAATCCTAATCACGGGCGGATGTAGAAGCGGCAAAAGTAAGTTCGCATTAAATTTTGCGGATAAATTCGAGGGTCGAAAATTTTTCATAGCCACTTGCCCGAATTTGGACGAGGAAATGAACCAAAGAATCCTCAAACACAAAAATGAAAGACGAGGACTTTCTTGGGAAACGATCGAAGAAGAATTCAATCTATTGAATGTGTTTACTTCGGGTCGTTTCCCCGAAAATTCCGTCGTTCTCGTCGATTGCCTCAGCCTTTGGGTCAACAATCTACTCTATCGATCGACAAAGGAAAATACAGTACTCAACGAAACGAATATTCGAGAACTGTGTTCAACCTTGACTCGAACAATTTTAAATTCTTCCTTGAAAAAAGTGATCTTCGTGAGTTGCGAGGTCGGGTTAGGGCTCGTTCCCGAAAACAAAACAGGAAGAATTTACAGGGATCTCTTGGGAACCTGCAACCAAGCAATTGCGCATAACGCAAACGAAACGTATTTTATGGTAAGCGGAATTCCGTTACAGATAAAAGGAGACCAATCAAACAAGGTCGGGACGGCATAGGATGTCGGACATGGGGCACGGCGGAAATTTAGAGAAACTCGCGCGGACAACCGGGCTCAAACCGGAAGAAATTCTGGATTTTTCCGCCAATATAAATCCGATCGGTTTTCCGGAATGGCTTCGTCCATTCATTCATTCCAAAATTTCTAAATTGTCGTCGTATCCAGATCCGGAGTATTCATCTCTTAAGAAAAAACTACATTCTAAATATAGAATACATCCCGATCAAATCGTTATCGGAAACGGGGCTTCGGAACTCATATTACAAATTCCGTTTGCGATCGAAGCCGATTTTGCATTGATTCCGGTCCCTTGTTACAGCGGATACAAGGAAGCGATTTTACTCCGAGGACTTCCTTGTATCGAAGTCGTTTTAAAAGAAGAAGACTTGTTTCAACTCGACTACGATGAAATCGCCAACATTCTTAGATCGAACGCGGAGTCCAAAGCGCTCCTTTTTTTCGGGCATCCGAACAATCCGACGGGCAACCTACTCGATAAAAAGAAAATTCTCAAACTCGCGGTCGACTTTCCGAATTCAACCTTCGTCATCGACGAATCTTTTATCGACTTTTGTAACGAAGAATTTTCGTTTCGCTCCGATTTTCCCGAAAACACGATTCTCATCCAATCGATGACGAAAATTTTAGCGATCCCCGGCTTGAGAATCGGAGTTTGTTTTGCGTCTTCGGAAATTTGTTCAAAACTTTCAAAACGATTGCCGACTTGGAACGTAAATACTTTGGCCGTCTCGGTGTATGAAAAGTCTTTGGACGATCCGGATTTTTTCGATCGTTCCAGACAAACTCTAAACGAATGGAAAAACGAACTCGTATGCGATCTTTCTAATATAGAATCTTTGCATGGATTTAAGAGCGAAACGAATTTCATTTTGATCAAAATTCTCAATCGATGGTCCGCCTCCGAACTGACCCGAGAATTGCTCGAAAAACATAGAATCGCGATTCGTGATTGCGGAAACTTCAACGGACTTTCCGATAAATTCATTCGGATTGCGGTCCGTACGCCGGAAGAAAACGAAAAAATCGTAGATGCGTTTCGAATCGTCCTAGGAGAAACTCAAGTCCAAACTCGAAAACGATCCGTTCGAAAAACTCCGGCGATTATGTTTCAGGGAACGGCGTCTAACGTTGGCAAGAGCATCCTAACCGCCGCGTTCTGTAGAATCCTCGTGCAAGACGGATTGAAAGTGGCTCCCTTTAAATCCCAAAACATGGCGCTCAATTCTTTCGTAACCTGGGACGGCGGAGAAATCGGAAGAGCGCAAGCGTTGCAGGCACAAGCCGCGAAAATTCTTCCCGACATCCGGATGAATCCGATTCTTCTCAAACCTTCGAGCGAAAAGGATTCGCAGGTGATCATCAACGGCAAACCGGTGGCCGCGATGGACTTTAGAGATTACACGAAGTACAAATCGAGCGCGTTTGCGGAAGTAAAAAAATCCTATGATTCGCTCGCCGATGAATACCAAGCCATCATAATCGAAGGGGCCGGAAGCGCATCCGAAGTGAATCTCAAAAAAAATGATATCGTCAATATGAGAATGGCTGAATATGCAAAATCTAAAGTATTCCTGATCGGCAATATCGATCACGGAGGGATTTTCGGTTCCATTTTAGGAACGATGGAAACTCTTACGGAGTGGGAAAGAAAACTCGTTTTCGGATTCATCATCAACCGTTTTCGCGGAGTTAAGGAACTTCTAAAAAACGGAACGGAATACATAGAGGAATACACGGGCAAACCCGTTTTAGGAATCGTCCCCCATTTACAAAATTTGGATTTACCCGAGGAAGATTCTCTCGAATTCAAATCAGGCGCGTTAGACGACATATCTCCACTCGGAGATCGAATCGACGTCGCATTGATCGATTACCCGAGAATTTCAAATCATACCGACATAGACGCGCTCAAAGCCGAACCGGACGTTCGCGTTCGAATCGTGAGAAAGTTACAAGACCTGGGAGAACCCGATGTGTTGATTCTTCCGGGAAGTAAAAACGTGGTCACGGATTTGGATCACCTTCGCAACGTCGGCTTGGCGGATAGGATTCTTACCTTAGCCAAATCCGGAAGAACAGAGGTAGTGGGGATCTGCGGCGGATACCAGATGCTCGGTAAAGATATATTCGATCCTCATCGAATCGAAACCGATCGAGGAAGCGCGGAAGGACTTTCTCTTTTGCCTCTGGAAACCATATTAGAAAAGAATAAATCTCTAAAACAGGTCAAAGCAATTCATCTTCCGAGTGGATGCGAAGTCGAAGGATACGAAATCCATCACGGTAAAACAACGGCGATCGGAGAAACGAAGACGGTCTTTTTGAACGGAACAGACGAAACGTTGGGGCATAGCGATCCTTCCGATAGAATCTGGGGAACCTACATCCATGGAGTGTTCGATCGCGACGATTTTCGAAGAAACTTTTTGGATCGGATTCGTATTCGAAACGGTAAACAACCTTTGATCGACGTTCAGGTTTCTTACAACTTGGAAACATCTTTGGATCGTCTCGCGTTCCACGTTAGGCAATCTCTCGATATGAATCTGATCTACGACGCATTGGGACTCGGCTGAAGTGCCTTGGATCATCGCAACTTCCATCGTCTTCGATTTAATTTTCGGAGATCCTAGAAATCTTCCCCATCCGGTACGGGCGATCGGCAAACTCGCAAGGAGTTCGGAAAGAATTTTTAGAAACCTATGCAGTTCCGAACGAATCGCCGGAATTCTTACATCCGTTTCCATATATTCGGTTTCGTTTTGGATTCCTTATTGGATGATTTTTTACGCGGACAAAATCCACTGGGTTCTCGGCGCATTCTTATCCGCAGTTACGATCTATACGACGATTGCAATTCGAGACATGATCGATCATAGCAAGGATGTGTACGAAGCACTCATACAAAACGATCTTGTATCGGCTCGCGAAAAAGTTTCCAGGATCGTCGCAAGAGATACCGAACACTTGAACCGATCCGAAATCATCCGTGCATGTATAGAAAGTACCGCGGAAAGTCTCGTGGATGGGATCACGGCTCCTCTTTTTTACGCGGTGTTAGGAGGTCCGGCCTGGGCGATGTTTTATCGTTCGATCAACACGTTAGACTCTCTTTTCGGATACAAGACGGAACTTTATCGAAAATTCGGAAACTTTCCCGCGAGAATGGACGACATCGCCAATTTTTTACCCGCGAGAATCACTTCTTACGTTCTTGTTTTTGCGTCCTTTTTACTCGGATATAATTTTAGAAATTCGTTTTATATTCTTAGAAGGGACGGGCAAAAACACCCGAGTCCGAATTCCGGCTTTGCCGAAGCCGCGGTAGCGGGCGCCTTGGAGATTCAACTCGGAGGAACCAACTTCTACGGAGGAAAGGAAAACGTTAAACCGACATTGGGGAATCCGGACCAAGAATTAAAAATCGAACAAATCCTTCAAACGAACAGACTCATCCTATTGTCGTCCTTATTGACCGCCGGGTTTTACGTTCTATTGTACGTGCTTGTCGCGATGATTTGGAAAGAATGAAAAACAAAATCGCAGACGAAACATTCAATTATACAAACGTCGTTTATGTTTTTAGACACGGTGAAACGGAATGGAATCTTCAGGGAAAACTACAAGGTCATCTGGAAAATTCGATAACTAAGAACGGGATCGAACAAGCGAAGGCTTTGATCCCGATTCTAAAAAACGCGAACGTAAATCTTTTACTAAGCAGTGATCTTCGAAGAGCCAAAGAGACAAGCGAAATCGTAGCGGACGCGCTCGGTGTTCCAATCCTTTTCGACTCCGGGTTACGGGAAGTAGACTTAGGAGAAGGGCAGGGCAAATTGATAAACGAAGTGGATTCCCTATTCGGAGAATCGTTTTGGAAACATTGGAACGATCACAATCCGATTTACGATTCTTTTCGTTTTCCGGGCGGAGAGTCTAAACTCGAAACGGACGAACGAATTCATTCTACACTGTTGAAACGGATCGAAATGTTCTCGGATCGGACGGTCGCATTGTGTACACATGGCTACGTTATGACACGAATGTATAAAATGTTCAAACCGGAAATACAACGAATTCCTCATATTCAAAACGGGGAATGTATACGATTTCAAACGGAAGAATTTTTAAGAAGAAAAAGATCATTAGAAAAAAATAATACGTAGCTTTAATAATTTTTATTGTAAGCTGTGACGACTTTCGTTTTACTGACGTTAGCTTTCAGGGATGAAGTTGGGTGAAATTCCCGCGCTGACCCGCAACTGTGTGTTTCGTTTGTTTAAAACGAACGAAACGAGCCAGATCTCCCGCAATATTTTTACCTCGAGGTTAGGTAGTTTTGCATTCTCGCCTATGTACGTCCGTACAGAACGAAGGGCCCCGAAAGACTATTTGGGGCTTTTCAAAAGGATACAAATTAGAATTTGTTGATATACGAATATTCTATTCTTATCATGCGCTAAGCGTATTCTTTTAGGATTTCCCCGATCAATTCAGGTGGAAACATGTTTCAGGACGTATTCAGAGGGATCAAAAGGATTCTTCCTTTTCTTTTGATCGTGGTGTCGGCTTCGGTGAATTCTCAGGAACCGGATCCGAAAAAAAATCAGGACAATAACAACGGAATCGTGGTGAACGGAAAGGCGAATTTCGGACTCGGCATCGCCGGTTCCGCAAGCGAAGGAACCATACGTTCCGAACAAATTCGATCCAGACCGATTTCAAGAGCGGGCGAGATCGCGGAATTCATACCGGGAATGATCGTCACACAACACAGCGGCTCGGGTAAAGCGAACCAATATTATCTTCGAGGATTCAATCTCGATCATGGAACCGATTTTGCGGCGAGCGTAAACGGCATGCCCGTGAACAATCCTTCTCACGGACACGGACAAGGTTACTCCGATATCAGTTTTATCATTCCCGAACTGATCGAAGAGATTAAGTTTAAAAAAGGAGTTTATTTCGCGGACGAAGGAAACTTTTCATCTGCGGGTGCGATGAACGTTTCTTACTTTCGTTCCTTAAAAAAAGGAATCGCAACGATAGAAGGTGGAACCTTCGGATACGCAAGAACCTTAGTCGCAAAATCACATTCGATCGGACCGGGAACCTTGTTGTATGCGTTCGAAGCTTCTCATTCCGACGGACCTTGGACCGTTAAGGAGAATTATAGAAAAGTAAACGGAATCGTAAGTTACAGCGTAGGCGACGAAAAGAGCGGTCATCGTCTTTTAGGAATGGGCTATCGAGGCAACTGGCATACGACACATCAAATTCCGAAAAGAGCGATCGAAAAGGGAAAGTCTTGGCTCGAACCGGACAACGACGGAATCGGAAGATACGACGCAGTCGATCCGACCGACGGAGGACGTACCAATCGGGCGAGTCTTTCTTGGGAAGCGCATCATAGAAACAAGAATTCAGATGCAAGATTTCTTATATACGGATTGTACAACGATCTTTCTCTTTTTTCAAACACGACGTATTATATGCTCGATCACGAAAGAGGGGATCAGATCGAACAAACGGATCGAAGAACCGTATCAGGTCTGAAAACGAGTTATAAGATTTTTTCGGAAGTGGCCGGAATCAAATTCGAAAATCAAATCGGTCTCCAGATCCGAAGGGATTTTATTCAGAATTCCCTCTATCACACCGAAGCGAGAGCACAGCTCGATAACCTAAAATCGAATCAGATCATAGAAACCAATCTTTCCGCATATTATGAGAATCGAATACAATGGACTCCTAAAATAAGAACCGTCTTAGGGATCCGTGCCGATCAGTTTCAATTCCATGTGGACGACAAAAATCCGGAACTCAGCGATCGTAAAAGGGCCTCCGTAGGAAGCCCGAAAGCCGGAATCGTATTCGGACCTTGGATGCACACGGAGATCTATCTCAACGGGGGGCATGGTTTTCATACGAACGACGCACGGGGGCTGACCGACAAATCGCATCCGTTCATTCCGATCGTCATGTCGCGTGGAGGAGAATTCGGAGTAAGAAGCGTCGTCATGGATCGATGGAAAACAACCGCGAGTTTTTGGCAGTTGGATCTTGACTCCGAATTGATTTTCGTCGGAGACGCGGCTACCACGGAGCCGAGTCGCTCCAGCACGCGCCGGGGTGTGGAATGGTCCAATTCTTTCGAGCCGATTCGAAATCTCGTTTTCGACGCAGACGTTTCCGTATCCAGATCCCGCTTCCGTTCCAGCGAGGAGGAAGCCGGAAATTTTATTCCCGGATCCATCGAAAGCGTTTATACGGGCGGGATCACTCTCAAAGAAACCGAAGGGTTTTTCGGTTCGATCCGCGCCCGTTATTTCGGACCGCGTTCTTTGATCGAAGACAATTCGGTTCGTTCTCCGCCGACGACTTTGTTCAACTTGCAGTTCGGTCGGAAGATCAACGAGACCTGGAGCGCCGTTTTTGAAATGTTCAACATCCAAAACGCAAAGGTCAGCGATATCGATTATTACTACGCGTCCCGTCTGAAACACGAGTCCGAAGGTCCCGACGAAGGCGGAACCAACGACATTCATACGAGACCGTCCGCGCCTCGGTCGATTCGATTGGCGATCCGAGGTACATTCTAACATTTTTTTCTTCTTAACGCTTGGGCGGTGAACGAATGATTTTTCCTTTTTGTGTTCCGTTCGTTCACCGCTTTTTTTTGATTTACGGAGAATGTGGACACGAATGTGTGAAAGCGCAAAACGTCGAAAAACATTCTCTCCAAAAGCCACTGCTTAAATCTAGGCAATCGGAAAATCAGCCGATTCCGAGAGGGGTTTAAAAATTCGGGGGAATTTTATCCTTACGTACAATGCTTCGAGGGGAGAATTTTCGATATTCTAGACATAAGGGAGAACTTCCGATAATGTAGATTATGTCGCATATTAATTCTGTACGTTTAGTGTCTTCATTCATCTCCATACATCCTTTAGCACTCTTCATGCTCAATACAAACTTTACAAAATGAAACGAACTCTGTAACTCGTACTCCATGAAGTTGGCCTGTCGGAATCGGGTTCTATGAATTCGATAATTTTACCGGAAAGTGATCTGCCGATAATTGGTCATCGATTGAAATAACTCGGCAACCCAAAAGTTCAGGATGCCGAGTTAGATTTGCAGAGCGATTTACTGCTCTATACAAAGTAAATTTTGTCTTGCGTTGCAGTTCCAGCTGTCTATCGCAAATGCTCCACCTGTACCCGCGCCAAATGCGGAAGTGTCCGTCGTGTTTCCTGCATTTCCTATGTCACCAGCGTTTACGGATGTCCAGCCTTGGCATGTACTTCCTACATTCCAAGCCGCATCGGAAAGTCCGTCCCAGAAAAAAGTTTGGGCGCCACCGTCGATTCCATTCGTAAAGTTAGCAGTCACAATTGCTTGAGCGTTTGTCGTGAACGTTACCGTCGTTCCATCCTGTCTTCTATATTCCTTATTCGCAAAAAGAACCCAATCTACCTTTGTCGGTGAAATCGTTCTTGTTCCATTGGAGACTAGAAGAGCTTTATATGCTCCGGTAAATCCCGATGGTCGTTCCGACGCACATTTTGCATCCGCTCCTACAACCCCTCCAAGGTCCCCTAAAAATCCGACGCCGTTATTTTTTGCGATAAAGGTCCTACAAAATGTCGAGTTCTGACAAGATGTAAAAGAGTTTGCATTTGTCAGTTTTAAGTTCGTGGCAACGATCAAATCAAGTAAGTCTTCGTTGTTGTCGCCCTTTTTTGCGCAATTCAATGAAACTAAGAATACTAAACTCATAGTAGTAATCTTAAAAAATATCCTTTTAATCATATTGATCTTCCTTATTGATTTTGAGATAAACTCAACTTCGGAACCGCACGTGCACGCGCTTTCAACGCACGAACGATAGGAAACATCATTGAACTTTTCTCTAAATACAATAAGCCGTTGCGTCTTTATTTTTCTCAGATGCCGATTGAAAAGGGATATTGGATTATATAACGGTTAACCACTGAATAATAAAATATTGAAAATAAAGATACCATCGACTTTTATTATAAGTACGGTCTCTTTGTGATCAATATCATGTCCGATTCAAGAATGATTGCCAATTAAGATCCGAAAAGATCAATTAGGAAATAAATTTCTGACGAGAGTCTTTGAGAAAGTTACTTGTAGATGCGGTATTTAGTATTTATTTCGCATTTTTAAATTAAGGACGGATTCGTTTCAGCTCTCCGCCCAACGTTCTTTCACTTCGAGAAGTTTCGGCATCACGTCGAGAAAAACAGGAATCAGATTCGGGTCGAAATGTTTGCCAGATTCGTTTCGAATGTATTCGATCGCATCGGAAATTTCCCAAGCTTTTTTATAAGGACGTTTTGTAGTCAGCGCGTCGAAGACGTCGGCTAACGCAACGATGCGGGCTTCGACCGGAATCTCGTCCTCTCGGAGCGCGTTGGGATAACCGGAACCGTTCCATTTTTCGTGATGGCTCTGCGCGATCGTCTTGGCCAACTGCAAAAGCCTGGAATCGTGATCGCCTATAATCTCCGCTCCGATCGCGGGATGTTTTTGCATCACGGCCCATTCTTCCGGAGTCAGTTTACCTTGTTTTTGTAATATATGATCGGGAATACCGATCTTACCGATATCATGCATCGGCGAAGCGTGCAGAAGATCCTCCGCACAATCGGGAGAAAAACCCGAAGCAAGAGCGATGATGCGAGAATAATGACTCATTCGAATCACGTGAAGACCGGTTTCGTTATCCTTATATTCTGCCGCAAGACCGAGCCTCTGAATGATTTGAAGTCTTGTTTCTCTCAGTTCCTCGTTACGGACTAAGGAAAGATGAGTTTTTACTCTGGCCTTTACAATCGCGGAACTGATCGGTTTGGTGATGTAATCCACGGCGCCCGCGTCGAAACCTTCCGCCTCGTCTTCTTCTTCGGTCATCGCCGTAACGAAGATCACCGGGATTCTCGAGGTGGAAGGTTCGGCTCGAAGTATCTTACAAGTTTCATGGCCCGTGATCCCGGGCATCATCACATCCAAAAGAATGATATTCGGTTTTTCTGACTTCGCGAGTTCGATTCCTTTGTAACCGTCTTTGGCGAAGAATAGCTGATAATCGGAACTCAAAATTTGCTTCAAAACTTGAAGATTCGCGGCCTCGTCGTCTACGATAAGAATCTTAGCTTGTGCTTTCGTATTTATACTCATTTATTTTAAATTCCTGGAATATTCAAAAATGATGAAAACTCATACAATCTGGAACGTGCTTCTTCCAATTCGAACTGATTCACGTTGGAAAGAAATCTTTCGACCTGTTCCTCTTCCACTTTTCCGGAAATCAGACGTAGAAATTCGTTGAGGTGTTCGTCTTCGATGGTTCCTCTTTGGAAGTTGTCGAGAATTTCGACAAAAAGAATTTTCATACGTTCCCTCTCCGAATCGCTCGGAGTCTCGAGCACCGAAGTCTTTTGCAATTTGGGAACGGGAGAAATTCCGTTCAAGTGTAACACCGCGGCCATTTCGCTTAACAATTCCGGAAGATCAATCGGCTTCGCAACGAATCCGTCCATACCCGATTCTTTCGCGGCGTCTCGATCCTCTTGAAAAACGCTCGCCGTCAGAGCGATGATCGGAGTTCTTTTTACGTTCTCCTGCACTTCGTGAAAACGGATAATTCTCGCGGTTTCATGTCCGTCGATTCCCGGCATTTGAACGTCCATAAAGATCAGATCGAACGATTCTTCACCGTATATTTGAACGGCTTCTTCTCCGCTCAAAACCGAGGTAACCGTATGGCCTTCTTTGGAAAGAAGAAGTTTCAGAAGTTCTGTGTTCTTTTCCATATCGTCCACGATCAGAATTTTCAGTTTCGGATATTGAAAGTCGATCGATCTTTCCTTATGAGAATCCAAACTCGTATTCGGACTCAATGGAAGTCTAACGTGAAACACGCTTCCTTTTCCGAGATCGCTTTCCGCCCAGATTTCGCCCTTCATCAAATCCGTGAGTTGTTTACAGATGGTGGTGCCAAGCCCGGTTCCACCGTAACGTCTTGTAGTGGAAATGTCTGCTTGTGTGAATGGTTCGAAAATTTTCTCCATTCGGTCCGCGCGGATTCCAATCCCGGTATCCCGAATCGAAAAATGAATATAAGGATTTTCGAATTTGATTTCGAACGTGACCTTTCCTCGATCCGTGAACTTAATCGCATTCCCGATCAGATTGGTAAGAATCTGACGCACCCTTAAAGAATCTCCGATAAAAAACTCGTTCAGATTCGGATCTCGGATCACCTCGAATTCCAGATTTTTCTTACGCGCGTTCAAACCGAAGATGGATTTCAATTCGCTTATCAATTTAAAAAGAGAGAACGTGTTGATTTCGAGTTCCACCGCGCCCTTTTCGAGTTTAGCGGTGTTGAGAATATCGTTCAAAAGTCTTAACAGAGATTTGGCGGAGCCCTTGATGATTTCCAAATGACCGATCTGTTCTTTTTTGGGTTCGGCGGAAAGAAGAACCTCGGTAAAACCGATGATAGAATTCATAGGAGTTCGAATCTCGTGACTCATATTCGCAAGAAAGGAAGTTTTGGTCAACGCAGCGAGCTCCGCTTTTTCCATCGACCTTCTCAATTCTTCTTCCATGTTTCTTCGTTCGGTGATGTCTAGAATGACACCGTCCAAAAAAAGAACTTCTCCGTTACCGCCGAAAATCGCACTTCCGTGGCCCCAACACCATTTGATCTCGCCGTGTTTATCGAGAATCCTATATTCTAAAACGAAGGCCTTTCTTACCTGAACCGCATCGGAAACGACCTTTCCGATTTTTTCCCTGTCTTCGGGAAGGATCAAGTCCACGAAATATCGTTTTGGATCCGGTTCCATAAAATCGGAAACGGGATAACCGGTTAACTTCTCCATCGCTTCGCTCAAGAACACGATCGTCCATTTATCGTTGAAAAGACAACGATACGTAACGCCGGGAATGTTTTCGATTAGGGAACGTTTCTGAAGTTCGCTTTGTTTCAAAGCGTTCTCGATCATCTTTTCTTCGCTGATATCGGTTACGAAACCGACAAGAATACCTTCGTTCGGAAGTTGCGCGTAACCGACCGCAAGTCGAATCGGAAATCGACCCGCGTTTTTTCGCAGACCGAAGGATTCTTGTCCCGTGCCGATAAACTTTCCTAAAAGACGGGATTCCGTCGAATTAGCATTTCCGTTTCGGTTAACGTTTGCCTCGGGAAGAAGAAGACCGATATGCTTACCGATCACTTCCGAGCTTTGATAACCGAAAATCTTTTCGGCGGAATCGTTGAAGTCGAGAATTGTACCGCCCATGTTCAACGTAAAAACTCCGTCTACCGCGGTTGTGACGATCGCTCTCATCCGAGTTTCGCTCGCACGAAGATTGTTCACAAGTTTGCGATAACGAATGAACGCGTTCACCGCAAACGTAAATATCGTGAATGTGATCGTAGTGATCGAAACGGCTAACGCCAAAAAGGTGGGATTGGACGGAGCGCTGTTGTACGAAGTCTCGGGAAGTCCGATGAATCTCGCGGCGAACATACCCGTATAGTGCATTCCGGAAATCGCGATTCCCATCACGGATCCCGCGATGAGAGTGGAAACGTTTTTACTCAATTTCAAATCGGACAAACCGAATCGAACCCAAAGAGAAAGAATGGAAAGAACGACCGCGACCAAAATGGAAAGAGCGAAGAAGATCGGATCGTAACGAAGCAATACGTCCGTTCTCATGGCGGCCATACCCGTATAGTGCATGGCTCCGATTCCGGAACCGACCAACACTCCGCCGACTACCAATTCCACCCAATGAATCTTAGGTCGTCCGACGTATGCAAGAGCGATCATCGAAGCGATAAAGCTCGGAAACATGGAAACGATCGTCAACGTTTTGTCGTAGGAAACGGAAACACACAACTGAAACGACAACATCCCGATAAAGTGCATGGCCCAAACGCCGCAACCCAAAGCGAGACTGGCCGCAAAGAGTATCAGAAATCTGCTTCCCGCACGAGAAGATTCGGGGGAACTCTGCCCTACCATCTGCAACGCGATAAAGGAGGAAAAAATGGAAACGAGAATGGATAAGACGATCAGAATCGGATCGTAAGTGCTCGGTAGAAATTGAACGTTGTCGTTGAAAAGAAAGAAGTTCCGGATCCAAGCCATAAGCGAATTGAATATCCCCATGAATGATGAACATCCGAGGAATTGTTCCATTCCACAGAATCGAGTTTTATAGGATCAGTTCTTTTCGATTTTGGATTCGGGAGAATCCGAGTAATTTCAAGTTCTTTTTCAACGCGAAAATCACCTCGTTGCCGGGACTTCCGCTTATTTTGAAAGTTAAAATACCTTCTATGAATTAAGCAACAGAAAATATTTCCCATTCTTTTCTATAATTTGGTAAATCCTTTTGAATCAGCGATAGAAAATGCCCATTTTCGAACATTCTAAAATCCATGCGGTTCAATCGGGGCCGGAATAAATTCTCGAAAAACGCTTTCCCGAATCGCAAACCCGGGCAATCTATAGCCCCTATGGAAATCTTGAGAACCCCGGATTCTTCCTTTGAAAACCTACCCGGCTATAGTTTTACACCAAACTATTTGCAGATCCAAAACCTAAGAATGCACTACGTAGACGAAGGCCCGAAAGACGCTTCGGAAACCATTCTGCTGTTGCATGGAGAACCTTCCTGGTCTTATTTGTATCGAAAGATGATTCCACCGTTGGCGAACGCGGGCTATCGTACGATCGCGCCCGATCTGATCGGTTTTGGGAAGTCCGACAAACCGAATGATCCCGCGTTCTTTACCTATCAAACGCATGTGGATTGGTTAACCGGTTTTGTGGAGAATTTAGATTTAAAAAACGTTACCCTTTTCTGTCAGGATTGGGGCGGACTTTTAGGTCTTCGAGTTGCGGCGGAACATCCGGAACGTTTTTCAAGAATCGTAGCGGCCAACACGTTTTTGCCGACCGGAGATATTCCACCCAAGGAAGACTTTCTCAAGTGGAGACATTTCTCACAGAACGTAAAACGTCTTGCGATCGGAACCATCGTTAAAAACGGATGTGTCTCCGAGCTTTCCAAAGAAATCGTCGCGGCCTATGATTCTCCGTATCCCGATGAAACATACAAAGCCGCCGCGAAAAAATTTCCGGCCTTGGTTCCGATTTCACCGGACGATCCCGCTTCGGAACCGAATCGAAAGGCTTGGGAAATTTTAAAGACCTGGAAAAAACCGTTTCTCACCGCGTTCAGCGATCAGGATCCGATCACAAAAGGCGGAGATATTTTCTTTAGAAGATTGATCCCGGGTGCAAAAGGTCAAAAACACGTAACGATTGCCGAAGGCGGTCATTTCTTGCAAGAGGACAAAGGGGAAGAATTGGCCGAGGTAGTGAAAAATTTCATCAAGGCCAATCCGTTGTAAAAAGGAACGGCATATCGCCAGCGCAGGCTCCCGGATCGGATCGGCCTGCTTGGCTTGGTCGGCCTGCGAATCTATATTATGATTTCGGAAAGTTCTCCAGAAGCTCCTTGTTTTTCAACTTCTGATCCTTGAGCATCTGATAGTTTTCGGCTTTGATCGTCTTGAAGTTTTGGATGATCTTCATCTTTTCTTTCATGAATTCTTTCAGAGGTTCCATCAGAAGTTCTTTTCCGTTCCAAGAAGCCTGTTCGCCGGCCTTCACGTCCAACTCTCCGCCGGAAGAAGATTGAACTGCAACCTCTCCCTCGTTTACAAAAACTCCGTCTGGAACATCCGAATCCTCGTTTCTCGGAGCTTTTGTTTTTTCCTCGCTCACAACAAACTGAGTTCCTCGAACACCCGCGGTATAAGAGATGGAACTTACTTCTAGATCTTCTTTCTTATTCGATTTTTGAACGTTGGCAAAAAGTTTACCGGAAACCAAGGTCACCTTCGTAGTATTTTTGGATCCGTCCGAGAAAAGTTCGGCGATTTCAATCTTTGTATAAGGTGCGAGTCGGATCACAGCGTTTGCACCCAACTGAAGATCCGCTTTTCCATCTGCGGTTTCAACCTTAGCGGACTTCGTAAGAACTATATTCTTTTTGAGAGTTTCCGTTTTACCGGCTTGAGAATATTGCACCTTCCCCGTAACAAAAAGAGCGATCGCAACTTCTTCGTCCGCGAATACGAATTGGGGAAAAAACAAAATGAAAGAACTAAAAAGTAAAACCTTACGAACCATACCGAAGAAACTTATCGCGCTTTGAAAAAAAATCCACAATTAATTTCCAAAACGAGACTGAAAGAATTCAGCTCTTATGGTTGTTGATTCTTTTTTCGATGACTTGATTCAAAAGATCCGCGAGTTCTTGAAACTCGTCTCCCTTTCGAATTTTGATCTTTTTAACGGGCTCGTCGCCGTTCGCCAATTTTCTAAGATGATTTTTGATGTTATAAACCGGACCGGCCATCTTATGAGAATAGATCACGGTAAAGATCGCGGTCATTCCTAAGAATAAACCGGATAAAAGAAGAATTCCGTTTACCTGAATCGAGAACATATCGAGTCTATGATCGTAATCCGGAAGAAAGATTTCCCTTTCCACGAACTTTTCCTTTTCGACTCCGTTCTGATCTTCAAATCCTTTTTGATAAACTTTGACCGGATCGTTTCTCAAACGGAAAACGACTCCCTTATCGAACTTCGTGTAGTTCAACCAATAGAGAAATCCGACCGTGAGCAGTAGGCCGAAAACGATGAGCAAGGAATAATTCAATAAAAACTTGAGTTGAAAGTCCCGGTCGATGATGTAGTTGCTGAAGATTCTTTTTTTACCGGGGTCATCGTGTGTCATGCAGGGTCCTCGAGAGCATAATTTCCCGATTTACCGGCCGACTGTCAAAGAGAATTTGCCCTCAGTGGAGTTGAATCACTTCGGAGACGAGTCCCCTTTGAATGGTGATTTCCTTTTCAAGGGTTTGGACATACATCGCGTTTTCGTCCATATCCACGATGACACCTTCGATCGTCTTTCCGTCCGTCAGAACAATTCTTTCCATTCGTTGAAACTCCGTTAGGAGTTCTTGTTTGCTGGAATAAGCCCGGTTTTTATCTCTAGGAATGCTTTCGATCGGGAGTTTTTCGAACTCAAGACCGAGGTGATCCTTCTCGGAATCGTTCAAACGACTCCGAACAAAACCCTTTTGATTTACGAAAATTCCCTGGTTCGGTTCGAGGATCTGTTCTCCTTCGGGAGCGGTTTTTTTGGATTCTTCTCGGGCGCTGATCGCCACTCGACCTTCCAAAACTCGAACCCGAGTTCCCTCGCCCGGAACGTTTTGAAAACTGAAACTAGTGCCTCGAACTTCGGCGCTTACGTTTTCGGAGCGAACGATAAATTCTTCTTTTTTAAGATTCTTATGAATGTGCGCGAGCAGTTCGCCTTTTTCAAGATCGATTCCGATTTTATAGTGTGTGGAAAGATCGATCCATCGGAAAGAAACTTCCGAATCGGAGAGAATTCGTACTGCGATCCCGTCGGAAACTTTCAAGTTGAGAATCGCGTTCGGACCGGTGACTACTCTTTGGCCTTCTTGGATGCGAACCCCTGGTTTTAAAAGTATTTTGTCCTTCGGATCGGAGGACGTAAGATACGCTTCCCCTTCCACTTGAGAAATCTCCACTCCGCCCTTTTCGACGTCGATGGAAGATTGGTTCTTAAGAATAGAATAATATCCTAATGTTACCGCGAGTAGAAAGATCGCCGCGGCGGAAAGACCGATTGCAAATCGATTCTTTCTAAAATCGGAAAAGGAAATGACCTTGGAAACTTTGGAGGATTCTTTTTTGCCGGAGAATTGGTTTTGATCGTCGGATGAAAGCGCGCGGGCATAAAGAGCCTCGAAGTCTGAAGCCTTAGCCGAATATTCAACCCAGGAATCGCCTAAGCCTTTGGCCAGCCATTCCACAGAAGGACTTAGATCGTTCCGCTTCCCTTCCAGCAGAATTTCTTGAATCTTCTCTTCCCTTTCCATTCCCGATTCTTCCATTTTTATCTATACTCTTAATCAGGGTTTCAAATTCTTTTTTTCAGCAATTTCGGTCACTTTCGCGGTCGCTTTTACGATCAAACGAGAAGCGGTCGAAACCGATATACTCATAATTTCCGCAATCGTCGTCAGATTGTAGTCTTCCATAAACCGAAGAATCAAAGCATACTTCTCGTCTTCTTCCAGTTCGTCCAAACATTCCAGAAGACGTTCTTCCAAATCCTTAAGTTCGGCCTTTCTGACGAAAGAAAGCTTTTGTTCCTGAAAGTCTTGCATCTCCGGATTCCCACTTTCTTTTACGGTGGAGAATTTCCGAGAATGATTGATGGATCGGTTTCGAGCGATCGTATAGAGCAAACGAATTGCTTGTTCTCGATCGATATTCGAATCGGAATATTTCCTGAAAAAATTCAAGAACGTATCCTGCATGAGATCCATCGCGACCTCAGGATTCCCGGAGCTATATTTATAGAGGAAATCAAAGATTTTTCCACTGTACTCTCGATAGAGAGCATCCATAAAATCTTTCCGGGCGGTCATTGGAACTAAGTTGAAGATGGGAAACCCGATTTCAAGTAAATTCCTTTGCCGTTCCTTGCCTTCTATCCAGAGTTAACAGAGCGATTTTGGCTTTTTTTCAGGATCGAGGTTTTTTTTCTCGGGGCGGAAAGATTATTTCGTTCGATTCAAATTCCAGTCGTAATCGAGATACCGAATCTCCGCGTCCGTCGGAACCGATGCAAGTCCGGAATTGGAATTGAAAAAAGAAATTAGGCTTCCGTTTTTACGCGTAAAATCTCCTCCGAACCACTGGAAAATCTTGGAAAGATAAAGTGTTTTTTGGGAAGAATCGTATCGGTTGTAATTTCGATCCGTTAGAAATCGTTTTGCGACATAGGCAAGTTGTTCTTCAAGTTTGGGCGCTTGAAAGGATTGTTCAAAAAGCGGTGGACATCCTTTGGAGGCGCAATTGATGGCGAAGTGGATTCTCGGTTCTTGAAAGTCCTTGCGAAGCTTTTCGTGCTCGATCCAATCTAGATTCTTTTTGGTTCCGAGTAAGCTGAAGAATTCCAATTTCCAGGGTCCCGAAAAAAGTCCTCCGAGATCCTTTATACTTTTTAACGGATAATGATCCAGAATCAATCGAATCGTAAACGCGTTATACGCGTTGATCAGGAAACTCATCTTTTCCGAATTGTTAAACGAAGAATATTCCTTTTCGTCGACGGCGCTCAAGGTTTGTAGATATATGTCGAGCCCGCTTCGATTTTTTTTCCAGGTAGAATAATCGACGTTTCCTTCTTTAACGTATTTTTTGATTTCGTTGTTCCATTGGGTATGTTTGTGATCGAAGGCCTGGATCGGTTGGTTCATATATCCGAATCCGTAGACGCAGATTGTTGTTAGGATTAAGAAGAATTTTGTGATTTTGTTGTTGGTCTTTTGGGTTTTGCGGATCGCGTTTGGCTGTGGTTGTAGTTTTAACTGTCGTTGTGGTCGGTTGAATTTCATGGGATTCACTTCTTGTTTTGTGTTACGCTGGGTTGGTCTGGTATGAAAGTTGTCGTATGTCGGCTCTGTGGATTAGACAAGTCTGTGATTCCGTTCGTAAACTTGTATCGTCATAAATATTGGGACGTTGGATTTTTGTGAAGATATTACTTGCCCGTCTTGGAAGTCGGTCTTTGTTTGAGGTGATTTTGTTTTAAAGGAATTGGTAATAATTCGGCGGGAAATAACTTCG
The DNA here is from genome assembly GCF_002811925.1 of Leptospira barantonii. NCBI lineage: Bacteria > Pseudomonadati > Spirochaetota > Leptospiria > Leptospirales > Leptospiraceae > Leptospira > Leptospira barantonii. The sequence continues at coordinate 347,515 of NZ_NPDS01000004.1, forward strand.
GAAATCCAAGTCTTGGGCGTAAATCGGGTTTGGTTCGAAGATAAATTCGCGTGTGATCGTGTTGGATGCTAAATCGAGGGTCAGAATATTTCTGTATAAATCGTGGAAGGATGGAG